>CAZDGB010000105.1:0-20658 GCA_964504645.1 uncultured Planctomycetaceae bacterium | reverse complement strand
GTGCCGATCGCTTCTCCTTTGCGGCTCTGCTCGAGGACGGCTTCTTCGGCCATGTGATGCGGAAAGATCACATGGGCGCGGTCGCTGAGAAGCAGATTCGAGCTGTCGATCTTCACGCCGCGATCGGTAAGCGACTTGATCTCGTTGAGCAGCGCCTCGGGATTGACGACGAGTCCGTTGCCGATGACCGCCGTGACGCCGGGCCGCAAGACGCCGGTCGGCAGCAGCGAGAGCTTGTACGTCTGCCCGTCGAACCGGACCGTATGGCCGGCGTTGTTGCCTCCCTGGTAGCGGATGACGACGTCGTGCTCATCGGTGAGCAGGTCGACGATTTTTCCCTTGGCTTCATCGCCCCATTGCAGGCCGACGACGGCGGTGGCGGTCACAATTGCTCTTTCTCGTTTGGTCCGGACAAAAAATCAGACGGTCCGACCGGGCCGAACCGCCATGGAGAGATTCTACACGAAGCGCGAATGAAACGGGAGTTCGCGGCGACCTTGCTTCGCTCCGCAGACCCGGCTGGTTCCGTGATTCGTTCACCGAAAACTCACCAGTCACGAGTGGTGGAATCCTCCGGCGAAGGGATATACTGAAAATGGTCGCCAGCAGGAGTTTCGGAACGCCGGGATCACGACGGTCCGTGGGCAGACGAGGAGGGACTGGTGGTCGTTCGATTTTCCGGTGCTGCCAGAAAAATCGCGGGCGTCGAGACAGGAATGTCTGCGCTACGCGCCCTTTGGACGATGGGCTTCGCCCTCGCCCTGCTCTGTGGATTTCGGATCACGGCGCACGCCGATGATCAACCCGTACCGGCTGCCCAAGCCGCTGCAGACGAAGACCAGCCGGCGGATGCAGACGCCGCCGTGCAACGCCAGCCGGCTCAACCCCTGCCCGGCTTTAACCCGCTTCAAATTCTGCAACGGGTATTCAACCCCCCGCGACCTGCCGGGTTGCGAGGACGGCCGCGCGGGGGGCGCGCCGGCCGTGCGAATCCGAAAGCCGAAAAGGAAGGCGAAGCCCAACCGGCGCGGAGCAATCCCTCGGATCGGGATTACATCGACGCCCGCGCGCCGCACGACGCCAAGATCGAACATCAACTGCGGCTGGCACAGGCCGCGATCAAGAAGAACGATTGGAAGCAGGCCGTCACGCTGTTGCAGCACCTGCTCGATCTGCCGGAGGATTCGCTGCATCGATTGCCGGACGGCAAGTGGCAATCGGTCCGCGTGATGGCCGCGCGAGAACTCGGCCGCGCACCTCAGTCGGTGCTCGAAAGCTATCGCCAGCAGAACGGCGGCCTCGCAAAGCAGTTGTTGGCGGATGCTCTGCGGGACGGCGACGTTTCCGGCGTCATCCGCGTGGCGACGCGTTTCTTTCATACCGACGCCGGTTATCAAGCAGCCGATGCGCTGGCGCGGATTCACCAGGACCGCGCCGAATTCGGCATCGCGTCCCAATGGCTCGACGAGCTGCAGCAATCCAAGGCGTCTTTCGTGCAAACCCCGGCGTGGCGCGTCAAGGCTGCCGCGGTCTATCAGTTAGCGGGCCGTGAGAAAGACGCCGAACGTCTGCTGCCGGAAAGTGGATCGGCACAAATCGGCTCAAAGTCCTGGATCGAAGCCTTGCCGCGCTCGTCGCACGGGGCATCGCCGTTATCCGAATGGCTCCAGTTGCAGGGAAATTCGGCCCGCACCGGCGTGCAGATCGGCGGCGCGCCATTTTTGATGGCCGAGTGGCACGTCCCCTACTCTGCCAGCCACTCCGTGCGGCAGCGGCTCGAATGGATGATTCAGGAACTCGGCGATCAGAACCGTCCGACTTCGCTCGCCGCCCAGCCGCTGGCGACTCGAGGCAAGGCGATCTACCGCGACCTGCGCGGCGTCCGCGTTATTGATCTCGAAACCGGCGCGCCGGTTTGGGAAAGCATCGAAGGGATGTCCGCCGAACGGATCGCGACCGGCATGATCAACGAGAACGACGGAGACCAGCCGCAGTCGATCCACGTCTTCAACGAGATGCACGACCCGTTCGGCGGACAGCAGGCGGACTCGCATCCGCTGATGAACCTGATGCTCCGCGATGCAGCATACAACACCCTCTCCAGCGATGGCCGCCAGGTATTCGTCCTCGAAGACCAGGGGATCATGTCGCGGCATCATCCCGGCTATCACTGGGGCTGGGACGGCGAACAGGCTGATCAGTACGGCTTCTCCTGGTCTACCAACCGCCTGTCGTCGTACGACTTGGAGACCGGCCGGCCGCTGTGGATGGTCGGCGGGCCGGAGACGAGCGAATCATTCCAGTTGCCGCTCGCCGGCGTCTATTTCCACGGCGTGCCGACGCCCGAGGGAGACGATTTGTTCGTCATCGGCGCGAAAGGGGACGAGCTGCGTTTGTGGTGCCTCGACCGCCGGACGGGGGGCTTCCGCTGGTCGCAACTCATCGGCTATGCCGATGCGAAGATCGATCAGGACCTCGTGCGCCGCTGGATGGCCGCGCTGCCGTCGGTCTCGGAAGGGATCGTCGTCTGCCCGACCACGCTCGGCTGGCTGGTGGCGGTCGACCGTCTGCGACAGACCGTGCTGTGGGCCGTGCGCTACAGTCCCGCGAATCAGGGCATGGACGTCTCGATGGGACGCAATGTCGCACCGATGCGCGAACTCGGCGGACAATGGGGCGGCGGCGCTCCGACAATCGTGGGCCAGCACGTTCTCTACACGCCGCCCGAAGACAACCTGTTGATCTGCGTCGATCTCGTCTCGGGAACGCTCCGCTGGCAGGCACAGCGCGAAGACGGACAGTACCTCGCCGGAATTGCCGACGATCAGGCTTTCGTCGTCGGACTTCGTTCCGTCATCGCCTATTCGATCGCCGATGGCAAGAAACTCTGGACGCATGACATCGGCGACGACGCGCTGCCGTCGGGCCGCGCCGCCCTCACGAGTACGCAACTGTTTCTCCCGCTCAATTCCGGCGAGTTGCGGGTGATCGACATCGCCGACGGCAAAACCGCGCTGCGAACGTTCGTTCCTGCGGGCGAGCCTCCGCTCGGCAACTTGCTGTTGCACGAGGGCCGCATGGCGTCGCTCTCGCCGCGCGGTTTGACGGGGTTCCGCCAGCAGGATGCCTTGCGCGAAGAGATCCGCCGGCGGAAGGGGGCGAATCCGCACGATCCAATCGCGTTATTGAATGAAGCCGAAATCTACCTGCTCAATCGCGAAGCCGAGCAGGCCATCGTGTTATTGAAGCAGGCCGCGCAGCAACCATTGCCCGACGACTTGCAGGAGCGCTGGCATCGCGACCGCATCGCCGGATTGACGGCAGTCATCCGGAAAAATCTCGCCGGCAGCGCCGACGCGCTGGCGGAACTGGAAACCGCCGCCAAGACGCCGGAAGAACGGCTGCTACATCTCGATTTCTCCGCGGAGCGATTTCTCGCCGCCGGGCACCACGAGCAGGCGTTCGACCTCTATTGGAAACTGACGAACGAGCCGGCTGAGGGGTTCGTCACCCGCACAGACGACGCCAAGGTTCTCACGCAGCGCATGACGTGGCTCGGCGGCCGGCTGCGCGACGTCTGGTCGGCTGCGACCGGCCCGGCGCGCGAGCAGATCGACGCCCGCATCGCCGACATCATCGCAAAGATTTCGCCGGACAACGAACCCAGCGCACGCGTGACGGACCTGCTCGCATTCCATCCGGGGGCGCAGCCGCTCATTCGCCAACGTCTCGAGGCACAGGCCCAGGCGAAAGACGCGGGCCGCGCCGAGATCGACCTGTTGCGATTGACTGAGGCGAATGATTCCTCATCCGCTGCGTGGGCGACGTGGCAGCTCGCCGAGTTTCTGCATCGCCATCATCTTTCTGCCGATGCCGCGTGGCATCTCCGCCGGCTGGAAACAGAATTCGGCGCGGCGACGCTTCCCGACGGCCGCACCGGCGCGCAAGTCGCCGAGGCCGTGCGTCAATCGTTGCAGCTTCCCGCCGACCTTCCACCACTGGAACCGACGTGGGACGAGCGGCCGCTAAAAGTCACGCAGTTGCCTTACGTCTACAACCAGCCGCCGCAGGAGATCCCGGCCGATTCCCGTTTGCCGTTTTTCGACGCCGTCGGCATCGAGTTTCTCCCGCGCGAGCAGCGGCTGTCGTTCGAGCCGCGCGACGCGAACGGTTTCCGCTGGCTCGCGCCGCTGCGCAACGGGACGAGCAATCGCCACAACGGCTATCTCTCGGCGCAGACGCTGGGGCACTGTGTGGCGATCGTCCACCAGGACGTGTTGCAGGTGCTCAACCCGTTGACCAAAGAGTTGCTGTGGAGCGTCTCGCTCAACGGGCTCGCGGACGGCGGCTTGCCCCCGTCCTACACCGGCCGTCAACCAACGGCGCCGATGTGGGCCGCGTCGCAAGGGAGCGGCTTGCACTCGCCGATCTTCCAGCAGCAGACCGGCGACGACCGGCTCGCCGCGGTGCAGCCCGGCTACGTCGCTGTGCACGGCCGCCGCGCGCTGCACGTTTTGGATGCGCGGACCGGTACGGAAATCTGGCGGCGGACGAACGTGCCGCCCCATTCCCGCGTTGCCGCTGGTCCCGACGTGCTGTGGCTCCTCACGCCAAACCGCCAGCAGGCCCAGGGCTACCGCGTCGCCGACGGCACGCCGGTTCCGGTCGAACAGTTTGACAAGGTCCTCGAGAAGGCGTTCGGCATCGTCGGCAACGATTTTCTGCTCGCCGAATCGGGCGCGGCCCTCAAGATTCCGCAGCTCAACATCCCGTTGCTGACTGGCGGCCGCACCACGCTCCGCCGGCACAATCCCGTCTCTGGAACCGACGTCTGGCGCGAGGAATTCAAATCCGGCGCCTTCCTCGCACGGCTCTCCGCGGAGGAGCTGTTCGTCGTTCCGTCGTCCGGCGAAGCGGAACTCGTCGACACCGCGACCGGCAAACGCCGCCCGCTGGAAGCTCTCACATCGAAGGACCTCGGTTCCCGCCAGGAAAGTTACGCCCTCGCCGACGAGGGCCGCGTCTACCTATTGGTCAACAGCGAGCCGAACGCCGGGTTCCATCACTTTGCGGAAAGCCTGCCGTCGGTCCGCGCCCACGGCACCCTTTTCGCCTGGGAACGGGCGACAGGCAAGCTTTTGTGGAAGCAATCGCTCAAGAACCAGCACCTCATCGTCGACCGGCTGCGCATCGCGCCGGTCCTCGTCTTCTGCTCCCGCGAATGGAAGCAGCGCGGCAACGTCAATTTCTCGCAGTTGAACCTGCTCGTCCTGCACAAACAATCGGGCAAACCGCTGCACGAATCGACCACGCCGACCATGTACAACGGCTTCCACAGCCTCGCGATCCTTCCGGCCGAACAAGCCGTCGAATTGCGGTCGTACAACCAGCGGGTCAAACTCAGCCCAGCGGACAAACCCGCGGAAGCCAAAGGCTCGGACTGAAACCAGAGTTCTTGCCACGGAGAGCACGGATGTCACGGAGAGAACGGATAGCTCGCTAATGGTGGCGTTAAACGCGCCGATTGTTGAGTCTTGATTTTCTCCGTGCGGATCCGTGAAATCCGTGGCAAACTCTCTTCGAGGTGCCACGAACACTATTCCAACAGAGATTGCGCCGTCATGAAACGCGCTCCCCTGACCGCTTTGCTCACCGTTGTCCTGCTCGCCGCGGCGGTGGTTATTCCCGCGGCCCGGCAGAATCCTAAATCGGACGCCGGAAAAGCGACCGTCGTCGTGCTCGACGAACAGAACTGGGACGAGTTCGCTCCCGCCGGCAAGGAAGTCGACGCGATCTACGGCGACATCGTGCTGCGGAACGACCACCTCGTCGCCGTCATCGCCCAACCGCTGCCGACGCGCAACGCCAACATGACGGTGAGAGAAGTCGGCGGCGCGCTGATCGACTTCACGACGCGGCAAGACCAGTCCGATCAATTGAGCGCGTTCTATCCCGGCAGACGGAACTACAAGTATTCGAAGTTTACAACGACGGCGACATCCGACAAACCATTGAGAGAAAGTGGTGGATTCGTCCCGAATGTGCCCCAGAGAGGAGATACCGTCTCCGTCGTGATGGAAGCGCCCGCCACGGAATCCAAGCCAGAAGTCCTGACGGTTTATGAGTTGGCAGCGGGCAGTCGTGACCTGAAGGTTGTCACGATGTACAAGAATTCCAGCGCGGCCCCGCTGACGTTCGAGCTTGAAGACGACCTGCGGCTCGACGGCGGCAAAGAGGACCTTATCCGCTCTCCGAACGGCGAGCATCGCTCCTTCTGGGCTTACGACCGGCATTGGAACCAGGCTTATGGCCTACTGCTGAAGAGCAATCCGATGCTGGCCGGCACAATGCTGATCAATAGCGACGCCCGACTGAGTACGTTCAGTTACAAGTCGATGGAAGGCAAGACCGAAAAGACCCTCGCGCCGGGAGAATCGTTCACCATCACGCGCTGGTTGTGGCCGGCGGAGAATCTGCTCGATCTCCGCGCGATGCAAGATCCGGGCGATGGAACAGTCGCTAGTCGAGCCGCTCTCATGATTTCGGACGCCGCCGGACAACCTCTCCGGCGAGCGCTCGTCGAGTTCTATACCGAGAGCGGTGATTTCTATGCTTCGGGTCGCACCACGGTGGAAGGAACGTTGGATACACACGTTCCGCGGGGCAAATATGCCGTGCGCGTCAGCGCCTTCGGTAACCGCGTCGACCAGTATCAGTTGCAGATCGACGTCGCTAACGACGGAAAGTTCGACCTGAAAGTCCCCGGCTTCAAAACCGGGCTGTTGGAAGCCGCCTTCACCGACGCCGATGGCCAACCGCTCCCCTGCAAGGTGATGTTCACGCCGCTCGACGGCAATCCGTGGAAAGTCGATCTCGGCCCGGAATCCGCAGAATTCGCCGTCAAAAATCTGTATTACACGCCGAATGGCAAGTTCACGCAGGAACTTCCGGCGGGCAATTACCAGATCGACGTCAGCCACGGCCCGGAATTCAATATCGCCCGCCTCGCGACGGCGGTCGGCCCGGGGAAAACGCAAACGGTCGCCGCTAAGCTCGAACGCGTCGTCGACACCGCCGGCTGGGTCAGCAGCGATTTTCACAGCCACTCCTCGCCGTCCGGCGATAATACCGGCAGCCAGTTGGGCCGCGTGTTGAATCTCGTCGCCGAGCACATCGAGTTCGCCCCCTGCACCGAGCACAACCGCGTCGACACCTACGTCCCGCACATCGAACGGCTTGGCGTCCAGGATTTCATCGCCACCGTCTCCGGCATGGAACTCACCGGCCAGCCGCTGCCGCTCAATCATCAGAACGCGTTCCCGCTCCGCCGGACGCCCCACACGCAGGACAACGGCGGACCGCTCGTCGCCGACAACTTGGAGGAGCAGATCGAACGGCTCGCGCTCTGGGACGATCGCAGCGACAAGCTGGTGCAGGTGAATCACCCCGACACCGGCTGGATGTTCTACGACAAGAACGGCGACGGCGTCCCGGACAACGGCTTCGAACGGGCCTTCCCCTTCATGGACGTGATGGAGATCCATCCTGTCGACAACGCGCTGCAGCTTGTTCCGGTCCGCGAATTCCCCGGCGGCAACAAGTACCACAACAACGTCTTCCGCTGGCTGCAACTGCTGAATCAGGGCTTCCGCATCTACGGCGTCGTCAACACCGACGCCCACTACAACTATCACGGCTCGGGCGGGCTGCGGAACTGGATTCAATCTTCCACCGACGATCCCGCGAAAATCGACCCGATGGAGATGGTCCACGCCGCGCAGGAGGGCCGCCTCGTCATGTCGAACGGCCCCTTCCTCGAAGTCTGGGCGAGCGAGCCGGGCCAGGCGAAGAAAGTCACTTGCGGGCAGGACCTCGCGGCCCCCGGCAAGCAGGTTTCTCTCAAAGTGAAGGTCCAGACGCCGAGCTGGCTCGACATCAACCGCGTCTTCGTGCTTGTCAACGGCCGCATCGATCCGAAGCACGATTACAGCCGCGAGAAAACGCCTGACGTGTTCCGTGCGGGCGTGGTCAAGTTCGATGAGACGCTGGAAGTGGCGCTGGCCCGCGACGCCCACCTGATCGTCGTCGCCGGCAATGTGGGTGGTCGCTTCCCCACCGCCGTCATGCCCGGACCGTGGCAGCCCGCTGCGCTGACGAACCCGATCTTCGTCGACCTCGACGGCGACGGCTTCCAGGCGAACAAGGACACGCTCGACCACCCGCTGCCGGTGAAGTTCGGCACGACGAAATGACCAAGCCGGTCAGCAGACGAACCGGGATTCAACTCCTATAATCAACCCGGGAAGCCGGCGGGCTGCGTCCCGTCGGTGCTTTCGCACCTCTGTGAAACCACATCATGTCGTATTCGCCTTACTACGGCCGCCGTCAGCCCAGCATGCAGATGCGCTGGCTGCCGATTCTCATCGGGCTGGTTCTAATCGGCATCACCCTGGCCCGCGGTTGCCAGGAGGGTCCATTCGGCCGGCACCAGGTCGTCGGCATGAATCCGCAGCAGGAGGCCGCGCTCGGCGCGCAGGCCTTCCGCGAAGTGCTCAGCGACGTCGAAGTCGTGCGCGGCGGCCCGCTGGTCGACAGTGTGGAACAGATCACGACGCGATTGGCTAACGCCACGCACAACCCCGAATTCCTGCGGCTCACGAAGCAGAAGCCGCAGGACATGAAGTGGGAGCTCAGCGTCGTCAAAAGCGACGAATGCAACGCCTTCTGCCTCCCGGGGGGGAAGATCGTCGTCTACACCGGCATCATACCCGTCGCCGAAACCGACGCCGGCCTCGCCACCGTCATCGGCCACGAAATCTCGCATGCCTTGGCGCATCACGGCGCGGAGCGCATGGCGCACAGCCAGCTTGCGCAGATCGGAGCGACGTCGGTCGGCTCAGCGATCGGCGGCGACGACCCGCGGGCGCAGCAGCAGTTGATGATGATCCTCAACGCCGGCGCGAAATTCGGCATCCTCGCCTACAGCCGCAGCCACGAATCCGAAGCCGACCACATGGGTCTGCTGCTGATGGCGGCCGCCGGCTACGATCCGCGCGAGTCGGTGAAATTCTGGGAGCGAATGCAGCACGAGAGCAAAGGCGGCCGCCCGCCGGAGTTCCTCTCCACGCACCCCAGCCACCAGACCCGCGTGCAGCAACTTACGAAATGGATTCCCGAAGCGATGCCGCTCTATGAGGCCGCAAAGGCCCGTCAACAAACGGAAATGCTTCCCGCCGAAAGCGGCGAACTGTGACGTAGGGTCCGCTGTGCGGACCATGCAGCAGCATGGACACACAGTTTTGTGCCAATTGAGAAAACGGCGGACCCTACATCACTAGCGGTTCGTCCGTTCGTAGTGTGAAGACCTTGCGGACGAAGTTCGGCACCGTCCAGACGGTCTTCATCCCCTTCGGAAAGTGGGCCAGATCGCCGCGGCGGAGCGTCACTGTCTTGCCACCTTCCTCCTGAATGGTGGCTTCCCCTTCCTGGATGTGCACAAATTCGTCCCAGCCGAAGACCCACTGGAACTTCCCCGCCGTGCATTCCCAGCCGCCGTAAGAAATTTTCTTGTCGGCCGATTGCAGGAAAACGTTGCCGCGGGCCGTGGGCGTTCCTTCGATGATCCACGCGGGATCGATCGGAAACGGCCCGAAATCGCCTTGCGGCAGCGTGGCGGATTGAATCGCGAGAGCGGACATCGGAAATCTCCAGTGCGTGGCGAAAGGGGAATGAGGTTCTAGTTTAATCACCGGCGGTCAAAATTTCATGGAATCCCGGACTTGCCCAAGCCCCCATCAAACCCTGCCGTTTTCGGCGTGCAGATTTTCGCCCGAACCTCTTGACGGGGAGTGCTTTCCGAGATATCAATGACACATCTTTACGCTCGCGCCGGGTGGAGGCGTGGGAATTTGTGTCGCCATCATCGCATCCTGGTTTTGAGGAGAATGCCACAATCGAAATCTCGCATCGCTTGAATGATCAAATCCGTCTGACTCCGATTCGCGTCGTCGATCAGCACGGAAAAATGCTGGGAGTGATTCCGACGTCCGAGGCGCAGCGTCTGGCCTATGAGTCCAACCTCGATCTCGTGGAAGTCGCGCCGAACGAGCGGCCCCCCGTGTGCCGCATCATGGACTACGGCAAGTTCAAGTACGAACAGAAAAAGAAGCACGCCAGCAACACCAAGCAGCATCAGGTCCAGCTGAAAGAGGTGCGGCTGCGCCCCAAGACCGGCGAGCACGACATCGATTTCAAGGTCAAGCAGGCCCGCGAGTTCCTCACGCACAGAGACAAGGTGAAGTTCACCGTCATCTTCCGCGGCCGGGAAAACGCCCACCACGACCGCGGCCGCGAGATGCTCGACGAAATCATCCAGCAGTTGCAGGATATCGCCAAGGTCGAGAAAAACCCGTCGATGGAAGGCGGCAAAAGCATGACGGCCGTGCTGACGCCGAAGTCATGATTTCCAAGCCGTAGTTGGCAACCGCGGGCTCATAATTGACCAGCCCTAACATTTGGAAGTAACAACGTGCAGGACGCCGCAGAGACTCGAATTCGCGATTTGGAACGCCGCGTCAATCTATTGACGGGGTTGATCGTAATTCAGGCGATTTTCCTCGGCGGCCCGATCCAGTATCTGACGGCGGCGTTCTTGCTTTTCTTGCCGATTTTGGCCTTCACGCATCGGTATTTGCCAGGTCTCGCCCGGCGCTGCGGTCGAATGGTCTCCTGGATCCGCCGACCTGCCGATGCGAAAAATTGACCGGTTGGCGACGCCGCTCGAAAACAAAAACTGCGGTGACAAACCGCGGCTGTGACTGGAAATCGTAAATCGCTTTCCGCTATACTCTTCGATTCCCGAAAATCACTCGGCGGACGGAATTGTCGCCGGCAGGAAATGGATCATGCCCAAACAGAAAACGCACAAGGGATTGGCCAAACGGTTCAAAGTGACGGCGGGCGGCAAAGTCAAATGCCGCAGCGCCGGCCGCGGCCACATTCTCAGCAGCAAATCCGGTAAGCGCAAGCGCCAACTGCGTAAGGACACGGTTCTCGACAAATGGGAGCCGAAGATGATCATCGAGGGCCTGCGCCCGATTTTGTAGGCGGCGTGTTGTAGGTTATGGGTTGGGAAAATCCTTCCAATCTGCCACTCACAACTCACCCCGCTGTCATTCAACGCACCGCTTTTTTGTCGACAGGATTGGATTCCCTCCCATGAGAATCAGTTACAGCGTCGCCCGGCGTCGGGCTCACAATCGTCTCTTCCAGGAGGCGAAAGGCCGCGTGATGGGGCGGCGGAAGCTGCTCCGCGTCGTCAAGGAGACGGTCGTCCGCGCCCGGTGCACCGCCTACCGTGATCGCCGCGCTCGCAAGCGCGACTTCCGCTCGCTGTGGATCATCCGCATCAAGGCCGCCGCGGAAATGCGCGGCATCTCCTACTCGCGGCTGATTCACGGCCTCGACCTCGCCGGCATCACGCTGAACCGCAAGATGCTCAGCGAAATCGCCATCCACAATCCGCAGGTGTTCGACGAAATCGCCGCCGCCGCGAAGGCCGCTCTGCCGAAGGCTGCGTCCAAAGCGACGGCCTGACGTGCCGGACCGATGCGAATGAACTCCGAACCCGGCTCTGCCGGGTTTTTTTATGCGATCGACGTTATTTTAGATTCGATCCGAGCCACATTTTCGGCTCCTTCAGAGAAGCCATTCATGTCCGCTGAATTCGATGCCGCGTGTGCACAGTTCGAAACCGAGGCTCTCGCCGCGCTCGATGCCGCGCGGAATGCCGCCGATCTGGAGCAGGTCCGCATCCAGTTCCTCGGCAAGAAGCAAGGCAAGCTCAAAGACCTGCAGGCCGTCGTCGGCAAAGTCGCAGCGGCAGATCGTCCCGTGGTCGGCAAGCGGTTCAACGAAGTCCGCGACCGCGTGACGGCGAAGCTCGACGAACGCCAGGCCGCGCTCGCCAAGCCGGCGCTCGCCGCAACGGCCATCGACCTGACGCTCCCCGGCGTGCAACCGAAACTCGGCCGATTGCATCCTCTCACGCAGACGATCGAAGAGTTTAAGGACATCATGGGCCGCTTCGGCTTCGAAGTCGTCGATGGCCCGGAACTCGAAGATGAATACCACAACTTCGATGCGCTGAACATTCCCGCCGAGCACCCAGCCCGCGATCCGCTCGACAATTTTTTCCTGGCGACGGCCCAGACCAACACCGGCCCGCTGATGCTCCGCAGCCAGACCTCGACGGTGCAGATCCGCGTGATGGAGAAGCGCAAGCCGCCGGTGCGAATCGTCTCCGTCGGCCGCGTCTACCGTCCGGACGACGTCGACGACACGCACCACTTTATGTTCCACCAGATGGAAGGGTTGATGATCGGCCCCGACGTGACGATGGCGTCGCTGAAGACAGTGCTGAAGCTGTTCGCCACGAGCTACCTCGGCGAGGAAACGACGATTCGCTTCCGGCCGTCGTTCTTCCCCTTCACCGAACCGTCGGTGGAAGTCGACGTCCGCTGGCGGAACGGCTGGCTCGAACTCGGCGGCGCCGGCTTGGTCGACCCAAACGTGCTGCGCACCGTCGGCTACGACCCCGAAGAAGTCTCCGGCTTCGCTTTCGGCCTCGGCATCGCAAGGTTCTGCATGCTGCGGCACGGCATCCACAATATCCGCCTGTTCTACGAGAACGACGTGCGCTTCCTGTCGCAGTTTTGATCTCGTAGGGTTTGCCGAGGCTCTGCGAGGCGAACCGGCTCGATGTGATTGTGCAGATTTGGTGTCAGGTCTGTGCTATTTTGGATAGTGCCGTGTCCCGAAAAGTCCGCGAGTTGGTGAGAGACCTGCTGGATGCGGGCTTTACGCTGGTGCCTGGCGGCGGCAAAGGTTCTCACCGGAAATTCACGCATCCGAATTACGCGGGCGCCGTAACCCTCAGTGGTCACGACGGCGACGACGCCAAGCAATACCAGGAAAAGCAGGTCGAACGCGCGATTGAGGAGGCCGAAGGATGAAACCGATCGACGCCTACCACCGCTGGGTCGAATGGAGCGACGAGGACCAAGTCTACATCGGCAAGTGCCCCGATCTCATTACGGGCATCCACGGCGACGATCCGGTCCAGGTCTACAAGGAACTGGGAGACGTCGTTCAGGAAGTGATCGATCATTTCCAACAAACGGGTCGCCAGCTCCCGGCGGCGCGAATTCGCCCCATGATGGACGTTTTGTAGGGTGGGCTTGCCCACCAATTCCTTTTCGAAACGTATCAAAATGGTGGGCATAGCCCACCCTGCAAAGGGCCAACATGTCGCGTTATCTCACCGTCGGCGCGGCTCAGAGCGGGCCGATTCTGCGGCACGAAAGCCGCGCGGACGTGTTGCATCGCCTGATTCGCCTCTTGCGCGACGCCAAGGACCGCGGCTGCGACCTCGTCGTCTTCACCGAGGTCGCGTTGACGGCGTTCTTTCCGCACTGGCACATGACGGATGACGCCGAGATCAGCGGATGGTTCGAGCAAGAACTTCCCAATCCGGCGACGCAGCCGCTGTTCGACGAAGCGGCCCGCCTCGGCATCGGGTTTCATCTTGGCTATGCGGAGGAAACCGTCGAGAACGGGCGGCGGCATCGCTACAACGCGTCGGTCCTCGTCGGCAAGGACGGGCGAATCATTGGAAAGTATCGCAAGGTCCATTTACCGGGCTGGGATTGCGTGCAGGCGGGGCAGCCGTTTCAGAATCTCGAAAAGTATTACTTCGAGGTCGGCAATCTCGGTTTTCCGGTGTGGCGGTGCTTCGGCGGCGTTCTCGGCATGCTGATTTGCAACGACCGCCGCTGGCCGGAGAGTTACCGCGTCCTGGCGCTGCAAGGGGCGGAGATGATCGTCCTCGGCTACAACACGCCGATGCACAACCCGGCGAACCCCGCCAGCGATCACCTGGCAGGGTTTCACAACCTGCTATGCCTGCAGGCCGGTGCGTATCAGAACGCCTGCTGGGTCGTGGGCGTGGCTAAAGCCGGCGTGGAAGAAGGGGTCAACCAGATCGGCCAAAGCTGCATCGTCGCGCCGACGGGCGAAATTGTCGCGCAAACGGTGTCGCTCGGCGACGAACTGATCACGTTCCAATGCGATCTCGACCTGGCGAAGGCGTACAAGGAGAACGTCTTCAACTTCGCGGCGCACCGGCGGATTGAACACTATCAACGCATCACGGCGCAAACGGGCGTCGCCGTCGAAGTGTAGAACGTCGAATTTCGCTTGCGCTTCGCGGCGCAATCGATGAAGCGAACTTGTTTGCGTCGCGAAGCGCAAGCGAGCTTACAACTCGCACGTAGTCACGTGCGTCGCCCACCAGTCTTCCGCGTCGCGGAACGTCCAGACGCGGTTCGCGGCGCAGTTCTCCAGCGCGGCCGCGAGTTCGAGGACGTCCTGATAGCGGTCCTGGGCTCGCTTCGTCAGGCATTTCATCAGCACGGCTTCGAGGTCCGACGGTAGGTCCGTACGGAATCGCGACGGCGGAACGACCGCGTCGTGAATATGAGCCGTCATCACCCGCCAGGGCGACGTTCCCTCGAACGGCGGCCGGCCCGTGACGAGGTAGTATCCGACCGCGCCCAGCGAGTAGACGTCGCTGCGGGCGTCGATCTTCTCGGCGCCGCGAGCCTGCTCCGGCGACATGTAAAGCGGAGAACCGGCGAACGGCGTCGCGCCGTCGGCCATGCGATCGGCCAAAAGGCCTGCCTCGTGGCGGTCGGTGACGAGGCCGAAATCGAGCAGCTTGGTGACGTCGTACACGCCCCCCCGCTCCGCCGCGAAGATATTCGCGGGCTTGAGATCGCGGTGGATCATTCCTTCGCGATGCGCTTCCCGCAATGCGGCGCAGGTCTGACGTAGGAAGTGAACCGCCCGCGAGATCGGCAGCGGACCGAACTTCGCCACGAGTTCGTTGAGGTTCATGCCGGGCAAATATTCCATCACGTAATAGAACGTGCCGTCTTCCGTGTGGCCGTAGTCGTAGACCTCGACGGTATGCCAATGCGACAGTTGGGCCGTGGTGCGGACTTCCCGCTCGAAGCGGGAGAGTGCCAGCGGATTGACGACGTGCTCCGGATGAATGACCTTGATGGCGCACGGACGCTTGAGGAGCTGGTGCTCGGCGAGAAACACCTGCCCCATGCCGCCGCGGCCGAGCTCTCTCTTCAAATGATATTGTCCGAGTTTGCGGGCCTTGCGGGCTTCATGCCGCAGCGTGGAGAACGTCCACGCTCCGTACGTGGCGACCGCGCCCGAGACCAGCGGGACGAGCGTGATCTCGAAGAGCTTGAGCGTCGAAATCTGCGTTTGCAGCCAGGGATAGAGGCACAGGCCGCTCACCGCCATGCTGACCGGCGCGAACGCCGGCGGGACAAGCATCACCGCCGTCCGCCGCCAACTGTTGGGCATGAACATGCCGTACGCCATCATTAACAGCGCGAAGCCGAACGTGGCGATCTGCAAAACCTCGTGCGCCTGGAGCGCGTTTTCCGCCTCGGCGGCGTTCCACAAGAGATCGAGCTGCAAACAGTAGAGCTGAATGCCGACCGGCACGAAGAGCGCGAGTTCCAGCCCGCGCAGTTCGCGCAGATGGAGCGAACGCCGCCCGATCAACAGCACGACGCAACCGAGCGTATGGACGAGGATCAATCCCCGCAGCCAGGCCCACACGCCCTCCGACAGCCACCACGAACGCAGGTACAACAGGCCGAGGCAACCGACCAGAACCAGTCCTGCGGCCAGTAAACGTTGCCGCAACAGCGCCCCTGGTGCATCCAGCCAGTGGGCGCGGCTGACGTCGATCAGCCGTTGTCCGGCTTCCGCCGGGCTGGTGACGCCCTGCCCTTCGTTCGTCGACGAGTCGAGATCGTCGGAGAGCGGCCCGATGTAGGTCGCTTCCAGATGTTCGAGCGAAAGTGCGGGAGCAGCAATGGACATAGGCCGCGTCAGGCCGCCGGTGCATTCGGCGCAAGCGGGAGAATCGACACCGTCGGAGCGCACGCCCCTCGCCGCCGGGATTCACCCGCCTGAAACGTAGCATGCGAACAGACGCTTGCGAGTTCGTCGAGTTGCGAACTCGCAACCATGCGGCGTTAGTTGATACCCGGCACGGGGTAATTTCGACAGAACTCGCGGATTTCGCCCCGGATGCGCTCCAATCCGGCGGCGTTTTCGGCGGATTTCAGCGCGGCGAGAATCCATGCCCCGACCTTTTTCATCTCGTCGGTCTTCATGCCGCGGGTCGTCAGCGCGGCGGTGCCGATGCGAATGCCGCTCGGGTCGAGCGGTTTGCGCGGGTCGTAGGGGATCATGTTCTTGTTGACGGTAATACCGGCCTTGTCGAGCGATTGCTCGGCGATCTTCCCGGTGAGTCCGATGGTGGTGACGTCGGCGAGCATCAGATGGTTGTCGGTGCCACCGCTCGCGAGCCGGATGCCGCCGGCCATCAGCGTTTCGGCCAGCGTGCGGGCGTTGTCCACGATCTGCCGCGCATACGTTTTAAACGACGGCTGCAACGCCTCGTGGAAACAAACCGCCTTGCCAGCGATCACATGCTCGAGCGGCCCCCCCTGCAAGCCGGGGAAGACGGTCTTGTCGATCGCTTTCGCATGCGGCTCCTTGCAGAGGACGAACCCCGACCGCGGGCCGCGCAGCGTTTTGTGCGACGTCGACGTCACGAAGTCGGCCACCGGCACCGGACTGTTGTGAATCCCCGCGGCGACCAACCCGGCGTAATGGGCCATATCGACCATGAATAGCGCGCCGATCTCCTTCGCGATCTCCGCGAACTTCGCGTGGTCGATCTCCCGCGGATACGCGCTCGCCCCGGCGACGATCAGCTTCGGCTTGTGTTCGCGGGCCAGTTTCGCCACTTGGTCGAAGTCGATGCGATGATCGTCCGGCCGCACGCCGTAGTGAATCGGGCGGTACAACTGGCCGGAGAAATTAAGACTCATCCCGTGCGTCAGATGCCCGCCGTGCGACAGGTCCATCGCCAGGAACGAATCGCCCGGCTGCAGGATCGACATGTAGACCGACATGTTGGCCTGCGACCCGGCATGCGGCTGCACGTTGGCATGCTCGGCCCCGAACAACTGCTTGGCCCGATCGCGGGCCAGCGATTCGATCACGTCGACGTGCTCGCAGCCGCCGTAATACCGCCTGCCGGGGTACCCCTCGGCGTACTTGTTCGTGAGCACGGTGCCGACGGCTTCCAGCACCGCCGCGCTGGTGTAGTTTTCGGACGCGATCAGCTCCAGACCGTCTTTCTGGCGAACCTGTTCGTGCTGAATCGCCTGCCAGACGTCCGGATCGATCGTTTTCAAAGCCGACAGTGAGAAATTCCGAGGGTTGGGGTGATCGCTTGTGGGTTGGGAAAGGCAGTGCCGGCACGCGACGACTGCGACAAACATTGAAAGCGCTTATAATTGAACCGAAACGAGATTGCCACTATGTCTTCATCCACCACCACCGACGACGCACCGACCGATCGCGCCGACGAAAAAGTCCTGCGCGGCGAGAAGGTCGCGTTCACCGGCACGCTCGCGTCGATGACGCACAAGCAGGCGGCGGAGCGAGTCGTCGAACACGGCGGCGAAGCCGTCGCGAACGTCAGCCAATCGACGACGCTGCTGGTCATCGGCGAGGAAGGCTGGCCCCTCGAAGCCGACGGCCGTATCTCGGTGAAACTTGAACAGGCGCATCAACTCCGCGAACGCGGGCACGCGCTCCGTTTGCTGAATGAATCCGAATGGCTACAGGCGCTGGGACTGGAATCGCCCGCACAGCGGCAGACGCAACTCTACACACCGGCAATGCTCAGCCAGATACTCAAACTGTCGGTACACGAAATCCGCCGGTGGGAACGCCTCGGGCTGATCCACGCCGTCAAACGGGTCTATCGGCTCCCCTACTTCGATTTCCGCGAAGTTTCGGAAGCCCGCCGGCTCTCGGAACTCGTCGGCAGCGGCGTCCCGGTCGAACGAATTGTCGACGGCTTCAAGCGGCTCAACGCCCTCAAGCCGATGCAGCGGACGCTCGATCAATTGCAGATCCTCGCCAGCGACCGGAAACTGGTCTATCGCGACTCGACCGGCCTCGTCGATTCCGTCACCGGCCAACGGCTGATTGACTTCGATCCCGATCAGCCGACCGAAGCCGAGCCGGAGATCGTTGCGCTGCCTCCTCCGAAGCCTGTCTTCCGCACGGCGGCGGAATGGCGGCACGAAGGCTGCCGCTTGGCTGATGACCATGAATTGGAAGCCGCGGTCGATGCGTTCCGACAGGCGCTTGCCCTTGAGCCGGCGGATTCCACGACGCAATATCACCTCGCCGAGGTGTTGTATCGGCTCGACAATCGACACGGAGCCATCGAGCGGTATTACGCCGCGGTGGAGTTAGACCGCGAGTTCATCGAAGCCTGGACGCAGTTGGGCTGCGTCCTCGCCGAGACCGAGCAAAGCGACTCCGCCGTCATCGCATTTCAAAAAGCGCTCGCCACGCATCCCGATTTTCCCGACGCCCACTTCCATCTGGCGGAAGCACTGCGGCACACGGGCCGGCTCGACGAGGCCCAGTCGCACTGGGAAATCTACTTGCAATTCGACCAGCACGGACCGTGGGCCGAGACGGCGCGGCAGCGATTGGGGATGACGGAGGATTGATAAAGCCCGGCTTACGCTCTGAAAAGCTGGGCTTATAATCAACGCTTGCGGGTTTGCAGTTCTCAATGCCCGGCGGCCGGCGCCGTTTGCGACGGAATCCCCTCAAACGGGTCCTCGCCGACCGATTCGTTGCGGCTAGTCCACCACGCGACGCCCGTCATGAAAATGACGAGGAAGCAGAAGATGAACGCCAGCATCACGCCGACTTTTTTGCCCGTGTCGCGGTCGTCGTCCACGAACTCCTGAATCTCGGACTTCTCGAAACGCATCCCGTCGCCGGCGGGCAGAACGGCGGCCTCGTGACCGTGCGCTTCGTGGCTGGCGTGATCCGACATCGTGCAATCGCTCCTGAAAGCGGAAACCGTGATTTTCGGGGCTTATTGTGCCCGGAAACCGCCTGTGTGTCGAGTTCAGAAGACCGGAACCGCAGATTTCGCAGATGCGGGAATATTAACGCAGATTAGTGACCGGTCGGAAAGAGGCGCAAGAACTGGAATCAGACCTTTGATCATTTCTCTTTCGCGTTTTTTGCCTCTTCGCAGCCATCCTGACTTCGACTCTAAATCTGCGCCAATCGGCTCTGGCTCATCTGCGAAATCTCCGGTTCCTGTCTTTACTTACCCAGCAGTTCCAGCAGTTTGTTGTCGTGCGGATACGGATGCCCGCGGTGTTGCCGGAATGCTTCGCCGTACGCCGCGCCGATTTCCTTGCCGCGGGCGGCGGACCAGCGGCGGCAGCCGTCGAGGTATTCGTCCAGTCCATGTTGCCGCCGCAGCCACGCCCGCTGGCTATCGTGGCAGGCCAGCATCTCAAGCTTCTTCTCGAATGTCTTGGAAATATCCACGATGAAATCGAACGGCTGTGGCTGGCCGTACCAATCCACGCCCTCGATCGCATCCACGTAATACAGGTGCGGCACCGCGGCGTGCGGCGGCGCCGGGTCCCACTGGTGCGTGACGTAGTTCGGGCACGACGCGTTGAAGCAGGCGTCGCGCACCAGCCGGCTCGTCATTTCGTGGTCGCTCATGTAGTCAACCGGCGGCGCCGTGATCACGATGTCCGGCCGCACGCGGCGGACGACTTCCGTCACGCGGCGGCGGCTGTCGTTGTCGTGCGTGATGCTCAAATCGCGGAACTCGAGGCAGTAGTAGTCCGCGCCGATCAGATCGGCCGCTTTCTTCGCTTCGCCGCGCCGCACGGCGGAGATTTCCTCGCTGCCAAGTTCCGCGCTGCCGCAATCGCCGGGCGTCATCGTCGCCATCACGATCTCGCAGCCGCGCTGCTTCAGTAGCAACAGCGCCCCGGCGCATTGGATTTCGATATCGTCCGGATGGGCGTGAATAGCCAGAATGCGCGGCGCAGCGTTCGATTGCGGCTTCATGATCGATGGATCCCGTGGAGTGACGTCCCGAATTTCCACAGGTTAGCCGCGACGCGCAGGCTTTGCGAGCGGAGCGCGCGTCTTCAGAAATTGAAGTAAATAAAACTGCTCACCCGCGAGAACAGCGACAGCGCGACGACGAACGTTCCCGCTGTGAGGAGCGCGTGCCAGGGCGTCGGCGACCATTGCCACCAGCCGGCGCTCGCCGGGCGATAGCGGTATCGCAACGCCGGCCCGCAGCGGCCCATAAACTCCTGCGTGTTCGGCAGGCACCAGACGATGAGCAACCCGGCCGGCACCCACCACCCGGCGTCGCGCACCTGCCGCCACAGCGATTCATCGAACGCGGCGTTCGTGAGGCCGAACAGCGATTGATAGAACTGCACCGCCCCGCCGAAACTTTCCGACCGGAACAACACCCAGGTCAGCGCGATGACGAGGAACGTCGCGACCCGCCCGGCAAAGAACCGCCACGCCGCGATCTCTTGATCCTTCCGCCAGCGATTCCACAGATGATTGACGGCGAGGAGGCCGCCGTGCGCGCCGCCCCACGCGACGAACGTCCAGCCCGCGCCGTGCCAC
>CAZDGB010000104.1:0-20951 GCA_964504645.1 uncultured Planctomycetaceae bacterium | reverse complement strand
TTGGATTTCCCTCACGGCAGTCCCCTCCAGCGGCGGAGGCCCCATTCGGTGCAGAGGCCGAAGACGATGAGGGCGAGCACCAGCGGGTGTTGCCACAACGCGGACGTCGTCGCTTCGGTGATCGGGGCCGGGCGGCGAGTCAAGCTGCCGACAAAATCGTCGAGGCGGTCGGGCGTGAGGACTTCGCCGCGCGTTGTCCCGGCGAGTTCTTTCAGCCATTCGGCATCCGGCGCGACGCGGCGGAATTCCTGAGCGATGGGATCCTGTACGAAGCCGGTGGCGCTCGAACCGGTGAGCGCGCCGGCGCTGTCGGTGACTTCCACCGAGGCGTGATAGTTTCCCGGCTGCTGCGAGGCGACGACGGCGTCGTACAGGCCGGCCTCGGCGAGCGACGGCTCCGACGGCAGCTTGAGCGTCGAACCGTCCGGCAACCGCACGGTGGCGATCACGCTGGAATTGTCCTGCGGCTGGAAGTCGGGCGATTTGATCCGCATCTCCAGCCGCGTCACCGCCGGGTCGTCTTCCACCGGCGCGGCCCGCAGTTCGATTCGTTCCGGGACGTCGGCGATGAGCCAGCGGATCATCTGCCGCCACGCCTTCGCCGGGTCGTCCTGCTTCCTCTCGTCGTCTTTCAATTCGAGATGCGCCCGCCACAAATCGCCGAGGAGGACCGCAGCAGCGCGGCCTTCGCCGAAGCGGTGCGCGACCAGCGCGGGCCGCGTCGCGCCGGTCTGATCGACGGCTTCGGCGATGACGGTTGCGCCGGGCTTCTCTCGGCCCACGGTGTTCAACGTGCGGAACGCCGGCCACGCTTTGAGCCTTCGCGTCTCTTCTTCCTCCGTCGAACGAAGCCGCGCCCACGGTTGCAGCGAACCATCGCGGGTGAGGTTCCATTTCCAGCGCAGCCCGGCGGTGGCCGCCGGCATTTCGTCGAGCGTCACCGGCAACACGCGGGCCAGCGGCGTGCGGCGATATCCCCCAGAACCGAACGATTCCTGCCCGCCGAGCATCAGCAAACTGCCGCCGCGCTCGCTGACGTACCGCTCCAGGAGTTCCATCTGCACCGTCGTGAAGAATTCGGCTTCGAGGTCGTCGATGATGACGGCGTGAAATGGAAAGAGTTCGGCCGCCGTCTTCGGGAAACCGTCGCGCAGCTCCTGGCCGTCTTTCGTGTTCAGCCGCACGATCACCGGCTGGTCGAAGCGTTCCGTCTCGGCGTCGACGCCGTCGAAGCCGCGGAACAGCGGGTTGCTCGACTCGCCGGCGCGGCCGCGCCAGTCGAACTTCGGCTCGCGTTTGGCGATGCGGACGAGGGCCGTGAGCTTCACCTGGTCGTCCGCCGCGAGGGCGCGGTTCAAGAATTTGAATTCCCAGTTCGGCCGGCCGGAAATATAGAGCACGCGGTACGGTCCGCTGCCGCGCTCGACGACGATGCGGCGGACGTTGTTCGCCTCGGTCGCTTCCTGCTTCGTCGATTCGCGCGGCGTCACTTTGAGCGTGTAGAAGCTGAGTCCCGGTTGGGTTGGACGAATTTGGAAGCGGACCGACGTGCCTCGATTGTCGTCGGGCAGCCGCAGCGTCTCTTCTTTCACGACTGCCTGTTTCTCGTCGAGAATCTGCGCGGCGACTTCCCGGCCGGAGAAGCCTTGCTGATGGATTTCCGCCGTGATCGTCACCGGGGCGTCTTCGAATGCGGTGAGATTGACGGCGACGTGATCCACACTGAGGTCCTTCAACCCGGAGGGCTTGCCGAGCAGCAGCGGATAGATCGGCGGCAAGCCGTCGCCTGTCCAGCCGCGCGGCCGCTCGTCGGTGGCGACGCCGTCGGTGAGAAGCAGCACGCCGGCGACGGGTCGCTCGGAAAAGCGCTGCGACAACTGCCGCAACGCGAGGAACAAACTGGAATGGGGCTCTGCGAACTTCAGGTACTGGAAATCGCCGATCGGTTCCAATCGCGAACCGACACCGAACCGGCGGACGTCGAATTCCTGTTCCAAGCGTGTCAGCCAATTCTGTTCGCGGCTGGCGAGCAGCGATTTCATCTGTTCGCCGCGCGATTGAGAGGCATCGGCGTCGCGAATGGTGAGGCTGGCGCTGTTGTCGGCGAGGATGAGGAACAGGTTCGCACCGGGCCGCGTGCGGACGCTGCTCCAAAGGGGTTCCGTGAGGCACAACGCGATCAGCAGCATCGCCAACACTTTGCCCGCGACCGCCAGCGAAGACCACCCGCCGCGCTGCCGATAAATCGCCGCGCCCCGCCAGACAACCAACAGCGCCACGGCGGCGAGCGCCGCCGCGGCCCACCGCCAATCGGGGCCGCCGAACACGAGACCGGCGAGAATCATGGGGCGCCGCCTCCCAGGCGTTCGTAATACTTCCGCACGACTTCGCGGTAGCGCTGTGGGACTGGGTCGCGGTCGGTCGGGACCAACGCTTCCGGCGATTCGCGGCGGGCGATTTCCTCGGCGATGCGTCGCTGCAGTTCGACGAGCGGCTGGCGGACGTCCTCGTCGACGACCTCCCAGTTCGGCAGCTTCGAGTGTCGCTTAAAATCGGCGCGCAAGCTGCGAGCCTGCTCGCGGACTTTGGCAACGTCGGACTGCCATTCAGGATCGTCGAGCAGCGTTTCGACGTCGCGGAGCCGGTCGACAAATTCGGAGTAATTCCCGCCGGTGAGCGGGCCGCCTTGCCCACCGGGGCCGCCTCCCTGTCCGCCGTCGGATTGGCCGGGCTGCTTCTGCCCCGGACCGGGTTGCGAAGATTGTTGCGGAGAGGATGTGCGTTTGCCGCCGCGAAGTCCCGGTTTGCCTTTTCCTTGTCCAGCCAACTTACCGGTTCCTTCGCCTTCGTTCGGCATGGGAGATTCGGACGACGGACTTTCGGAAGGCGACTCTCCGGCTCCATTCCCGTTGCCCTGACCCTCGCCGGGTTGGTCGCCGGGTTCTGATCCAGGCTGATCGGATTTTCCTTCCGCGCCGGAACCAGGTTGCTCGGAATCGGATTTGCCTTCCGAGGGCTGGCCTTCGCCTTTCGCCGCGGCCATTTCTTGCTGCAATTGCTGCGACAGCTCGGCGAGTTCCTGTTTGGCCCGCTTCAGATCGGCGAGTTCGTCGCCGAGGACCGAATCGGCGGCGGCTTCGATCCCTTCCCGCAGCGTGTTCAATCCCTTGTGGGCGATCTGTTCCGTTTGCGACGCTTCCGGCAGAAAGCCTTGTTGAAGCAGCTGCGATGTCGCCGTGAGGGCCTGATCCGTTTTCTGCTGCTGCGCCTGGCGGGCCGCTTCGTAGAGTTTCTTCGCGGCGAGCGGCTCGGATTCCTCGGCGGCCTCCACCGTTTCGCGAATCGACTTCAACGCCTCATCGAGTTTGTCGCGTTGCGAGCGGAACGTCTCGGCGAGCTTTTCACGCTCCTGCCGCTGTCGCAGCGATTTGTCCTGGCGTTCGGACAGGGCTTTCAACTCCTCGGCGGCTTTGTCCTGCGTTTCCGCGAGGTCTTTCGCTTGATTGCGCAGTTGCTTGAGCGACTCCGCGAGTTGGGCCGACGATTTCTGGCGGAAATCGTTCTCCATCTTCTGCAAGTCGCGTTCGGCCCGCGTGCCGGCGCTCAGAGCCTGGCCCAACTGGCCTTCCTTCAGCGATTCTGTGGCGTCGACCAGTTGCTTGCGGGTCTGCTCCAACTGCTTCCGCGTGTCGGCGGTTTTCTCGGAGTTCCGCGATTGTTCCATCTTGTTGCGGAGCGCATCGGCATCCTGCAACATCTCTTGTTGCTCGTCGCGGAGTTGCTTCAATTGCCGTTCCAACTCCTCGCGTTCGGCCTCCGTCTGGGCGGTCCGTAACTCGGCTTCGATTTCCTTCAGCTTCTGATTCAGTCCCTGCTGCCGCTGCGAGAGTTCCTTCAGCCGGTTGAGGAACGCGAGGCTCTCCTTCTGTTCCGACGCCTCGGCGGGGTTGCGGGCCGACTTCTCGGATTCATAGCGGTTCTGGTCATCGCTCAATTCGAGCTGCTCCAACTGCTGCTGCGACGAGCCTCCGCCGCCTCCCCCACCGCCGCCGCTCTGGCCGCCCTGCATGATGCGATGATCGGTCGGCCGCAAACGGACGAGTCCCTGGAACGCGCCGCGAGCCGCTTGCAGCGCATCGTTCAGCGGCTTGGCCTCCTGCGTCGATTGCGCCGCGGTGAACGCTTCGATGGCCTGGCTCATTTGCTCGAAGATGGCACGGATGCGGTCCGCCGGGGCGTTCTCGGCCAGCGTTTCGGCGAGTTGTTCGAACTGCTCGTGCGCCGACGATTGCGATTCGTAGAGCGTGCGGACGATTTCCATTTCGTCCGGCTGCTTCAGATCGGGATCGCGGCGGTGCAGGTTCCACGTCGCCGTGACGATCTGCTTTTGCAAGTCGATCAGCTTGTCGAGGTTCTGGCCGGGGGATCCGCTCGCCCCCTGCATGTTGCTTTGGCCCGCGCCGCCGGCCCCTTCCATCTGCCGGTACGATTCCTCGAACGGGCGGATTTCCAGGAAGAAGAGGTCGCTCATCGTGCGGCGGGGGTGTCCATCGGGGCCGTGATCGTCGGCAAAGAACGAGTACGACACGATCTCGCCCGGCTCGAGTTTGTACGATTCGAGCGTCAGCAGATGCTCCAGCGGATGCGCTTCGCCGCCCGCCAGTTCACCGGTGAGGGGCACGGTGACCGGCTCTTTGCCGATGAGATCGACGACGAGACCGGTCGAGAGAATGCCGAAATCATCGGAGGCGCGGCTTTCGAGGGCGATCTCCTGCAACGCCGAGACGCGCTGGTCCTGGCCCGGGAAGACGGGTTTGAGCTCCGGCCGGCGATTCGGCACTACGTCGATCTGAAATTCCAGCGGGTCGCGATTCTTGCGTCCGTCGGCGTCGGTCAGCACGAGCAGCCACTTCCGGCTGCGCTCGGGCGTCCATTGCACGCGGAAAGTCTGTGGATCAGCCGCATCCGCTGTGAGCGGAACTGGGGGAGCATCCGCGGCCTGCAACTCGACGTTCGCCAGCGGCTTATTGACGCGGCATTCCAACCGCACCTGCGAACCTTCGATCACCGTCACCGCCGAGGCGTTCTCGAACCTCTGCGGTTCGCGATGCGTATACGACGGAGCGATCACATCGATCGACGATTTCACGAGGTCCGGCAAATCGTAAACGGTGACTTTGTAATCCGGGCTGATCGTGCCATCGAACTCCAAACGGTAGACGCCGTCGTGGGAGATCGACGCCAAGTGTCCGGCGAACACCGGGTCGTCGAGACTTTTGGTCATGTCGAGCGACTGGGCCGGTCCGCCGGACGGCAGCCAATGGAGCGTCACGTCGCGGGGCGGAGTGGCGTGAAACCGCGCCAGCACGAGCAGGCTTTGATGCCGTTCGATCTGCGCGTCGCCGGGATCGACGGTGTAGTCTGTGCGAGTCGCCTGCGACGGATCGAAAGGCGACACCCTTACCGCGTTGCGGTCCGTGTGCGACAACGACGAGGTGATCAGCGCGAAACTCGCCGCCAGCATCGCCAGGACAGCGGCCGATTCCCGCAGCCAGGCGAGAGTCAATGTGCGCGGCGGGACGACCGAAGCCCAATCTTCTTTCTTCGCGTGGGCCGAGACTTCACCGAGCAGCCGCTGCTGCAGCAGATTGTATTTGCCGGTCCACAGATCGGGCTGCTGCTCGACCGCCGTGAGCAGGCGCGATTCGAGCTCGGGGAATTTCGATTCCAGCACCAACGCGGCTCGTTTTAACTCGCCGCTGCGGGATGCCATCAACGATTGAAATCCGCGCACGGCTGCAACAACAACAACGAATAGAAACACGATGAGCAACGGCAGAGTGAATTGCGGCCAGACGCGGGCCACGCCGTAACACGCCACGCCGGTTGCCGCGCAAAGCCAGGCGGCGCGTTCCGTCAGCCCTAGCTGTTGAAGTCGTCGCAGCCGGCCGGCGGGGACTCGTAGTTGCCGTTGCAGATTCGCAGTCATGCGTCCTCTTTCGTCGAGATGTCTGCGACTCCCGCTTTTCTCGCCGCCCAGGCCGTTTCCGCCAGCAAGACGATTCCCGCCGCGAGGAGGCACCACCGCCAGAGCGCTTGCCGGCGTTCGAGCTCTTCCAGTTGCAGTTGCCGCTGCTGCGCCGGCGACGCGATGGCTTCCTGATCGGCGTCGGGCCGTTTAAGCAACACGTGCAGGCGTTCCAGCGTCTCTTTCGGCAACGGGTCGGTCTTCGATTCCTCCGGCGCGATGTGGATCGCCCAACTCGCTGTTTCGCCGTTCCGTGCGGCGCGGTAGAGGCCAGGAACGTCGGTGCGGGCGTAATCCTCCGCGACAGATTCGGTTTTCTGGTCGGGGCGCGTCACCGCGATGTCGCCGTCGCCGCGCGCAAGCGGCCAGGAAATTTCGCTGCCGACGGGGCCGCGCGACGCGCCGGAACTGAGCGGCGTCGATTGCTCCAACATCCGCTGCAACAGCGGCGCGAACTTCGACGAGCGGGCCAACTGGCTGTCGGCCGGTTGCCAGCCGGAAGTCAGCAGCCACCAGCGGCCCGCATCTTTCGTCTGATACACGACGAACGGCGAGCCGTCGTCGAACTTCGCCAGCACGCGGCCGTCGAACGTTTCCGACAGAGTGACGCGGCGATGTTTCCAGAAATGGATGCCGGTGAAATCGGCGAACCGCGCCTGCAAGAACGTCGCGAAGAGCGGGTCTTCGAAGTCGATGTCGCTCAACAACGAAAAGTCTTTCACTTCAGCTTCGGCCGTGTCCACGGCGAGACCGAGATAAGCCAGCATCTGCCGCGCGTCGTCCGGAGTTTTCGGCACGGCGAGGAGCGAACCGCCGCGGTTCAGAATTTCCTGAAATTCCTGCGGCGGTTCGACGCCGGCGTCCGTCCAAACCGTCAACACAGGCGGATCGACGCTCAACAAAGCCCGGCCTTGGCCCTGGAAAGCCGGGCTTCCTGCCGCGGGCTTCGCATCCAATTCTTTCAGACTCCGCACCGTCACGTCGGCGTCGGGCGTGCCGGCGAGTGCCTGCTCCAGGAAGAACCGAGGCGCCGCGATGTCGTCCGCCGTTTCATTTCCCAGATACAGAATCCAGACCGCGCGGCGGCGGCCGGCGGCGAGCCACAGCCGATTGTCGAACTCGTGGTCGTCGCCTGTCAGCACGAGCGGCGCGGTCTCGTCGAGATTCGCGGGGCGCTCCGGCGCGAGCAGCGTACGGCTTTGCCCGGCGGGAACGTGAATCTCGACTAGCTCTCCCGTCTCCCAACCGAGCCGGAACCGGTCGCGCGACGACGATTGAGCGTTTGACACACGGACGCGCCGCGGCGACGCCTTGTCGGCGGTGTTCGATTCGATCCATTGCAGGCCGGCGTTGGTGCCGGGCGGAAGCTGCGGCGTGATCAATTCCAGCTTCATCGTCTCGGGCCAGTCGATCCCCGCGAGTCCGGCCAGATCGGCCCCCGCGGCGAGATCGGAGACGAGCCAGATTTCGGAGGCTTCCTTCACCGGCCGCGACGCCGAGAACTCCCGCAGCGCTTGCAGCGTCTGCGACAATCCTTGTCCGAGCCGCGTCGCTCCCCAGCCGGGTTGGAGCGATGAGAGTTGTTCCGCGACGAATTGCCGGCGAGCCGCGAGGTCGAGTTGATCGGCTTCATCGAGCGGCACGACGGCGCGCCAGCCGTGATCGAACGCGAACAAGCCGAGATGCGTGGACGCGGGCAGCGAATCCAGCCGCGCCGAAACTTGCCGCGCGAGATCGTCCCAGAATCCGGTGCGTCGCAGACTGGCCGAGGCGTCGACGAGAATCGCGACGGTTTTATCGGGTGAAGAAATCGTCGGCGCTTGTTCCGCCATGCGCCAGATCGGCCGGGAAAACCCGACGGCCAGCAGAACGAGCGCCAGCGCCCGCAACAGGAGCAGCGGCCAGTTCTCGATGCGGCTGCGCTGCGTGATCCGCGGCGGCGACGGGGCGAGGAACATCGTCGATGAGAACAACCGCCGCCCGCGCGGCGTCCGTTGCCACATGTGGAACAGAATCGGCGCGGCGACCGTCAGACCCGCGGCGAGAAAAAGTGGAGCGAGCCACGTCATGCCCCCCTCCGTTTCACGCGGCGGCCTCCGCCGCCGGTGGCCGCGCGGAGTCGCAGGACATCGGGCAGGGCGGTTTCCAATGGCGTGTCGAGCGTCAAATGGTGATAGCTGACGCCGCGGCTTTCGCAGCAGAGCTTCACGCGGTCCAGGTGGTCGGTCATCTTGCGGCGATATTCGGTTCGCAACCAGACGGGATCGACGTACACTCGGCGGCCCGTTTCGAGGTCTTCGAACAATTCCGGGGCCGTGAAGTCGAACTGCAACTCCTGCGGGTCGGAGAGATGGAAGACGAGAATCTCTTGGCCGCGCTGCGTCAAAGTTTCGAGGGCCAGTTCCAGCCCGTCGAGCGGCGAGAGGAAATCGGAGATCAGAATCACCATGCCGCGGCGCATCAAGCGGCGGCCGAGTTCTTCCAGGCAGCCGGCGATGTTCGTCGCCGCTTGCCGCGGCGGGCGTTCCAATTGGACGAGCAATCGCCGCAGATGTCCAGCCCGGTACGCCGCCGGGACGTAGTCTTCAATCGCATCCGTGAACGGCGCGACGCCGACGGCATCTCGCTGCTGTAACAGGAAATAGCCCAGCGTGGCGGCGAGCGTCTTGGCGTAATCGAGCTTCGTGAAGCCGAGCGAACCGTAGTCCATCGACCGGCTGTAATCGACGAGCAGCATGCCGCGGAGATTGGTTTCGTCCTCGAACCGCTTCAAATAGTAGCGGTCGCTGCGGGCGTAGAGCCGCCAGTCGAGATACCGCGGATCGTCCCCCTGGACATAGGGACGATACTCGGTGAATTCGACCGAAAAGCCGTGATACGGGCTGCGATTCAGTCCCGCCATGAACCCCTGCACAACATGCCGGGCGCGCAATTCCAGCGACCGGATCTGCATCAAGGTCTGCGGATCGATGCGCTGTTCGTGAATTGCGGGGGTGTTTGTCATCATTTAGCGACGCTTCGTAGAAGCGTAAGTCGTTTTCTCTTCAAACTAGTCTTGAAAAGGACACGGATAACCATGAATCATTTCAAAGTGATGCGATCTACAAAACACACTCAACCGTACTTTACCGCGGCCGCACCCTTCACGTTTGCAAGTGTCAACCGTGCTTTCTTGGCCTAAGCGATCATAAAACCAACGGTCCTGCCCCAATTTAACTTGCCGTCGATGTTCATCCATTTCAGCGAGAGTCATGGAAGCGACATCGAAAGGCAATCGATTCAATTTTCTCCAAATAGATCGAACGATCACCATGGACGCGTCATCGGGATGAGGGTCGCCGCACGATGCCAGCAAATGCTCATTTCCACGCCACAGCCCGAACTCGAAGCGAATATCCATGCCCCAGCCAAAATGAAAGTGGCGCAACTCGTCTTCGCTCAATCTTTGCAATTTTTCTTTCTCGTCGTCGTTCATCCGTTTGAGCAATCGCTCTACGGCTTCATCCAATGTCAATGGCCATAGGCTGGGATCGGGGGCTAGGTTCATACGAATGCTCTACAGATAAAACGACACTCAACCGCTATGATGTTTCATCAAGTGAGTACGACTTACGATCCTTTCACCGTCTCTAATAGCCGCGCGACGATTTTGTCCACCGTGATGCCCTCCGCTTCGGCGCGGTAGTTGATCAGGATGCGGTGCCGCAGCACGGGCAGCGCGAGTTGTCGGATGTCGTCGGGGGTGACGTGGGCGCGGCCGTGCCACAGGGCGCGGGCTTTTGCGCCGATCACCATCGCCTGCGCGGCCCGCAGGCCGGCGCCCCACGAGACCCAGTTCGTGATGAAGTCCGGCGTGCCGGGCTGGCCCGGCCGCGACGCACTGGCGATCTGCACGGCGTAGCGGATCACGTCCTCCGCAATCGGAACCTGCCGCACCAACTCTTGCAGGCCCAAAACCTCGTCGCCTGAAAACACTGCTTCAATCGCTTGCGGTTTCGCCGCCGTCGTCCGTTTGACCACCGCCACTTCGTCCTCCTGCGGCAAGTAATCGACGACGACGTTGAACAGGAACCGGTCGAGCTGCGCCTCGGGCAGCGGGTACGTTCCTTCCATTTCAATCGGGTTCTGCGTGGCGAGGACGAAGAACGGCTCCTGGAGCGGAAACCGCACCCCCGCCGCCGTCACCTGATGTTCCTGCATCGCTTCCAGGAGCGCGGCCTGGGTCTTCGGCGGCGTGCGGTTGATCTCGTCAGCGAGGAGCACCTGGGCGAAGATCGGGCCTTTGACGAACGTCATCTGCCGCCGGCCGGCTTCGTCTTCCTGCAGAATCTCGGTCCCGGTGATGTCGGCGGGCATCAGGTCCGGGGTGAACTGGATGCGTTGAAAACTCAGATGAAACGCCTGGGCGATCGACTTCACCAGCAGCGTCTTCGCGAGGCCCGGCGCACCGGTGATGAGGCAATGCCCGCCGGCGAGGAGCGCGAGCAACAACTGTTCGACCGCTTCCGCCTGGCCGACGATGGTCTTGGCCAATTCGCGGCGAATGCGGTCGCGTCCGGTATCGAGAACCTCCAGCAACCGCTGCGCGGCCTGGTCATCGGTGAGCGTGGCTGACAATGACGATTCCCCTGTTGAAAAATCTTAAATTCGAAATCCGAAATTCGCAGGAAATTCGAAACTCAAAATCATAAACAACTTCCCGAAGGCTTGATTTCTCTCGATTCGAATTTCGGGTTTCCTTCGGATTTCGAAATTCGTGCTTCGAATTTGGCTTTAATGCGTCATGGCGTAGAACACGATATTGATTCCCATCGGGTAGGCCTTCTTTTCGGAGAATTCCTGGAAGTACCAGGGGTCTTCGCCCTCCCGTTCCCAGCCGTCGCCCAGGTCGGTGTTGTGGCAGATGATGACCATGAGCCGGTGCTGGTCGTCGAAAATGCCTTTGTAGTGGACTTCCTTGGCATCGGGGCGTTCCCAAGTGATGCCTTGCTGGCGGCCCCATTGGGCGGCGCCGATGCTGGGGATCTGGGGTTTCTCTTTCAGGTCGTAGACGCAGTGGAAAATCGGATGTTCGAGCGGCAGCTCCAACGGCTCTCGGTCGGGAAAGACGCGTTTGATCTCGCGGTAAAAGTTGGCCCATTCGGCTTCGCCCCAGAAGTCGTCGACCATGAGAAACCCGCCGTTGAGCAAATAGTTTCGCAGCGCGCGGACTTCTTCTTCGCTGAACACCAAGTCGCCCGGTTCGATCATGTAGAGGAACGGGTAGCGCGACAGTTCGGGGTCGGTGAGTTCGAGAATTTTTCCGTCGGGATCGACCTTGAGCGACGTGAGCTGTTGCAGGCGGTAGGAGAAGTTCAAATCGCTGTCGGGGAAATCGGTGTTCCACCGATCCCAGGAATGATACGACTGATACTTGACGCGGACGAACGTAAAGACGTCCTCGGCGAACGCCGGATCATTCTCCCAGGTCGGGACGCCGTTGCGATCGGCGGGGATGGTGGACATTCGGCCGAACCGCCGCTGGGCCCACGCCGAGGAGAGGGCGAGAGCAGTGATCAGCAGCGTCAGGAGCAGAGAGCGGTGGCGAAGCATTGCGGAAAAACTTGGGTGGGGTGTCGTTGGCCCGGATTCAATAATTATTGGGCGATGAAATGCAGGGAATTATTGGTGAACAAAGTAGGGTTTGCCGAGTCTTCGAGGCGAACGAAAAATTTCGTAGGGTTTGCCGACGCTTTGGGAGGCGAACCAGTTCCGCAGAAACCGAGGTTCGCCTCGAAGACTCGGCAAACCCTACGAAACTACGAAACAGGGGGACCGTGTTGTGACGAGTGATTCGTTTCATTCTGTCTTCCTCGGCTCATCGTCGACCATCTTCAGCAGCAATTCCTGAGCCGCGCGGAAGCGCGGGGCGGCTTCCAGGGCGAGCAGGAGGTGGCGTTTGGCGCGGGGATCGCCCAAGTGGCGGTAACTTCGTGCGAGGCGGTAGTTCAGGTCGGCCGTGTCGTCCGGAGCCAACAGCAACAAGGATTCCAGGGAAGCCGTAGCGTCCGGCCAGCGGCTCAATTCTTCCGCAGCGGCCGCCTGCGAACGATGCAGGACGGGCGAGAGGGGTTGAATGCCCCGCAAGCGCTCCACGGTCGCCATCACGGCCGGCCAATCGCGGTTCGCTTGCTGCAAGTCCAGCAATCGGAACAGCGACTCCGCCGGGGCGTCGTCTTTCGGCACATAGTCTTCAAGAATTCTTCGCTCGGCAGCGGCGTCTTTCCGCTGACGATGGACTGCCGCCAATAAGAGGTACGCGCTGTCGCCGCCGATTTGCTCGGGATACAACTCGATCAGTTTTTGAAGCGGGGCGACCGCGACATCCCATTCGTGGGATTGCACCGCCTGTTTCGCGAGAGCCAACAATCCGCGCAGGCTGGTGGGATGATCTTTGACCCAGCCGGCGAGTCGATCGGGATCGTCGTCATCAATGATGCCGGAGAGATCGTACTCTTCCCAATCGAGGCCGTAGCCCAATTGCCGCGCCTGCTCGGAGGCGTCGGCGCGGAACTCGGCGTCGAGCTGGTTGAGATCGGCGGCATGGCGTTCGAGCGCCTGGCCGATTTCGATGCCGTTCCCCAAGTCCGCCAGAACTTTCTGAAGTGTCGGAAATCCAAACCGCTTGACGAGAAATTCGACCACGAGCGACGACTGGTAGTAGGCGAATTGCAGATCGAGCGGGGTCTCAGGTTGCAAAAACGCGCCGCTGAGTTGCGGAATCGGGACGAGCCGGCCGGCGAGGATGCGTTTGCGGTATTCGGGGTTCATTTTTTGGCCCCACGCCGGGTCGGCCTGCCGTTCTTCGTAAACGGAAATTCCTTCGCTGAGCCAGCGGGGGATGCGATGACGGGTGAGTTCCAGGGTCACCACGTGGCAGTATTCATGCCATAACACGGCTTGCCAGTTGGCGGGATGTTCGAGCCGCGACGCGGGGCTGTTGGCGGTGATGACGGTCCCGAAGCAGACGCCGAGATAACCGGACGCCCCCGGCAGTCCGAACGTGCGGACGGCGAAATCGTTCTGGCGGGGGAAGATTTCGACGATGATCGGCGAGGCCGGTTTCCAACCGTATTTCTCGCCGAGCGCGTCATGCGCCCGTTGAAGCAGCGCCAATACGTCGCGGCCGTAAATCTTCGCTTCGCGAGCGTCCATGCGGACGAGAAACGGCGGCGACTCCAGCGCGGCGTACTTCGCCAATTCCTCTTTCAGTTGCAAGAGGTTGAACATCTGCACGTCGTAGCCGTCGGCTTCGTGCGCCTCGGCGGCGAGTTTCCAACCGTCGTCTTCGCGTCCCAACCGCAGCAGGTCTTGTGCGCGCTGCATGCGGGCGGGGAGATGTTTCGGATCGAATGCCAAGGCGCGCTGTTGGGCCTCGGCGCCTTCGGCGAAGCGATACTTTCGCGACAACATGCGGCCGATCAGGTGATCGACGTCGGGGTTGGTTTTCCAGGAGGACAACGCCTCGCCCCGGCAGCGGGCCGCTTCGGCGGCGTCGTTTTTGATTTCCGCCAGCACGGCGCGATAGGCCCAGGCAAGAGGGTGACGCGCATTCACCGCGGCGATTTGTTCGAGCAGAAAGCCGGCCTGCTCGTAACGTTCCTGATCGATGAGCGATTCGAGGCGGAACAGCATGGCAGGGACGTGGTGTTTGTTCGCTTTGACGGCCGCATCCCACGCGATGTTGCTCCGTTCGGGAGATGAAGACGCGAGCGCGCGGGCCAGGCCGAATTGCAGATCGGCGTCGTCGGGGATGGCTTTCACGCCGGCGGCGAACAATTCCGCCGCGAGCTGGGCGTCGTGCTTGGAGAGAGCCAGTTCACCGCTGGCGAGGAGCGCCTCGCGGTGCGTGGGGAACTGTTGGAGAACAGGATCGAAGAATGTTTCGAGGACGGTACGGGCGTCGGAGCCGAGCGCCAAGGAGGCTTTTCCCAAGGCGATGAGGTTTTCGGAATCGGTGTAGCGCCACGCCGAGCGACCGACGAGGTCTTGAATCTCGATGAGGAACTGCGTCCCTTTGTCGGCGTTTCCGGAAAGACGCGCGGCAGAGACGCCGACCCAGCGTAAGCGAACGCTCCAGTTGTAGCGCACGAGGGCGGCTTGCAGGGTTTCCCAGGCGGCGGCATATCGGCCGAGGGCCAATTCGGCTTCGATCTTGAGAAGGTACCATTCTTCGCCGAACTGCCGCTGCTCGATGCCTTCCTGGGCTCCCTGAATGCAGCCCTCGTAATCGCCGGCGTGAAATTTTTGCCGCAATTCATCGAGCGGGACGGCGGCGGACAGCGAACTTGGGAGAAGCACGGCAAGCACGAACAGAAATTGGCGTCCGCTTCGTGGGCGGCTCAACGGCGCGCGAGACGAATGACGGCAATTTACGAGCCGGCTGAGAAATCGACCAATCACCACCGCCGCTCCTTGGGTTCGGCATGAGACGGACGCGGAAATCCTGTCACTCCACTATACCGAGGGATGTTGCGCGACAGCCAGAGCGGGAGGGGAAAACGGGGGAACCGCGGGGGCGCGGCCCCGCGGCTTCATTAGAGGCGGAAGAGGAATTCGTTGGAGACGAGGAGCGCGTGGATGAGTTGGCGCCAGGCGGCGTCGCGAGGGTCGGGGCTGGTGTTGAGGAATTCGAGGGCGACCGATTCGTCGTTAGTAGTCAACGGTCGATTCCAGACACGCAGGAAGAGTGAGGCGAGGCGCTGGCGATCGTCGGCGAGTGTGGAATTCGACAACGTGTCGCCGGCGATTTTTTCTGCTGCGTCTTTGAACAGCGGTCCGTTCAACAGGAACAACGCCTGGGAACTGACGGCGGTGGTCGGACGGCTGCCGGTGAGCTGCGCCGGCTGAGCGAAATCGAAAAAGTTCAGCACATCTCCCGGGCCGCGCTGTTGCGAGGAACGGACGACGGGGAGATAAATCGTGCGAATCTGCGATTGGTCGTCGCGGAACTTGCGGAGCGAAAAGCTGATCGGATTGACGTCTTTGGGATCGAGCCCGCCGACATTTTCCTGGAATTGCGGATTGAGAGCCGGGCCGCCGGCGGACGGTTGCAGTTGGCCGCTGGTTTGCAGTACGGCGTCACGCAGCATTTCGGCGTCCAGGCGGCGGGGGCTCATCCGCCAGAGCCGGACGTTGTCGGGATCGGCGGTCAGGAAATTCTGTGATGCGTCTGAAACGCCCGACGCCTGGCGATAGGTGCGGCTGAGGACCATGCGGCGGAGCAAGCGCTTGTACGACCAGCCATCGTCGAGAAATTGCCGGGCGAGATGGTCAAGGAGTTCGGGATGGGACGGCGGTTCGCTGCGGAGACCGAAGTAATCGACTGAAGCCGCCAGGCCGCGGCCGAAAATCTTTTGCCAGGCGCGGTTCACGGTGACGCGGGCGACGAGGGGGCCGGCCGCGCCGGTGAGCCATTCAGCCAATTGGAGTCGGCCGCTGTGATCGGCGGGGATTTCGGGAATCGAGCCATGGGTCGCCACGCGAACGAAGCCGCGGGGGACGACTTCGCCGCGAGCGTGGGGGTTGCCGCGAATTTGAATGAATGTGTGGGCGACGTCGGGGCTGTCTTTGACGCCGAAGACGATCGGGGCGTTCGGAGCGAGATAATTTTCATGCCAGATGCGCCGCTGAATCTCACCTAACTGGCGGTTGAGCTCGGCCTGTTCTTTTTCCAGATCGGCCTTGGATTTCGTCCCCGGCGGTTGGCCTTCCGTGGTTTCCGGCGCTTGCGGGAGCGCTTGCCGGACGGCTTCCAGCCGTTGTTCGAGGCCGGATTTTTCCTGGGCGATCGCGGCGAGTTGTTTTTCATAGTCGCGCTGTGCCGCTTCGCGACGGGCGAATTCGGGAAGCGTTTCGGGGAGCGTGAGCCGGGTGACGCTGCTCCAGACGCCGCGGTCGGTTTTGTAGGTCGACTCGGTGCTGGCGAAGATGCCGGCGAGACCGTAGTAATCTTGCAGGGTGATCGGATCAAACTTGTGATCGTGGCAGCGGACGCAGTTGAGGGTCATGCCGAGGAACGCCTTGCCGACCTTTTCTATCTGCTGGTCGACGATGTCCATGCGCATGACCAGCTTGTCGCCCTCGACGATGTTGATGTTGCCCAAGACGAGGAATCCGGTCGCCGTGAGTTGCTGTTGGCGTTCTTCAACGCTGTGCGCCGTGAGCAGGTCGCCGGCCAGTTGTTCGCGGACGAATTGATCGAACGGCTTGTCGGCGGCGAACGCGTCGATGACGTAATCGCGATAGCGCCAGGCGTATTCGGCGGGGACGTCGTTGGCGGATCCAATTTGATCGGCATAGCCGACGAGATCGAGCCAGGGACGGGCCCAGCGTTCGCCGAACGCGCGGGAGGCCAGCAGGCGATCCACGACGGCGGCGTGAGGGTCGGCCGAGCGATCGGCGAGAAACGCGTCCACGTCGTCGGGCGTGGGGGGCAAGCCGGTCAGGTCGAACGTGACGCGCCGCAACCAGACGGCACGGTCGGCATCGGCGGAGGGTTTGAACCCGGCCGCTTCCAATCCTGCGAGTACGTAACGGTCGATGTCGTTGAGGGGCCATGCGGCGTCGGTCACGGTCGGCGGCGAGGAGACCTGCAACGGCTGGTAGGCCCAATGATTTTCGGCGGCTTCGTCGTCGAAACCTTTTTTCGGTTTTTCGACGGGAACATCGTCACGCGGATCGGCGGCTCCGTCTTTGACCCATTGTTCGAGCAGCTTGATCTCGGCGTCCTTCAACTTGCCGGCGGGGGGCATTTTGAGGTCGGGATCGGAGTAGCGGACGGCTTTGACGAGCAGGCTGCCGTCGGGATCGCCCGGCACGACGGCCGTGCCGGAATCTCCGCCGGCTTGCCAGCCGGCGCGGGAATCGAGGGCGAGGCCGCCCTTGATTTTCTGGTCGTGGGAATGGCATTCGTAGCAGCGCTGGATGAGCAGCGGACGGATTTTTTGCTCGAAGAATTCAAGCTGTTCGGGGGTGGGTTTGGCGTCGTCGGCGCGGAGGGGAACGGCGGCGACGAGGCAGAGGATGGCCAGGCGGGCGGAAAACGGAGGCATAACGAATCCAGCAAGATCGTGGAGGGCGAATGCCTTGATTATCTCTGCGAGAGGCGGTCCCGCTCAAGGGTCGAGCGGGGATTTGCGAGGGCGCCGCACTTGTGAACATTCGGCGTCGATTCGTGTTACTATTTGCATGAACAGAAAGATGCGGGTACGCTTTAAAGTTCCTGTCCATCAATAAAAAACGCCCCTTTTCAGGGGCGTGGACCGGGAATGCTATCCCCGGCGATGTGTTGAGATTGAATATTACGGTCTATCGGCACGGCTGTCAAACCGATTGACTGTTTTCAGGGAGAACCGTAACGAGAATGAGGGCAATTGCTTACATCGACGGGTTCAATCTCTATTATGGGATGCGAGAAAAAGGGCTGCGACGCTTCTATTGGCTCGACATGGCGGCGCTCGCCGGCAAGTTTTTGCGAAATTCGGCCGTCCTCGTGGAGACGAAATACTTTACGTCGCGGATCGATGGGGCACATCCCTCTGATCCGCCGCATGTGGCAACAAAAAAGAATGCAAGCCGCCTGAGGCAGACGGTGTATCTCGACGCTCTGGCGACGCTGCCGTCGCTGAAAATCATCGAAGGCCAATTTCTGACCTCGCCCGCAATCTGCAAAGCGTGCGGTCATACTTATCGCAGCCCGAAAGAAAAAATGACGGACGTGAACATCGCGACCGAACTGCTGATGGATGCATTTTATGACCGCTTCGACGTCGCGTACGTGATTTCCGGCGATTCCGATCTTGCGCCGCCAATTCAAGCTGTGAGGAAAGCATTTCCTGCCAAGATTCTTCGCATCGCCTTTCCGCCCAAGCGACATTCTGAAAAATTGAAACTGATCGCAACAGGCTGGTTCAGCATGGGAGAATCGGCCTTGAAGTCCAGTCAACTCCCTGATCCGGTGGTGACATCCGGAGGAATCGCCTTAGCTCGTCCCGCCAAGTGGAGATGACCTCGATTTCCAACAGCGCGCGCCCTTTGGCCCTGCTTCCCGGCATCTCGATCTTGTCTCTGGCTTCGCGTTTCCAGTATCTTGCACGGACCATGGGGATTTACTCGCGGGATTATGTGCGGGAACCGTCGGGAGGACGGCATGGCTGGGGGGACGACACTCCGGCCTGCAAATGGCTGATCATCATTACGGTGGTCGTGTTTCTCCTGGAACTGGTGGTGACGCATCCGGCTGATCACCCGGAAGCGCGGGCGTTCGGCATGCGGGAATCGTATGTCGACGACTGGTTCTCCTTGAGTCGAGACACGCTGCTCACGGGCCAGGTCTGGCGGCTGGTGACCTACGCCTTTCTCCACGACCGCAGTTCGCTCTGGCACCTGCTCTTCAATATGCTGGGCTTATGGTGGTTCGGCGCGGAAATCGAGCGGCTCTATCGGACCAAGGAATTCACGCTGTTTTATTTGCTGTCCGCGGCTGCGGCGGGACTCGGGTTTGTACTGTGGCAAGTCATCACCGTTCCCTGGGGACAGCCGGCCGGGCCGGTGATTGGTGCGTCCGGGGCGGTGCTGGCCGTATTAACGCTGTATGCGACGCACTACCCGCGTGAAAAAATCGGCATTCTTTACGGGCTGATCTTCATTGAAGTCCGCTGGGTCGTCGCGTTGTATGCGGCGATGGACCTGATTCCCGTACTTCAGTCGTTGCAGGGAGAACACATTTCGACCGGCATTGCTCATGCCGCCCACCTGATCGGAATTGCGTTCGCGCTGGTCTACCGGCGCTTCGGTTGGCACTTTTCCGGTTGGATCGACTTTTCCCGACTTCGGCAGGTTCCCCGCCGTTGGCGGCAATCGCAGGTGAAGAAGAATTTGCGCGTGTACGATCCGGAGCCGCCGGCGCCGACGGCCGACTTGGAATCGGAGCTTGACCGCATCCTGGCCAAGATTCACGAGGAAGGGTCGGACAGCCTGACCGATCGGGAACAATCGATCCTGACGCGGGCCAGCCAGCAGTATAAGAACCGGCAGTGAACTCGGCGGAAAGCGAAAAGGTTAACGCGGAAAGCCGATCGAAAACGCTGTTTTTGCTGGCTGTTCGTGCGCGGCCTGGAGCTTTCCGCTCTTTCCCTGTTCGCCTATCCTTGCTCCCCCTCTGCCGCCGGGTATGATGATTGAGTCCTGCGTCCCGCTGCTTCCGGGAGCAGTCTCCCCCCCGGTTGGAGCATCGATGATGGCATCCCTGCGGCCTGAGTGGGCCGGTCCGCGTCCGATTCCGTTTCAAGCGCCGCAAGGCGATCTGACGATCCTGGCCGGGTCGGCGAATCCGCTGCTGGCGCAAAATATCGCCAATGCGTTGGGAGTGACGCTCACTCCGTGCCGGGCGCATGTCTTCAGCGAGGGGAACGTCTTCGTCCGCGTGAAGGAAAACGTCCGCGGGCGGGATGTGTACGTCATTCAGGGGTGCCATTACCCGGTGAATGACAACTTCATGGAGACGCTGTTCTGGCTCGACGCGCTGAAACGGGCCAGCGCCCAGAACGTGACGGCGGTGATTCCGTTTTTCAGCTATGCCCAGGGGGATAAAAAGGACGAGCCGCGGGTGTCGATCCGGGCCCGGGTGTGCGCCGACGCGTTGGAAGTCGCGGGGGCCGACCGGGTGCTCACCATGGACCTGCACAGCCCGCAGATTCAGGGGTTCTTCAGGATTCCGGTCGATCATTTGTACGGCCGGAACGTGCTCGTCGAGCATTTCAAGAAACTGCAGATTCCCGATCTGGTGGTGTGCAGTCCCGACGTCGGTTTCGCCAAGGGGGCGGCCGCCTATGCGGCGCTGTTGCAATGCCCGGTGGTCATCGGCAACAAGCAGCGGACCGATCACACGGAAACGGTGCAGGTGCTGGAAGTGATCGGCGACGTGAAGGACAAAAACGTCCTGCTGGTCGACGATTTGACGATCACCGGCCGGTCGCTGATCGAAATGGCCAAGGTACTCAAGCAGCGCGGGGCGAAAGACGTGTATGCCGCGGTGACGCATGGAGTTCTATCGAAGGGGGCGAGTCCCCGGATCGCGGAGAGCCTGATCAAGAAGATGTTCATCACGGACACGATTGAATCAACGTTCGATCCGCTGCCGCCGAACGTGGAAATCGTGTCGGTCGCCCCGCTGTTCGCCTCTGCCATTCGTTCGATCCACGACCGGACGAGTGTGAGCATGCTGTTTCCGGATAAGCCGGCGCAGGCGTGAGCCGAGTGCGGAGGATGGAAGATCGAGGAGGGAAGATCGAAAGCAGAAACTCTCCTCGAACGAATTCGCGACCGACCACGGATGACTGACACCAATCCACAACCGAATCTCCTAGGCTAAAACTTCCTCCCTATGTCCACCACACCCATGATGGCTCGGTATCTGGAGGTCAAGGCCCAGAATCCGGGGACGTTGCTCTTGTTCCGGATGGGGGACTTTTACGAACTCTTCTATGAAGACGCCGTCACCGCGGCGAAGTTGCTGAATCTGACGCTGACCAGCCGCGATAAGAATTCGCCCAATCCGGTGCCGATGGCGGGGTTTCCTTATCACGCGCTTAACGGCTATCTGCAAAAGCTCGTGCGCGCGGGGGTGCGGGCGGCGATTTGCGAACAGGTGGAAGACCCGAAAACGGCGAAGGGGCTCGTCAAGCGGGAGGTCACGCAAGTCGTCACTCCGGGAACGTTGACCGACGAAGCGCTGCTTGATCCGCGGGAGAGCAATTTTCTGGCGTGTTTGTGGATCAAGTCGGCCAATCCGACGAATTCACGAGCAGGCCGTGCGATGAGAGGCGTGGATCGCCAGACATCCCCCTCACCCCCGGCCCCTCTCCCACCAGGGGAGAGGGGA
>CAZDGB010000103.1:0-21058 GCA_964504645.1 uncultured Planctomycetaceae bacterium | reverse complement strand
GTCTGGAATCAGGCGATGGCATTTGTCACACGCGCCGGCACGCTGATCCTGGCGACGAGCATCCTCGTCTGGGCGGCAAGCTACTTCCCGGAAAGCCACGCGGAGGAAGAGCGGCTGGCGTCGCTGATTGAAGAAGCCCCCGCAGGCGCGGAGATCGAAGCGCTCGTCGCGCAAAAGAACGCCGAATCCGAACGCCTGCTGGAAGCGAGCTATCTCGGCCGGCTCGGCAAAACGCTCGAACCGGCGTTCGTGCCGCTCGGGTGGGACTGGCGGATCGGCGTCGGCGTGCTGGCGTCGTTCCCGGCCCGCGAGGTGATCATCTCGACGCTCGGCACGATCTACAGCCTCGGCAGCGACGTCGACGAGGAGAACCAGGGCCTGCACGCCGCACTACAATCGGCGACGTGGCCCGACGGCCGGCCGGTGTACACGATCCCCGTCGCGCTCTCGGTGATGGTCTTCTTCGCGCTGTGCGCCCAGTGCGCGTCGACGCTGATGATCATCCGCCGCGAGACGAACAGTTGGTTCTGGCCCGCGTTCACGTTCGTCTACATGACGGCACTGGCCTACGTCGCGGCGCTCGCGACGTTTCAGATCAGCGCGCGCTTCTTCGGTTGACGGCGCTCATCGATCGCTTGCGCTTTGCGGCGCTCGTTGGCCCGCGAAGCACAATTCCTCTGTTCACTGTCTCCTTTGCGCCGTAAAATTCAGCAAATCACTTATTGTGCAAAGGGGCACAATGCTCGCCACCGCTTGGCCATTCATTGAGATCGACGACCAGGGACGTCCGCGGATCAAGGGGACGCGGATCAAGGTGTTGTTGCTGATCAAACAATACCTCGCCTGGTCGTGGGACGCCGAGGAGATGCAACGGAACTATCCGCAGCTTTCGCTGGCACAGGTTCACGCGGCCTTGGGTTACTATTACGAGAATCAGGCCCAGTGCGATCAGCGGATGGCGGAAGGTGAGCAGTTTATCGAGACCACTCGCGCTCAACAGGAAGACGCGGATTTACAGGCGCGGCTGCGGCAATTGAAAACCGAACCGTGAGCATCGAGTTCTACTTCGATCACAACATGCCGTTGCCGCTCGCGGCAAATCTCCAGCAACGCGGAATCGACGTGTTGACGGCGAACGAAGATGGAGCTGCGCGGCTGGCGGACCCGGAACTCTGGCAGCGAGCCACGGAACTCGGCCGGATTGTCGTCACACAGGATCAAGACTTTCTGGCAATGGCCCGCGCAACACCATCGCATCCGGGTTTCGTCTTCTGCGACATTGCGGGAGTGTCGACGGGCTCCTTAGCAAACGATCTGGAATTGATCGCCTTGGCCATGGAGCCCAACGAGTTCAACTCCAAAATCATTTGGGTTCCGCTGTGACGCGGACATCGGGTTCCCTGGCCCTGAAGCGTTGCGGCCTAGAACATCCACCCGAATAGTCGCACGCCGAGGTAGCATTTCCGTGCTTCGAGCCGGCAGAGCAGCGGGAACTTCGAGTTGTTGCACGCGCTGTCCATGCTGTACAGAAACGCCTTGTCGCACACTTTGCGCGGATGGCATTTGCTCGCCAGGCACGCGTCGTGGCCGGCGCACGCTGGGCGAAAGTCCGCCCCGGCGAAGCCTTGCGGCAGCAGCCAGTTCATGCCGAACGATTCCTGCGGCCCGCACGGCCGCCACGGCGGACACTGATGGCCCGACGGTGACCCATAGACCGGAGCGGGACCGTACATCGGCGGAGCGGCATACGCCGGCGGGGGTGCGTACTGAATCATCACCGGGGCGGACGTCGCGGGCGGAACCACAACTGGCGCAGAGGGAACCTCTTCGCCGCGAGTCGGATTCACCAGCGGAGCGACTTGTGCCACGAGGTTCTGCCGTGAACTGACAGTCCGTGCCGGCGGCAACAAGACGGGGCCTTCCTCGGCGAAATCGACCGGTTCATAATCGCCGTAACGATCGTCGTAGGCCACGTCCTCGATCTGCGCGAAGAGCTCGACCTGTCCCCAGGCCGTTGTCGCGGCGCCGAAGAGAATCCACAGCACCAATCCGAACCCGACCGCGATGCGACCGACCATTGCCGACTCTGCTTTCTAGAATCCGGCCACCCCATGTCCCTCTTCCGAAAACGTAGGTTGCAAAAACGCCACAGGTCGAAAAATTCCGGCCGTTCGATTCGCCGCTGTTGAACCACGCGTGCCGGTTGTGCCGAATGTCTGGGGGAGAAACCCGGTTCTGCTTTGATAACCGGGTTTCGCTTTCGAGCTTCGACATCCAAAGCGAATCCCGGTTAGAAGACGAACCGGGATTCTGAGTGCCGAATCGCCAGGACTTTTCAATTGCCGTGCGGCGAGCGATGATGCGGCTCGGGATCGACTTCTTCTGGAACACACCAAAGGATGACCATGCACGCATCACCCTGGTCTGCGCTTGCCGTTGCGCTCGTTTTGACGGCCGGTCTCTTGCCGGCGGAGGACAAAAAGCCCGCCGTGCCGCCGGTGCCCGATTATCCGCGCGGGCTCCGTTCGCCGGTGTTCGAGGTCGACAAATCGTGGCCGCAGCGGCCGGAGTCGATCGAGCGACAGGCCGTCACCGGGATCGCCGTGGATGGCAAGAATCAGATCTGGATCGCCTCGCGCACCAATCCGCCGGTGCAGTGCTATTCCCAGGACGGCAAGTTCCTTCGCGGCTTCGGCAAGGATGTCATCGATTCGCCGCACCACATGAAGATCGACGCCAAAGGCAACGTGTGGGTCGCCGACACCGTGCTGCACACGCTGTTCAAGTTCACGCCGGAAGGAAAGCTGCTCCTCACGCTCGGTATTCCGGGGGAGTACGGCGAAGACGAGCGGCGGCTCAGCCAGCCGACCGACGTCGTCCTCAATCCGCAGGGAGAGATCTTCGTCTCCGACGGTTACGGCAACAACCGCGTCGTCCATTACGACGCCGACGGCAAGTTCGTCAAACAGTGGGGCAAGCTCGGCAGCGAGCCGGGCGAGTTCTGCAATCCCCACTCGATCGTCATCGATTCCCAAGGCCGCCTGTACGTCGCCGACCGCTACAACGGCCGCGTGCAGGTCTTCTCGCAAGAGGGCGAAGTGCTCGACGTGTGGAACAACCTCCTCATTCCGTGGGGATTGTGGATTTCGCCCGACGACGACGTCTGGGTCTGCGGCTCGTCACTCGATCAGTGGCCGAACGATTCGAAATCTCCCCTCGGCAGCAAACCGAAGGACCAGCTCGTCCTGAAGTTCGACACCGCCGGCAAGCTGCAGCAATTGTGGTCGATCCCGCTCGGCGGCGAAGAGACCGAACCAGGCCAGCTCAACCTTGTGCATTGCCTCGCGTTCGACAAAGCCGGCAATCTGTATTGCGGCGATGTTCTCGGCAAACGGGCGCAGAAGTTTGTGCTGAAGAAGTGAAGGGTTTTAAAGCCGCGGCTGGTAACCGCGGTTTTCGCGTTCGGTATCGTTTGGAAGACCGCGGATGCCATCCGCGGCTTTGTGGTTTCTCTCTGAAGATTTTTAGCAGGCTCAGTATTAGGAACACCGGAAATTGTCGATAACTTTGCGGCATAAAATCACAACGCATTTTCCTGAAACGAGTTGTGATCTTCGCTTGGCGAAAACCTGTTGTGGACAACGTGTGGACTGACGGTGGATTGGCCGTCGACGCTGGCGGCCTGCGACCGATTTGTATCGGGCCGGTCGCGGATGAAGAAATCCCGGCGTCGATAACCGCGAAATCGGATCGCGGCCCTCCACCGCTATCCACACTCGGCTGACAATTCCTGGCACAATCCGGTTCGCAGACGTTGAAGACGGTGACGCAACGCGGCGTCCTCGGCGAGTTGCTCCATCAAGCGTGCACAGCCGCGGACGACCGACGTGTGCGACTGGCAGCCGAAGTGCCGGGCGATGGTCATCAGCGATGAGGAGGTCAACTCGCGGGCCAGCACCATCGCGACGCCGCGCGGGACTTTCAGCGGCTGCGTCCTCAGGCCGGCACAGAGATCGGCGAGCGGCACCTGAAATTCGCCGGCGACCGCCGTCGCGATGGCGTCGAGCGACAACCGGCGTTGCGGAACCGAGGATTCCGGCGCTTCCGCGAGATGGCGTTTCAATTGCCCCGCTGTCGTGATGCCTGCAGGCCAAGTACGGCGCGATTTCGATCCCGAAGGCGATGCCCATTGACTCCGTAATTTTTCCAGGGTGGCGTCGCTCAAGGGACGAATGCCGGCGAGCAATCCTCCCTGCAATCGATTCGCCAGCCGGGACGAAACGTCGTCGATCTGCGACGGCAGCCGGTCCGACGTGACAATCACCACCTGACCTTTGGCCCGCGCCCGATCCATCCAATCGGCGAGACGGTCGGTGTCATCGCGGCGCTCGGCGAGCGCTTGCAGATTCTCGCAGACGACGACGTCTCCTTTTTTCAGCGCGGCATCGCGGCCGAGATTCGTGGCGGCGAGAAATTCGGACCACTCGGCGGCGTCGACCAGCAGGAATTTTCGCCGTGGGTAGTCGGCGTGCTGCCGCAGCACCTGCCGGACGAGCGACGATTTGCCGCTCTCGGCTTCGCCCCACACACAGACCGCGGGCGCCGCGACGACACCCGGTTTCACCGCGCGGGCCAGCGCCCACAGGGCGAATTCCTGTTCGGGGATCGCGATCAGCGATTCCGCCGCGGCGAGCGATTGCCGCGTGCGCTGCAGCCACGCGTCCAGCATGGAGATCGATCCCGGCGCTTTGGAGACACCCCTCCCTGGCCGGTCGATCTTCCTTGAAGAGCACGCCCTCAATGCGTGCTTGAGAAGAAGTGAGCATAGCGAACGAGATGAGGAATTGCGAATCAGCCGCGCAATCTCGCCACCACGGTCGCGATGCGATTCGCCGCGTCGTCGATTTCCTCGGTCGTGTTCAACTCGCTGACTGAAAATCGCACCGAGGCCTTGGCGATCTCCCGCGGGACACCCATCGCCAGAAGGATCGGGGCCGGTTCCATCGAGCCGCTCGCGCACGTGCTGCCGAGCGAACAGCAGATACCTTCCAGGTCCAGGGCGACGAGCAACGCCTCGCCGTCGAGTCCGGGGAAGGCGATGTTCGACGTGTTCGGCAACCGCGGGGCGTTTTCCGCATGAATGTGAACTGGTGCGGCCAACTCCCGCAGACTCGCTTCGAGACGATCGCGCAAATTTGTCAGATGAGCCGTGCGTTGAACTCGATCTCGGTGCCAGATTTCCAGCGCCTTCGCCATGCCGGCGATCAACGCGACTGGTTCGGTGCCGGGGCGATGTTCGGATTCCTGATGCCCGCCGTAGAGCAGCGGCGACAGCTTAACGCCGCGGCGGACGAGCAGCGCTCCGACGCCGCGCGGCCCGTGGAATTTGTGCGCGCCGAGGCTTAGCGTCGCCGCGCCGAGTTCGCGGAAGTTCACGCAGATCTTGCCGACGGCCTGCACGGCGTCGAGATGCAGCGGCACACGGTGTTCCACGCAGAGCCGTGCGAGTGGCCCGATATCCTGAATCACGCCGGTTTCGTTGTGGGCGAGAATCACCGTCGCGAGGCCGACGTCGGACCAGTTCACGTCCGACAACCCGGTTGCCGTGATCAGACCGTGGGCATCCACAGGCAATTTGTGCAATGACCAGTCGCGGCTGGCCAGAGCACGGCAGGCTTCGAGGTTGGATGGATGCTCGCCGGGCGACAGAAGCAGCGTGTGTCGCGGTCCGCGGGCGAGGCCGAGAATCGCGAGGTTGTTCGCTTCGGTGCCGCCGCTGGTGAAGACGACTTCGTCGGGTTCGGCGCCAAGGATCGCGGCGATGGTCTCGCGGCTCGTTTCGAGGACTTGCCGCGCCTTACGGCCCAGCGCATGCCGGCTGCCGGGATTGCCTGGGACATCGCGCAGGCAGCGCGCGACGGTGTCGATCACTTCCGGCAGCGGCGCGGTGGTGGCATTGGCGTCGAGGTTGAGGAGCGTAGACATTCACTCATTATGCCGCGCCGGGGAGGGGCCTGCGAACTCGCCAGCGTTGATTGACAGCGTCTTCTCACACCCGTGCGGAACCGGCATAATGAGTCGCGCCACTCACTGTTTCGAGGAACGTTCCATGCCGACTGCGATGGTCGATGCGCCGCAGGATCGTTTGGCCAGCTTGCTCGCCGCAGCGCGGCCCGGGTTCAGCCTGCCGCAGGCGTTCTACACGGATCGCGAAATCTTCGAGCACGACCTCGAACGAATTTTCTTTCGGCACTGGCTGATGGCCGGTCACGTCGCGCGGCTGCCGACGCCGGGCTCGTACTTCCTCTTCGAGATCGCCGGCGAATCGATCATCGTCATCCGCGACCGGCAGCACGAAATCCACGCATTGTGGAACGTCTGCCGGCATCGCGGGTCGCGAGTCTGTTCCGCCGAGGAGGGCTGCGTCAATTCGCTCATGTGTCCGTATCACGCCTGGACGTACGGCTGCGACGGCCGGTTGCTCGGCGCGCCGGCGATGGCCGACGGTTTCGATCGCGGCGAATACGGTTTGAAAAAGTGCCCCGTGCGGATCGATCACGGCGTGATTCAGATTTACCTCGGCGACGGCGAGCCCCCGAGCCTCGACCAGGAATGGCGCGACCTCGAACCGTTCGCCGCGCCGTATCGATTGTCCGATGCGAAACTCGCCGCGCGATTGACGTGGGAACTACAGGCGAACTGGAAGCTTGTGGTGGAGAACTTTGCCGAGTGCTATCACTGCGGCCCGGCCCATCCGGAATACTGCTCGAAGATGGACGACGCGCTGGTCGAGTGCACGCAGTCGCCGGTGAAGCTTGAGGAGTACAACCGGCAGAAAGAGGCGTGGGAAGAGCACGCCCGCGCCATGGGGCACTTCGTCGGTTTCTGCCCCGCGGCGGAAGACAAACTGCATTGCGCCAGCCGCGGAGTGATTGGCGGCGGCCGGTTGTGTCCCAGCCAGACGGGGTTGCCCGTCGCGCCGATCATGGGCGATTTTCGCCAGGCCGACGGCGGTTACACGTCGTGGCGCATCCATCCGGGACAGTATTTTCTCAGCCCGTGCGATCACGGCGTGCTGAACCGATTCACTCCGCTCGGCGTCGACCGGACGTTGCAGGAAATGCTTTGGCTGGTCCATCCCGACGCCGTCGAAGGCAAGGATTACCACCTCGACGACCTGACGTGGCTGTGGCGGGTGACGAACGAGCAGGACCTGAAGATCATCGAAGACAATCAGCGCGGCGTCGAATCGCGCGTCTACGAACCCGGCCCGTACTCGAAGGCCGAACACGGCCCGACGCGGTTCGTGAAGTGGTATCTGGATCAATTAGCGTAGAAGCCGCGGGGTTGCATCCCCGCTGTGGGCAAAACATGCCTCGCTCCGAGAACAGCTTGAGTTTCGCCGGGCATCTTGCCACATTGACGTACACACATCCCTGCTCGACCACAAAAGTGCGGTAAAAAACTACTGCACTCCGGCGGTCGAATACAAGTTAGATGTTATGCGCCGCTCTCGCATTTTTGTGTTGTTTCTTTTGGGCTGTGTCGCCGCGAAGATTTTGTTCGCTGTATTCCGCCCCCAGCCAGAGCACCCGATTCTCAAAGCATTGGCGGCACGAGATCGTCACTCGGTTCACGTCGCATTGTGGACGCTCAGACAGAACGACATTTCACTTTTACAGGAGGTCAGTTTTGACTCCTCGTATTCGGAGGCTTGCTCGCATATTGCGGCCGTTCGCAAGCAAGTTGCGTCTCTTCCACACAAGAGGCTTGATGCACTCGACGCGAGTTTCGCTTATCACTGTCAGATTTACAGCCCGATTTGGAGTGCTCAAGGCTGGCCATGAAAACACCTAACCATGCGCTGCAGGGAACCCGGCCACCAAGCTCCAGTTGCAATCGAAGCGTCCCGCGAGCCGGGTCGTTAGGCCAAACCGGGTGCCCCCAGACGCCGCTTGAGGCGTCTGGGTGACGAAGTCACAAGAGCTTTCCGCTGTCCGCGACGTCTGGCCTCTTGTGAACCCACACGCTCCGAGCAGCGTGTGGGCCACCCTCCGAGCGCGGCCCGACGCGGTTCGTGAAGTGGTATCTGGATCAGTTGGCGTAGAAGCTGCGGAGTCACCCCCGCGGTTTTTGAACGGTGTTGACTGCGGCGTCAATCCAAAGTCAAAGACTTCTGCACATAGTCGATATGCAAGACTCGCTGATCCAGCAGCGCGGTGCCGAGTAGAGGGAATCTTCCCTCATTGGCGATGACGAGCAGGGGGACCTTATTGCCGAACCACTCCAGATGGCAAAGATAGGTTCCCAGCACGACCTTTGAGCCATCCGCCAGGATCGCTTCCGTTTCGACCAACGGCTCCAAATCGAGTTGATCGATCAACGGCTGAGGAAAGACAAGATGACCGTCGAAGGCCGTGTCGATCCAAGCCGTCACCGAAGACCCGGGATCGATCGCAGAAGCGGAAACGGAAATCGTCAAGAGCGCTCGACCGGATTCGTCGACCTGCCCGATCATGTCGAACTCGCTCCCAGGTGAAACGCCGCGTCTCGGCCGATTCTGATCACGAAAGAGGTCCGGTCCGGATGGGCGTGTTTCGCCGACAGGGCCGCGGAGAGGAATGTCTCACCTAGATAATACGATCTGGACTGCGGCTCGATGGCGACAAACTGGTCGGGATGTTCCGCCTCCAATTTCAGTTTCCATTCTCGCTCATACAATTGCTTGGCGCATTCCGCGGTTGTCATGGTTGACCTTCCGAGCCAAGTGACGACAAACTTTTACCACTATCATAGGGTGCCTAAGTCTTCTTGGCTAATCTTTTCGATGTGCGTCGTCACAGGGGGCTCACGCCCCCCGCTCGGAATTTCTTTGAAAGTCCCCCATGCCCCGCATCCTCATCGCCGAGTGCAAGCAGGAAGTTTCGACGTTCAATCCGCAGCCGAGCCGGTATGAGGATTTTCGGAAGGTCGCCGGGGCGGAGCTGCTCGACTACCATCGCCGCGTGCGGGAGGAAGTCGGCGGGGCGCTCGGCGTGTTCGAGGCGGATCGCCGCGTGGAATTGGCGCCGGCGCTCGGTTTGAGCGCGAACACGTCGGGCGGGCTGCTCGCGGCGGAAAGCTTCCAGCGCTTGAGCCGCGAGTTCCTGCAGCGGATCGCCGAGGCCGGGCCGGTCGACGCGGCGTATTTCTGTTTGCACGGCGCGATGCAGGCCGAGGGGGAAGACGACCCGGAAGGGTTTCTGCTCGCCGCAGCACGAAAGATTCTCGGCGAGAAAATCCCGTTCGTGGTGTCGCTCGACCTGCACGGCATCCTCACCGACAAGATGCTTCAGCACAGCGACGCTGTCGTCTGCTATCACACCTATCCGCACGTCGATTTCTATGAAACCGGCGCCCGCGCGGCGAAACTGCTGCTGCGGATTCTGTTCGACGGCGTGAAACCGGTTACGGCCCGCGTGAAGATTCCCGCCCTCGTCCGCGGCGATGAACTCATCACCGAGACCGGTTCCATCGGCGAATGCACCCGGCTCGCGCAGCAGATCGAAGCGAGACCGCAAGGCCTCTCCGCCGGTGTGATGTGGGGCAACCCGTTCACCGACGTGCCGGAACTGCGGACGAACAGTTTCGTCGTGCTGGACGGCGACGTCGCCGCGGCACAAAAGTCCGCGCTCGAATTAGCGGACATTTTCTGGAAACACCACGAGAAGATGCAGGTACCGCTGACGAGTTTGAGCGACGCGGTAGCTGAAGCGACGGAGATTTACGAACTTGCGAAGCCCGGCGATGGCATCGCCGGGAACCCGCCGTCGCAGACGGCGGGCTTCAGCCGCACCGTCATTTTCATGGACGCCGCCGATGCGACGAGTTCCGGAGCATCCGGCGACAGCAATGCGATTCTGCTGGAGCTCGTCCGCCAGGATTATCGCGGCACGGCGTTGATTCCGATCGTCGATCCCGCCGCCGTACAGCAGGCGTTCGCGGCCGGCGTCGGCGCGACGATCTCGACAACCATCGGCGGGGCCTGCGATCCGAAACGGTTTCAGCCGCTGCCGATCACGGCGAAAGTCCGCATGCTGTCCGACGGCCAGTTCCGCAGCGAATCGTTCGGCTGGCACTGGAACTCCGGAAGCACAGCGGTCCTGGAAGCCGGCAACATCACGCTGGTCGTCGGCACGCGGCCCGTCAGCTTGTTTGATCGTTCGTGGTTCTATGCTCACGGTCAGGACCCGCGGCGGTTCGATCTCGTGGTCGTGAAGTCGCCGCATTGCGAACACCACATGTTCGCCGCCTGGTGCGCGAAGTTGATCAACGTGGACGCGCCGGGCTCGACGAGCGCGAACTTGAAGAGCCTGGGCCACACCCGCTGCGCACGGCCGATCTTTCCGCTCGATGCGAACGTCGAGTTCCGTCCGGCGGCGGACGTATTTCGGAGGGGATGAGTACGACGCTTCTGCGAAGCGTCGCTAAGGTGAAACGTCAAAAATCGTGATCCGCGGCGGTTCGCTTTTCGTTCGCAGCGTGGCGGATTACAACTGTCGGTGTCTCACACCCCCTGCGCAGCGCCCTTCGCATCATGCCCGACGAACCGACGCCTCTGGTGTTTGCAGACGACGCGGCGGCGGCCGTGCCGCGGGGCGAGGCCATCGACGACGGCCGGGGACGCATCTTTCCCTGCGAGCGGTGCGGGGCCGATCTCGAGTTCTCGGTCGGCTTGCAGAGCCTCAAGTGCCCGTACTGCGGGGCCGTCAAGCAGATCGAAATCCCCCGCGATCAGGAGATCGTCGAGCAAGACCTGGAGGCGATGCTCGAACATCTCAAAGAGCTGAAGCAGCAGGGCGACGTCGATCAGACGGCGTCGGGCGAGCATCAGATTCGCTGCGATTCGTGCGGCGGCGAAGTCGTCTTCGTCGGCACGCTGACGAGTACGACGTGCCCTTACTGCGGCTCGCCGCTGCAGCGGGACAAAATTCACGATGCGGTCCGCGCGATTCCCGTCCATGCGATGTTGCCGTTTCTCGTGGAGAAGGAACGCGCCGCGGAGAATCTGCGGGCGTGGGTTGGGTCGCTGTGGTTCGCGCCGAACGAGTTCAAGAAGTACGGCGCGAACGGCAAGTTTTCCGGCGTGTATCTGCCATATTTCACGTTCGACGCCGTCACGTTCACGCGTTTCGCCGGCGATCGCGGCGATCACTATTGGGTCACGGTGAGCAACGGCAAAGAGACACGGCAGGAGATGCGGACGCGCTGGACCAGCGTTTCCGGCCAGTTCCAGCGGTTCTTTGACGACGTGCTGGTCGTCGCCGTGAAGGGTCAGCAACCGGAACTGCTCGACGCGCTGGGGCCGTGGCCGCTGGATAAGTGCGTGCCGTTCACGCAGGAGATGCTGGCCGGCTTTTTTTCGCGGACGTACGACATCGAGCTCGGCGTCTGCTTCCGCGAAGGCCGGCGGCGGATGGAAGCGGCGTTGACGTCGGAAGTCTTGCAGCGGATCGGTGGCGACCAACAGTCGATCACGTCGCAGAAGACGGCGTACAGCGCGCTCGCGTTCAAGCACTTGCTGCTGCCGGTGTGGCTGCTCGTCTACCGGTATCACGATAAGGCGTACCGCGTCGCGGTGAACGCGACGACCGGCAAAGTGTACGGAGAACGACCGTATAGCTGGGTGAAGATCACGTTCACCGTGCTCGGCCTGGCGGCGATCGTCGCAGCGATCTGGGCGATGAGCCAGCGATGAATGCGGACGCGCCGCCGGCAGATGTTGAGAACCAGAATTACGTCTGGTTGTTGAACCTGCTCGCCGTCACGCAGATCGCGCTCCTGCTCGCGACGTCGTTGTGGCTGCCGCCGTATGCGTTTCCGCAGGTCCCGCTGTTTGCGGTCTTTCGGCACGCGCCGCGATTCCTCGAACTCGCGGCGTTCGTCGGCTCGCTGGCCGGAACGTTCTTCGCCCGGACTGCGGCGGACAAATTCACGCGCCGCATTCGCCACGGCGTGTGCGCCGCCAGCTTCGCGGTGTTATTCGCGTTCAATCAGCATCGGATTCAACCGTGGGCTTATCAGTTGATGGTCCTGCACGCTTGGCTCGCGCTGGCGAATCCGCAGTGGCGTCTCGTCGGCTGGCGATGGCTGACGATCAGCATCTACTTTTATTCGGCGCTGTCGAAAGTCGATTTTGCGTTCTGCGTGAACCACGGGCCCTTTCTGCTCGACGGATTTCTCCACAGCTTGCACTTCGCGGACGTCCCGCCGTCCGTTTCTTTCGTGTTGTCCGCGCTCATGCCGCTGACGGAATTGCTCACGGCGATCCTGCTCTGCTTTCCGCGCACGCAGCGCGTCGGACTTTATTTCTCGATCGCCATGCACCTGTTCCTGATGATCGCCCTGGGCCCGCTGGGGCACGACCACTCGGCGGGCGTGTTGATCTGGAACGCGTTCTTCATCGTGCAGAACTGGCTGCTGTTTGCACCGCCGGTCAAGGCATCTCTCGCAGAGACGCCAAGTCGCAAAGAAGCGCCAAGAGGACAAAACAAAATCGAAATCGCCGGGTGGGTTCTTCTAGCGTTCGTGCTGATCGCTCCGCTCGGCGAACCATTCGGATTCTGGGACCATTGGCCGAGTTGGGCCGTGTATGCCGCGCGGCCGGAGCAGGCGGTCGTCGCGATTCACGAAGACGATCTGCCGCGCGTGCCGGAGGAGTTGCGAAAATATCTTCAGCCGTCGACGCTGTTGGAACCGTGGCATCCGGTCCGGCTCGATCGCTGGTCGCTCAACGCAACGCGGGCTCCGATCTATCCGCAGTCGCGGTTCCACGTCGGCGTCGCGTTGGCCCTCGCCGAGCGCAGTGAATTGACGACGCTGCGCGTCACGATTTTCAGTTCGCCCAACCGTTGGACCGGCCAGCGCGAGCGGAAGGATTTCATCGGCCTCGACGCCGTGCAGGAACTGGCGGAAACCTATGCGTGCAACGCGCAGCCGAGACATTGAAGAAGCAGAAAAGCCGGCCTCTCGCAGAGATCGCAGAGGACGCGGAGAGGAAGAGACTTGGCTTGCTCTCATTCTCCGCGATCTCTGCGTCCTCTGCGTGAGACCTTGATTTTCCTCTCACCGCTCCAGCGGGCCCGTTTCCACCGCTTCGAAGTCGCTTCCTTTGACGCGTTTCAGCGTCGCGAGCATTTCGTCGTCCCAGCGCGGGTCGGGGCTGCCGCTGAGGAACCAGTCGCTGCCGTTGTCGGCGAGGAGCATGCCGTAGGTCTTCAATCCGCGGAGAATCACTTGGCACGGCTTCGGAAACTTGGAAACGTCGTAATCGGCTTTCAACCGCACCCGCAGACCCATCGGCGGTAAATCGGGATCGTCGGAGCGGCTGGCGTAATGCCGGGCTGGGGTGATGTAGGCCCGCTGCGTCCGCCGCGCGGTGAATCGCAGCGCGTGCCGGAGTTCACCTTGCTCGACGATTTCGTCATAACGGACCAAGCCGGGAAAGATCGGCAACCCGGCGGCGTCGGCGGATGTCCACCCGGCCGGCCGCAGTTGATTGCTGTCGAGATCGAAGATGGCCCCCGACCCGGCCTGCCAACGCCCGCCGGCGAGGGGAATCGCTTGATACAGCTCGTAGAGCTTCTTGTTCGTCGGATCGATGATCAGCACGTGCCGGTCGCTGTCGGGCGCGGCGTCCGGCCCTCCTTCAATCGGCGGATCATTCGGAATCGGATAGGGCCCGGCATCGCTTTCGTCGGCGTACTCGAACTGGACGGCGACCTTTTTCTGATCGCCCGGCACCACCACGAACGGAATTCCGTTTGGCGCGCCTTCCCATTCGGTCCCGAAATCGGGATGGAGCGGTTTGTTCCAGCCGATCGAGGTGAGATATTTCTCCGACAACGGATGGACCGGCAATTTGGAGATATCCTGATTCCACGGATTGTCTGCCGGAAAGATATCCACGTCGCCGTGGTCGGTTTTCAAAATGGGTCGCTTGACGCTTCGCGTGTCCTCGGCGCACGCTGCTTCCAATCCGCTGAAAATCAAGGCGAACAAACAAAGACGCGAAAAGAATCGATGAGACATGGCGGTTGTCTTGTGCGCCGCGAAGCGCAAGCGCGCGGCGAGAGTTGGATGGCACATTTACGGCGGATCATACCCGCCCGGGTGCCACGGGTGACACCGCAAGATTCGCCAGACGCCCTTCCACGCACCGACGATGGCCCCGTACTTCCGCACGGCCTGAATGAAGTAATGGCTGCACGACGGATGGAACCGGCAGTGCTTGCCCAGCAGCGGCCCGATGAAAATCTGGTAGACGCGCACGAACAGAATCAGCACCAGGCCGGGAAGGTTCCAGACCGCCTTCGCGACGGGGGTCAAAACGGAACGCGGCGGGTCGGGAGCATCGGCGGACATACTGGAAATTTCAAAAGGCCGAAGGCGGAAGGGGGAAGGGGGAAGGCGGAAGTCGGGCAGCAGCGGATACTCAACTTCCGCCTTCCGACTTCGCACTTCCGCCTTTCCCCCGATTGTATCGCTTGAAACTCGCCGTCGCGGCCTCTACCGTGATTCGTTCGCGACAAATTTCCCCCGCATCGAGACGAATCATGGCCCGTATCAACGACAATTACCTGAAACTCAAGGCCGGCTATCTCTTCCCCGAGATCGGCCGCCGCGTCAAGAAGTTCGCGGAGGCGAACCCGCAGGCGAAGATCATTCGGCTCGGCATCGGCGATGTCACCGAACCGCTGCCCGCCGCCGTGCTGGAGGCGATGCACAAAGCCGTCGACGAGATGGGGAACCGCGAGTCGTTCCGCGGCTACGGGCCGGAGCAGGGGTACGATTTTCTCCGCGAAGCCATCGCGAAGAACGACTATCAAAACCGCGGAGCGAATGTCGCCGCGGACGAGATTTTCGTCTCGGATGGTTCAAAGTGCGATACGGGAAACATTCTCGACATCTTCGGCATCGACAACCGCATCGCGATCACCGACCCGGTGTATCCGGTCTATGTCGATACGAACGTGATGGCCGGCCGTACCGGGCCGGCGGATGACGCGGGCCGGTACGGCAAGCTCGTCTATCTCCCGGTGACGGCGGAAAACAACTTCACGCCGGAGTTGCCGAAGGAGAAGGTGGATCTCATCTATCTCTGCTACCCGAACAACCCGACCGGTACGGTGGCGACGAAGGCGACGCTGAAGAAGTTCATCGACTACGCCAAGGCGAACGACGCGATCATCTTCTACGATGCGGCGTACGAGGCGTACATCACCGAAGCCGACATTCCGCATTCGATCTACGAACTCGACGGGGCCCGCGACTGTGCGCTGGAGTTCCGCAGCTTCTCGAAAACCGCGGGCTTCACCGGCACGCGGTGCGCCTTCACCGTGGTCCCGAAAAGCCTCACCGGTTTAGCCCCGGACGGAACCCGCGTCGATTTGCATGCGTTGTGGACTCGCCGGCACACGACGAAGTTCAACGGCGTGTCCTACATCATCCAGCGCGGCGCGGAAGCCGTCTATTCGCCCGCCGGCAAGCAACAGGTGAAAGCGCTGATCGAGTTCTACCTGGAGAACGCCAAGATTCTCTGCGCGGGGCTGAAGTCCGCCGGGCTATCGGTCTACGGCGGCGTCAACGCGCCGTACGTCTGGCTGAAGACGCCGCGGGGTTTGAAGAGCTGGGACTTCTTCGACGAACTCTTGTCGAAGTCACACCTCGTCGGCACCCCCGGCAGCGGCTTCGGCGCAAGCGGCGAAGGCTATTTCCGCCTGAGCGCGTTCAACAGCCGCGCGAACATCGAAGAAGCGGTCGAGAGGATTCGGAAAACGGTCTGAACGTCGCTTGCGCTTCGCAGCGCATCGACGACGCCTAAGCCGCCTTGAGCCGCGGCCACCACGTCCGTTTCTCGCCGCCTTGAGCGTACTGATCCGCCGCCGCTTCCAATGCGACGCGCCATTTCTCGGTCTCCGGCCGCCGCGACAGGATGTGCGTTTCCCAATGCGCCAGGAAATCGCGCAGCCGTTGTTGCCGCATCGCCTGGCGATTGCGGCGTTCGGAGCTGCGCAGCAGTTTGCGGAGCGCGCCCAACACGCCGCGGTGTTTCAGGCCGCAGTTTTGACCGGCGTGGCGGCGGTAAAACGTCAGCGGCTCGGGCGTGGCGATGCCGTGATGGCCGAGGATTTCCGACGTCAGCACCAGCCAGTGGTCGTGATAGAAATTCGTCGAGATCGGAAAAATCCACGGCCGCAGCAGGTCGAGGTTGATCATCACCGTCGCGCCGAGGATGAAGTTTGATTGCATCAGCCGCGTCGCCGTGGCGTCGATCCCCTGCGGCAACAGGATTCCCGGATTCTGCCGCATCTCCGGCCAGACGCGCTGGTTTAACAGCCGCCCGTCGCCGTCGATGAGTTCGGCATCGGAGCAGGCGTAGCCGCTGTGCGGATTGTCGATCAAGAGTTGGGCGAGAACTTCCAGCTTGTCGGCCCGCCAACGGTCGTCCTGATCGGTGAGGACGGCGAAATCACCAGTGCAGTTCGAAAGGGCTTGCTCAAAATTCTTCATGACGCCCAGATTCCGCTCGTTGAATCGCAACTCGACGGGGAACGGCGCGGAGCGTGCGAAGTCGGTGAGGATGTCGCGGGTGCGGTCGGTCGAGCCGTCGTCGCAGACGACGACCTGATCGGGCCGTAGCGTTTGCGCGAGGAGGCTGTCGAGCTGTTCCGGCAGAAAGCGTTCGCCCCGGAACGTGCACAGCGCGACGGAAATGGTCGGTGCGGCCGACATGCGAAAGCCCCCCCGGCAGAACCCTCTGCCGGGGGAGTTTCTAACACAGTGGTTGCGGACGGCCAAGAGCAGAGTGGAAGCTACTTCGCCGTCACCGGTTGCGGCACGGTCAGCAGCATGTCCAGGCCGTTCTGGCCCATGAAATAGGTCGGGAACGAGCCGTTCCAGCGCAGGACCTTTTCCTTCTCCAGCTCCAATCGCTTGAGCGCCACGTACATTTCCATGTTCTCGTGCGCTTTTTCGATTTCATACGCCTTCGCATCGGCGACCTGCTTGATGCCCTCCGCTTCGGCTTTTTTCTGCGTGAGCAGCGCGGCGGCTTTGGCTTCGGCCACGGCGCGGTCCTGTTCGGCGTTGAACAGTTCGACGAGTTTGTCCGAGACCTTCACGTCCTTGTAGATGAAGCCGCCGCTGATGCCGAGGTTCGTGATCGTCACGCCGCGATCGTGGAAGAAGCTCGTCACATCGTCGACGACTTTCATCAAATGCGGCGTCGCTTCCAACCGCAATTTCTGCATCGGCTGGTCGGTGACTTCCAAACCGAACGCGGTCTGAATGCGGGCGCGGACTTCCTGGTCCATCACTTTCGTCAGCGTGCCGTTCGGATAGTTGTGCAGGAAGCGGACGGCATCTTCCCGCGAGGCGATGCGGGCCGTGCACGTCCAGCCAGTCGAAAATTCGACCTGGTCCGACGTCATCACCCAGATGGCTTCGTTGCGGTTCGACGTGCCGGAGTTCGGGTCGGCCGTCCATTCGCGGGTCACGGGCGACTTATCGACTTTCACGAGAATGGCTGCGTCGTGCCATTTGCCGTTCGGCACGCCGAGCCATTCGTAACCCTTCTGCACCCACTGTTGGGGCATCTTCACCTGCTTGGAGTAGACGAGGTTCTGCGTCAGGTACTCTTCCGTCTGCGTCGAGGTCTGGCTCTTGCCATCGCCGACCAGCGGGATGAGGAACGCCTCCTCGTTGGTATTGATCGTTTCCAGCTTGATCGGCTCGAACGGCCGGATGCAGCCCGGCAGCGCGATGATCAGCGCGAGGAACGGCACCCAGCGCACCTGCGGGTGATGGCGAAATCTGTCCCACAGCCGCTTCATGTCCGGCCAGTAGAGAGCGAGACCGAGTACCGTCAGCAGCGCGGCCCCTACGGCGTACGATTCATTCCGCAGCCGATGAGCCACGCGGGTTTCGGCAGCACTGACCGGGTTGTCGGACAGCACCCGCACGTCTTCCGCCGTGCGGGTTTCCAGCGTACTGTCCAGAAAGAGCGCCGTTCCCACGGCATACGCACCGCACAGTCCCACATACACAACCGTCTTGGCGAACATGGCCTTATCTCAACGGGCGAGTCCATCGTCGGAGGCAACATTACCGGCCGGACGGACCCGGAAATCGCTCGGCGTTGAGCACACAAACGCGGGGGAGTTGCCGGCGGATCAATCCTCGGGTACGGATTGTTCGTAGCTGGTTGCCGATTCAGGACTTCCTCGCAATGATTCCAAAACCGAATGTCAAAAGAGTTCTGGTGGCCACGCTGATTGCAGTCCCGGCATGCGCCGCGGTCGCCGCGCTGATGTGGTTTCTGCCGACATGGGTGGCGCTGTGGTTCGCGATCGCAGGCGTCGTCCTGTTTCAGATTGGGGCGGAGATCGGCTGGAAGTGGTGTGCTTTCCTGGGCGGGATCGTGATGTTTGGCTCGGTGTTCGCGTGGGCGATTCGGCAATAACGTCGGTACGCCACTGCTAAGCGCAAACAAATAAAGGAGTTAGGCGTAAAGCGTGGGGCGCGGACGTCAGAACCCGCGTGACACATTCTTCCGAAAAAAACGGAAAAGTCTGCGGGATCGGCCCGATTGTACCGATGAATTAGTGACAGCAGACTTCATCGAGGTCGACGGAGACTGCTCGCCGGTTCGGACAACGCGGCGGCCCAAACTCTGTGCTGGCAAGCGCCCAGGGGAATGGGACGGCCTCAGCGGCCCAATCAACTCGGAGACAGGGACGAAAAGGAGTACGGTCCATGCGCAAGTACGGGAAATGGGCGCTGACGCTGGGGTTGCTGGCGGCCACGCCCGGCTTGACCCTCGCCGACGCCGCGCCAACGCGCGGCGGCAAACAGGCTGCCGCGAAACAGTCGGGTAAGAGCTATAACCAGGAAATGGCCGACAAGATCGCCGAGGCTCTCCGCAAGGAACGGCTGGCGGCGTACGACGTCGAAATCGAATTCAAGGACGGCATCGCCACCATCAAGGGGCAGATCGCTGATTCCAAGCAGAAAAAGCGGGCCAAAGCCGCGATCCAGAAGGTCGACGGCGTGACCCAGGTCGACGACAGCCGCCTGGGGATTCTCCCCAAGCAGACCTTGGGCGATCGCATGAAAGGCGGGTCGCGCGGCGGCGTCGTGCAGGCCGGACACACCGGGTCCGATCGCGACAACCGCGTCCAACACGTCAATCATGAGGACGCGGCTCCGCCGACGGCCCTCGAACTGAATCAGCAGAAAGCTGAAGAGATTGGCGCGGCTTTGAGCGGCGCGAAACTCGACGGTTACGACATGGGCATCAAGTATCAAAATGGTGTAGTGCTGCTCGAAGGCAGCGTGCCCACGAACGCTCAGCGAGCTATGGCCGAGCAAATCGCCAGCGAAATTCCGGGCGTGCGTTCGGTGGCCAATCAATTACAAGTCACCGAAGAACGCCAGTTGCCGGATGGACCGGCGCCGGCCAACTATGATCCGCGCATGCAGGACCCGCGCATGGCCGCCATGCAAGGGCCTCCGATGATGCAGGATCCCCGGATGATGCAAGATCCTCGCATGGCGATGATGATGGCGAACGGCATGGACCCGCGGGCGATGGCCGCCGCCTACCAGGGTGGGGCTCCGGTTCCGCCGCCGGCGCCGTACGCTCATCCGGGCGCCGGCATGGCCCCGGCTCAGTACAACATGCCGAATCTGCCGGAACACGCCTGGCCGGCGATGGCTCAGTACCCGAACTCGGCCGCGATCCAGTACCCGCAGCAATACAGCGCGAGTGCCTGGCCTTACATCGGGCCGTTCTATCCGTATCCCCAGGTTCCGCTCGGCTGGCGCGACGCTACGCTGCGGTGGGACGACGGACAATGGAACCTGCAGTTCCGTCAACGGACGGACAAGTGGTTCTGGTTCCTGCATCCGAAGAACTGGTAACGATTTATGAGGAGAACCCGTCCGGGGCGGGCGGCTTCTTTGTGGTGAGGAATCCGCCCCGTCTCCGAATGGCGTAACGTCTTCGGAAGCTTCGGCTTCCGAAGACGTTTGCCTTTTTGGGGGGTAAAGCCGCGGATGGCATCTGCGGTCTTCTGAGCGACGCCAACGGCACGAGAGAGAAAGCCCGCGGTTGCCAACCGCGGCTTTGGGAAAGCGGCGTTAAATCCGGAAAAATCGCCAAAGTTTCGCGCCGTCAGATTCGATAAAGACACTACAGACTGCCATTGTGCAGGCGGAACTCATCAATCCATTCACATGTCCGCGATCGAACGCCGAATGTCGGCTTGGATTTCACGGAGAGGCAAGATGATCAAGTCGGGACCTCTGCTGAAGCGATTTCTCCTGATCGCGGCCATCGCGTTCATGGCCGGCAGCAACAGCGGTTGCCGCCTGATGTGGGGCTTCACCCGCGTCGCCTGGGACTACACCCTGTTCTGGTGGGCGACGCCGCCCATTCCGGTGAGCCCCTATTACAGCCAGCTCATCGAAGACACGTACAAGCGGGAAGAGCGGTACGACAAGGTGCCGATCCTCGATCCCGTCGAAGGCGAACACGCGCCGCTGTTCTGCATGGATCCGCCCAGCCCGGACGAAGTGATGATGGCGTTGCCCGACGAGGCCGCCGGCGGCTGGACGTTCCTCGCCGAAACGCAACGCAACAACGTCCGCATGACGGTCGATCTGATCGTCGACCGCATCGACGAATGCCGGTTCTTCCCGATGGTCGGCCCCGCGAAGCTGCACCACTGCCACTACAAGTGCACGGTGTATTACGACAAGATCATCCGCTCGGACTGGCCGGTGCCGTTCTACCACAAGGACGAAACGATCCAGGTCATCTATATCGACCACGACCACCTGATCCGCTGTGCGGGCCCCGAAACCCCGCAGTGATCCTTGGTCGAGGCACGAAACCGAGAAACCCGGCGATCGCATCGCCGGGTTTTTTTCTTGCGCGCCGCTTCCCTCGACGCGTGCCGAACCGGAAGCTAAACTCAGGGGTCTGAATTCCCGGCACTTCCGCGGCGGTGTAGCT
>CAZDGB010000102.1:9734-21161 GCA_964504645.1 uncultured Planctomycetaceae bacterium | reverse complement strand
GTGGCAGATTACGGCCATCAAACGGTCTAAGTCGTCGAACAGTCCCTTGATGTGGACCTCGCGGGCGTCGGGCCGCTCCCAGGTGATGCCTTGCGCGCGGCCCCACTCGGCGACGTTGATGCTCGGCACCTGCGGCTTCTCCTTCAGGTCGTAGACGCAGTGGAAAATCGGATGATCGAGCGGCAGTTCCCGCGGCTCCTTGTCAGGAAAGACACGCTTGATCTCGTGATGGAAGTTGGCCCATTCGGCCTCGCCCCAGAAGTCGTCGACCATCAGGAAGCCGCCGTTGAGGAGGTACCGCCGCAACGCGACGATCTCTTCCTCACTGAACGACAGATCGCCCGGCTCGATGAGATATAGGAACGGATAATGAAAAATGTCCGGGTCGGTCAGTTCGAGGATCAGGCTGTTCGGACTGACTTTGAGCGACGTGAGCTGCTGCAAGCGGAAGGGGAAATTCAAATCGCTGTCGGGCCAATCGGTCCGCCAGCGGTCCCACGAGCTATGCGAATTGTATTTGACGCGGACAAACGTGAAGACGTCCTCGGCGAACGCGGGATCGACGTCCCAGTCCGGCACGCCGCGGCGGTCGTGCAGCGCGGGAGTCGGCCTTTGCGACCTTCCTTCTCCGCGCGGACGAAACGGCTGCGCCCACACTGGCAACAGCCCGAGTGCGGCGATGGCGAGCAACAGGATGTAACGGCGATGCTTCATTTCACGTTCGATGTTGAATCATTTCTTTGACTTCAAATAGGGTTTGTCGAGTCTTCGAGGCGAACCAATTATCCATCGAAGAGTGGTTCGCCTCGAAGACTCGACAAACTCTACGGAATCTAAAATCCCGCCCTTTCTGACCCGACGATCTCCAGCAACAACTCCTGGGCCGCACGGAAACGCGGTGCAGCTTCCAATGCCTTCAACACGTGGCGCTTCGCCGCAGGGGACTTCATTTGATGATACACCCGCGCCAGACGGAAATGCAGATCGGCCGCGTCGTCCGGCGCGAGTTCCGTCAGCGCCGTCAAGGCAGACAACGCTTCCGGCAATTGGCCCGTTTTCTCGGCGGCGGCCGCGCGCGAACGCTGCATGACCGGCGAGAGGGGTTGAATCGCTTGCAACCGTACCGCGGTCGCCAGCATCGCTGGCCAATCGAGGTCGGCCTGTTGCAATTCCAGCAGCCTGAACAGCGACTCCGCCGGCGCGTCGTCTTTCGGGACGTAGCTCTCCAGTACGCGGCGTTCGGCGGCGATGCTCTTCTGTTGCCGATGCACGGCGGCCAGCAGCACGTACGCGCTGTCGCCGCCAATCTGTTCCGGGTAGAGGTCGATCAGTTTCTCCAGCGGCGGCACGGCCCGCTCCCAGTTTCGCGTCTGAATCGACTGCTTCGCCAGCGCCAGTAAACCCGACAGGCTTGTCGGATGTTCCTCCACCCACCGCGCGAGCCGATCGGGATCGTCGTCGTCGATGATCGCCGAGAGATCGTACGCTTCCCAATCGAGTCCGTAGCCGAGTTGCTTCGCCTGCTCAACGGCGTCGGCCCGGAACTCGGCGTCGAGTTGGTCGAGATCGGCTGCGTTCCTCTCCAGTGCCTGGCCGATCTCTAGGCCGGCGGACAGATCGTGCAGAATCTTCTTGAGCGTTTCGAAGCCGTAGCGCTCGACGAGAAACTTCACGACGAGCGACGACTGGAAGTACGCGAACTGCAAATCGCGCGGCGTTTCGGGATTCAGAAACGCGCCGCTTAACTGGCGGATCGGCGTCAATCGCCCGGCGAGAATCCGCTTGCGATATTCGGGATTCATCGCCTGGCCCCACGACGGATCGGCCTGGCGCTCCTCGTAGACTGAGATCCCTTCGCTAAGCCACCGCGGAATGCGGTGCCGCGTGAGTTCCAGCGTGACGACGTGGCAGAACTCGTGCCAGAGCACGGCTTGCCAGTTCGCCGGGTTTTCCTTCTGCGAGGCCGGGCTGTTCGCCGTGATCACCGTCCCGAAGCAGACGCCGAGAAACCCGCCGACGCCCGGCATCCCGAATGTCCGCACGGCGAAATCATTCGGCCGAGGAAAGATCTCGATGATGATCGGCGCTTCGGGAGTCCAGCCGTATTTCTCGCCGAGCGTTTGTTTTGCCCGCTGCAACAAGCGCAGCACATCCGGCCCGTAGATTCTCGCTTCGCGCGCCTCCATCCGCACGACGAACGGCTCTTCCTCCAGCGTCGCGAACTTTTCGATCGCATCCCGCAGTTGCAGCAGGTTGAACATCTGCACGTCGTAGCCGTCGTCTTCATGCACGGAATCGGCAAGCTTCCAGCCTTCGTCCTCGCGGCCTAACCGCAACCAGTCCTGGGCGAGCTGCATCCGCGCCGGCAGATACTTCGGGTCGAACTTCAAGGCCCGCTGTTGGGACGCCGATCCCTCGGCAAAGCGATATTTCCGTGACAGCATGCGCCCGATGCGGAAATCGACTTCGGGATTTTCTCGCCACGTCGTCAGCGCGGCGTCGCGGAACAGCACGGCTCCCTTCGGATCGTTCGTCAGCGAGGAGAGAATCGAGCGATACGCCGCGGCGAGCGGGTGCTGCGGATTCACGGCGTCGATTTGCTCCAGCAGGAATCCCGCCTGCTCGTAGCGCTCCTGGTCGATCAGGTTTTCGACACGGAACAGCATCGCCGGGACGAATTTTGGATTCGCCTTCAGCGCCGCCTGCCACGCGATGCTGCTCTGGTCCGGTTCCGACGTTGCCAGCGCCCGGCAGAGGCCGAACTGCACCTCGGCGTCATCGGGGTAGTGCTTCGCCGCCGTGGCGAAGAGTTCCGCGGCGAGTTCGTTGTCGTGCTTGTCGAGCGCCAGTTCGCCGCTGGCAAGGAGTGCCTCGCGATGCGAAGGGAATGCCTGCAACACGCGGTCGAAGAACGTTTCGAGAACTTGCCGGGCATCCGCTCCGGCGAGCAGCGCCGTCTTGCCCAGCGCGACGAGGTTGTCGGTGTCGGTATAACGCCACGCCGCGCGGCCGGCGAGGTCGTGGATTTCCGTCAATAGACTCGTCGCCCGTGCCGATTCGCCGGCGTAACGCGCCGCCGTGATGCCGATCCACCGCAGGCGGACGCTCCAGTTGTAGCGTTGCAGTCCGGCTTGAATCGTCTCCCACGCGGGGCCGTATTGCCCGGTCGCGAGTTCGGCTTCGGCTTTGACGAGATACCAATCCTCGCCGAACTGCCGCTGCGTGATGGCTTCCTCCGCGCCGCGGAGAACGACGTCGTACTCGCCGGCTAGAAGTTTCTGCCGGAGTTCATCCAGCGGCGGCGCCGCGTGAACTGGAGCGGACGCGGCGAACAGCAAGCCGAGGGTCAGCCCCAGAATGGCACGGCGTCCCTGCCAGGCTTTGAAAGAGAATGCGCCGAACGTGCTCGTCAACCGCGGCATGACAACGGCAACCAATCTCCTTGGAACGGGGCGCACTTCCAATATACCGAGAGAAGTTGCGCCGCAACCAGAGGCCTTGCCCGATTTTTGGAGATTTGCAGCCAAAGCCGCGGTTGGCAACCGCGGTCTGCTGTGCGACGTCGCCGAAGGAAAACCGCGGATGCCCTCCGCGGCTTTGCCAGCTATTTTCGGCGCCGGGCCGCGTGGCTCAGTTCCCGCACATCGTCGGCCATCCAAGTCATCGCAACCTGCCGTCCGACGAGCGGCAAGAACCATTCGAGCGACGCCGTCTCTTTGCCAGGCGTGCAGCCGTCGATCAGCAGGAACGCGCCGAAGAGTTGCCAGTTGCCGATGTTCGTCAGCAGATTTTGAAACCGCTCGTCCGAACAATGGCCGCGTTGCGCGACTTGCCGCCACAACGCGAACGGCTCGTCGTGATACTGCACGCTGGCCAGCAGCACGGGATCGTCGGTGAACTCGGCGAGAAATGAGCGGGCGAGCGACGCATGGCTGCGCGGATGCGTGATCGCGACGCCCGCCGCCGCGTCGGCCTTGAACGTGTCGTGCACGTGAATCAGCACGAGCAGGTCGTCGACTTCCACGTCCAACAGCCGCGGCTGCAGAAATTTGAGGTTCGCTTCCAGATCGCGAATGTGCGCGCGGACTGTTCCTTCCGGATGTCCCGCGCGCGGCTCGCCCCAATCGAGATTCGACAGATACCGCTCATCCGCTTGAATGCGGGCCAAGAGCGGTGATGGTGCTTGCAAAGGGATGTCCTAATTGATGTCGTTTTAGTTCTTGCATAGGACACGACAAACGCCAACAGGGTTCGTATACAAAGACCGCGGTTGCCATCCGCGGCTTTGCGCGAGTGAACCCGCTCACTTCCCGATGCAGAACTTGCTGAAGATCCGGTCGAGCAGGTCGTCGGTGTAGACGACGCCGACGATGACGCCGAGGTGGTCGAGCGCGTCGCGCAGGTCGATCGCCAGCAGTTCCTCGCCGGCGGAATCTTGAGCGGCGGCTTCAGCCCGGAGCAGGGCGGAGCGCGCCTGGTCCAGGCTCTCGCGGCACCGCGCGCCGGTTGTGCCGAGCCACAGCGCCGACTTCGACTGCGGAGCGATCAGCAAGTTTCGAATTCGTTCCAGGAGTTGTTCGATGCCGAGATCTTTCGTCACGGAAACGAACACCTCGCTTTCCGAGCGGGGGGCGTGAGCCCCCTGGTTAGGCTCGCATTGCAGATCGCATTTCGTATGGACGTGGAGCAGCGGTTTGGCAAGTCGCTGGGCCGTTTCCAGGGCGAGGGCGTCTTCAGGGGGCTCACGCCCCTCGCTCGGGGAATTGGCTGCGCAGGCCGTGCACCACAGAATCAAATCGGCGCGGTGCAACTGGTCGGCGCGCTGCGATTGGGCCGCTCCTTCGATGCCGGCGTGTGATTCGTCCCAGCCGGCGGTGTCGATCAGTTCGAATGGGAAATCGGATGCGGCAACATCCGCGCTCAGAAAATCGCGCGTCGTCCCTTGCTCCGGCGAAACCAGCGCCAAGCTTCTCCCGGCGAGGCGATTAAACAGAGTGCTTTTCCCGGCATTCGGCAAACCGGCCAGCACGACTTTCGATTTGGTCCGCGACGTCATCCGCGCCGCCGACTGTTCGAGCAACGATTCTACAAACTGCCGCGTTGCGGTGACGCGAGCCAGCAATTCGTCGCGGGAAATGAATTCAATGTCTTCCTCGACGAAGTCCATCCCGGCTTCCAGGTCGCTGAGGACGTCGATCAAATCGGACCGCAACGCCGCCAGCCGCTGCGAGATTCCGCCCGCCAGTTGATCGAGGGCCGTGCGCAACTCGGCGTCATCCTGGGCGTCGATCACGCCCAGCACCCCTTCGGCCTGCACGAGGTCGATCTTGCCGGCGAGAAACGCCCGCAGTGTAAATTCCCCCGGCCGGGCCGGCCGAGCGCCGCGGCGATAGACATCCTCCAGCACGCGCTCCAACAGCGGCGGCGAACCGGGCAGATGCAACTCGGCCGTCGGCTGTCCGGTGTAACTCCGCCCCGTCGGCCAGAACATCAGGCCGCAGGGAATTTTCAAATCGTTGTCGGCCAGCCGCCATTTCCCCGCGAATCGTTCCGCCGACCGGCAGCGAGTCCACGCCGCTTCGTCGTCTGGAACGAAGGCGTCGTTCAACAAAGCGCGCAACCCGGCGCCGCTGATCCGCACAATCCCCCGTTCCGCCGGTCCCGGCGGCGACGCCAACGCGACGATGAGATCGTCGAACGAACCCATCCTTGACAGTCCGTGTCTCCAGAACTTACGCTGAACTTCTCGCCCCCATCGTCTAGAGGCCCAGGATAGCAGATTCTCAGTCTGCGGACAGGGGTTCGAATCCCCTTGGGGGTAGCTTGTTCGATCGGCTCTGGAGGACTGCGTCTCCCGGAATGGTCATGACAACTCTTCGGCGCCGGCGGCTCCCACGAGCCGGCACATGGTTGCTGCTGGCTGCGGCGTCGGCGCTTCTGGGATGTTCTGGGCCGCGGGCGGAACTCCGCCCGAACATCCTGCTCATTACCCTTGATACCACGCGGGCCGATCGCATCGGCTGCTACGGCTACGACAAAGCCCGCACGCCGGTACTGGATCAACTGGCCCGCGAGGGGGTGCAGTTCGACAAGGCGTACAGTCCGATCCCGCTGACTTTGCCGGCGCACGCCAGCCTGATGACCGGCCTCTACCCGCCGGAGCATGGGCTGCGGACGAACGGTTCCGGCACGCTCCCCAAACAACGTACGACGCTTGCCGAATTGCTCGCTCAGTCGGGATACGACACCGGAGCGTTCGTCGCGTCGTTCGTGCTCGATAGCAAGTTCGGAGTCGACCAGGGATTTTCGCGCTACGACGACGATCTCTCCGGCGCGGCGCCCACGCAGGACGCCATTCATCGTTTCCGCGACGGCAAACTGGTGGTCGATGCCGCGGAAACGTGGCTGACGAAGCCCCGCAAGCAACCGTTCTTCTGCTGGGTCCATCTCTACGATCCGCATGCCCCGTACGATCCGCGGTCCGCCGAATTCGATCATGCGTTTGACGACGCGCCTTACGACGGCGAAATCGCCTATACCGACCGCCTGATCGGGCGACTGCTGGAAATTGTGCGGAAGCATCCGGAGACCATCGTGGTCGTCGCCGGCGATCATGGAGAAGGGCTGGGCGATCATTACGAACTGCAGCACGGCTATACGCTCTACAACGCCACGCAGCATGTGCCGCTGATCGTGCATGGCGTGTCGGACATCGCCGCGGGATCGCACGTCGCGTCGCCTGTATCGCTGATCGATTTGTTTCCCACTCTGCTGGACTTGGGACGCGTTTCCGTGCCGGACGGAATCAGCGGCCGCAATCTGACTGCCGCAGTGCGCGGCGATCCACTCGAACTGCGGCCTTGTTATGGATTGACCGACGATCCTTTCTTGCAGAATGGCTGGTCGCCTCTGCGCAGCTACACGACCGACGGCTGGCGGTATATCCGCACGTCCAAGCCGGAGTTGTACGACCTCGCGGCCGATCCACAGGAGCTCCGCAACCTGGCCGACGCAGAACCGGAACGAATGAAACAGTTCGAAGCCGAACTGACGGATCTGGAATCGGCTTTGTCTGTCGGCGAAGCCGATGCGGTGCAGCTTTCCGACAAGGAACAAAAAGCCCTTGCCGGCCTGGGCTACATCGGCGGCAAAATGAACGATGCCCCGATGGAGAACAATCTCCCCGACGTGAAGGACATGCTGCCGTTCAACCTGGCGACGCAGGCGGCGATCGACTTGATGGAAGCGGGAAAATTGGAGGAAGCGGAAGCCGCATTCCGCAAGATCGTCGAGGAATCTCCGGAAGCCCATTCTTCCTCGCGGGTCTATTTGGGTTCGGTGTGCGAACAACTCGGGCGCGGGGAAGAGGCTGAGAAAATCTATCTGGCCGTGCTGAAGCGCGATCCCGATCACATGAATGCGCTGTTCCATCTCGGCGGCCTGTATGCCGATCAGGGACGATTTCCCGAAGCGTTGGCGATGTATGAGCGGGGCCTGGAGCTCGAGCCTGATTCGGCGCTGCCCCATTTCAGCCTGGGACTGGTTCGCTCGCGGCTGGGCGAGTTCGACGCGGCCGAACGCCATTTCGAGGAGGCGCTGCAGATCGATCCCGAGTTTCCCGGCGTGCGGTCGGCGCTGGGCACGGCCCTCGTGCGCCTCGGCCGCACGGAAGAAGCCGTCGCCGCGTATGAAGGGGAGCTGGAACTGAATCCCGAGAATGTGGAGGCCCACGCCAATCTCGCGGCGGCGCTCGGTAATCTGCAACGCCTCGAAGAATCACGGCGTCATCTGGAGGCAGCCGCCCGCATCGCGCCACGCAATCCCGACGTGCAATTCAATCTCGGCGTGTGCCTGGGGATGGAACAGAACTACCCCGCGGCCGTGGAGCATCTGCAGGAAGCCTTGCGATTGCGTCCCGATTTTCCCGGCGTGCGGACCGCACTGGGAAATCTGCTGGTCAAACAAAAAAAGTTCGCAGACGCACAGGCCGCCTTTGAGGAAGAGTTGAAGCAATCTCCGAAATCGCTCGAAGCACGGGTGAATCTCGGCGCGTTGCTGGGCCAGCAGGAACAGTGGGCCGAAGCCATCGAGCACCTGGAGCAGGCCGTTCGCCTGGACCCGCGGAATCTCGAAGCGCAATTCAATCTCGGCCTGTGCTACGGCCAACAAGGCGATTTGGAAAACGCCGCCAGGTGTCTGGAAGCGGTGCTTCGTCTTGCGCCGGACCACGAACGGGCTGCAGCCGAACTGGCGCGTATTCGTCAGTTGCCGAAGACGAACTAGCGGAGAGCCGGCGGCTGAAGTCAGTGTGCCGTTAATTCCCAGTCGAACGTGTTCTCGCCCGATTCGACGGTTGCTTTGAGTTCCGATTTCTCGTTGTAGCGGGCAGGAACTTGTTCATCGGCGCCCGACGCGGCGGTTTCCTGCCGCGTGATGATCCTGACGGTGTGCTCACCCACCGCGGCGCCTTTGCGCGTCTGGTCGTAATCCAGCGTGTAGTCTCCGTTCGCGTCGGTCGTGCCGAACGAAGGCCGAGCCGTGGCCGGAGCAAATTCGACGATCGCGCCTGCCAACGGACTGCCGTCCATGGTGACATTGCCGCGGACGTTCCCCAGTTCCGGGGGCTTGATACCGCCGTCGTCTCCGCCGCTGCAACCGGCGAGTGCCAGGAGAGCCGCAAAAATCAACCCGTTCGGCAGGTGACGCAACATGTTCGACGATCGCATGAGGAGCCTCTGGGAAAATGCAGCGGATGACCGAATTCTCGGCCATCCGCTGTACGCTGACGATTCAAACCGTGGTGACGCGCATTCAAGAAATCTACCTCTCGAACGCGCGCCGCGAGGATCAGAACTCACCCAGGACGTCGCCGCCGCCCATGCTGGTCAGCGCGGCGATCGTGGCGGTGCTGATGTTCTGGCTGACGAACCGCACTGCGCCGTCGCACATCAGCGCATGGCAGCCGCCCACGTGCTTGCTGCTGGGGGCGGTCCACCAGAAGTAGTCGGGCGCGGTCTGAATCTGGTTGATGGTGAATCGCGTCGGCGTGACTTCCGAATAGTAGGTGAAGGCGTGCAGGAAGGGGCCGTAACGATTGTTGCTGTTCGTCTTCTTGAAGCAGGCTTCCATGAACATCAGCGTGTTGCTGGTGCCGTCGGTGATGTAGCTGAAGTTGGCCGCCCCGTTCAAACCGAACACCGATTTGGTCGAGATGGTATCCGCTCCGTAGTTCACTTTCGCCCAGGAGTAGTTGTCGAACACGAAGCAATAGCTGATGCGGTAGCCGTTCGTGACCGCACTATGATTGTGAGTCTGATTCGCGGGTTCGGCGATCGGCATGTCTGTGGGGCAACGCAGCGCCGGGAGTTTCTTGCCGACCGTCGTCGACTGGCTGTCGCTCGGGTTGCCGCCGAAGCCGCAACCGCCGCCGTTGGCGGGGCCCATTGGCAGCGTGAAGTTGAACAGATTGTACAACGGCGCCTGGTCGAGATAGGGGAGCAGCAACGAATACCCGGTGATGTTTTTGGTATTCCCCGTGCCGAACATGGTCGAACAGTTGGAGACCGACGGGTTGATCCACGCCGGCGGCATGGTGTCGAACACGTCGTGGTAGTTGTGCACGGCCAGGCCCAACTGCTTCATGTTGTTCTTGCACTGCGTTCGGCGGGCCGCCTCGCGCGCCTGCTGCACTGCGGGCAAGAGCAGCGCGATTAGGATCGCAATGATGGCGATCACGACCAATAGCTCGATGAGTGTGAATGCACTTCGCCGTGGTTTCATCCTGACAGCCCTTTCGAGGAAAACAAAACGACAAGCAAGACGCTCTCGCGACACGTCGAGAGGCCGGAAATCCGCAAAGGCAACTAGGATTGCTCGGGCAAATTCACAGAGGCAGGTTCATTCTGGCTAGGTGGCAGGGCAAATTCGTTCAGGCGGGTAACAAGTTTGCACCATCGTAGATGGGCGATTTGGATGGCACAAGGCTGCTTTCAGGAAAGCGCAGCAGGGAATTGTACGAGCGCGATATTGTCACACGAAATGCCGGTCGTGCCGGCATCACGGGGATGTCAGTTCCCAATCGAAAGTGTTGTCGCCCGATTCGACGGTCGCCTTCAGTTCCGATTTTTCGTTGTAACGAGCGGGAACGGCTTCGCTGTCGCCCAAGGCGGCCGTCCCTTGCCGCGTGATGATCTTCACGGTGTGCTCGCCGACGGCGGCGCCGACGCGTTTTTCATCGTAGCTGAGCGTGTAGACGCCTTCGGCGTTCGTGGTCCCGAACGACGGCCGGGAATTGGCCGGCGAGAACTCGACCATGGCCCCTTCCAGCGGGTTGCCGTCCAGCGTGACGGTGCCCGTCACTTTTCCCAACTCGGGCGGCTTGATCCCTCCGTCGCTGCCACCGCTGCAACCGGCCAGGGCGATCAGGGCGACCGCGCCCCAATTCAAAATACGCAGTTTCATCACGATCCGGTCTTTCAATGGATGAGGAAAGGACTGCCGGCGCACAGGGCGCCGGCAGTCCCTCAGAAAGTGAAACCCCTGGCAGGGCGGCGTCTCAGAACTCGCCCACTGTTTCCGACGCGGCGATGCTGTTCAACGCGGCGAGTGTGCCCGTGGCGATGTTCTGGCTGATGAACCGGACGGTGCCGTCGCACATCAGCGCGTGAATGCCGCCGACGTGCTTGCTGGACGGCGCGCCCCAATAATAGACGTTGATGCCGTTCGGCTGGTTGATCGCTCTCGCGACCGGGCTGACTTCCGAGTAATTGACATACGTGTGGATGTACGGACCGTACCAGTCGGACGGCGACCGCCGGAAAGCCGCTTCCAGGAACATGAACGTGTTGCTGGTTCCGTCGGTCACGTAAGCGATGTTCGCCGCGCCGTTCATTCCGCACAGCGGCTTGATCGCGGTGGTGTCGGCCGCATAGTTCGACGGGAGATTGGCGAACCAGCGCGTGTCGGTCGTGAAGGCGTAGCTCAGCATGAAGCCGTTCGTCACGTTGTAGTAGGCGTGCGATTTGGTGCGCGGTTCGGCCCACGGCATGTCGGACGGGCAGCGCATGGCCGGAATCCTCCGGCCCAAGGTCGCCGACTGGCTATCGGTGGGATTGGCTCCGAATCCGCAAGAACCGGCGTCCACGAATCCAAACGGAAGATCGAAGTTCGCCAAGTTGTACAACGGGGCCTGATCGAGGTACGGCAGAACCAGGAAGTGGCCGGTGATGTTTCTCGTCCGGCCCTGGCCGGATCCAAACAGCGCGGCGCATTGCGCCGTGCCCGGATTGATCGCCGCCGGAGGAAACGTCTGGAAGTTGTCGTGGTAGTTGTGCATGGCGAGGCCCAACTGCTTCATATTGTTCTTGCATTGCGTGCGCCGCGCCGCCTCGCGCGCCTGCTGCACGGCGGGGAGCAAGAGCGCAATGA
>CAZDGB010000102.1:0-9724 GCA_964504645.1 uncultured Planctomycetaceae bacterium | reverse complement strand
GGCGAGAACCAGGCTGATCGATGTCGCGACCAGCAACTCGAGGAGCGTGAAACCGCGCAATTTCGCTTTCATGAAACACCTCCGAGAGGAAAAAAAGAAATCTGCCGGCCAGTCCGCAGAGGAATGGACCGAGACACCGAGCAGCACGGTGATTGAATCAACACCGTGAGCGGCTGTCAATCACGAACTGGCATTATTGGCTGAAAAACCTTACGCCCGCTGCCGATACAGTGCAGGGTCGACCACGCCGGCCATTGGCTCGATTGCCAAATCGGACCCGAGAAACGCGGCGATGCGCTGGGCATGAATTGCCGGCTCCGCGATCAGTTCGCGGTGTTCGCAGTTATGCACCGCGATGGCCCGCTGTTGCAGCCAGCCGTCCACTGTCTGTAAGTGCCGCTCGAAATGCCCCTTCATCGCCGCGGCGTCCGGGCCGGGAGGCTGGCCGCGGCGTTCGAGCATTTTGGCCTGCGAGCGGAGCACTTCGTCGAGGTCGCGCCGCACGAAGATCACGCGGTACTCGAACTCCGCCGGCAGCTTCGGCAGCAGGAACGAAACGATCTTGACCGCCTTCCCCTCGGCGTCGGCTAGCCATGACGCGTCCCGCTCCAGCGACTTCACCCGTTCGAATTCCAGATAGCCGCGCGGATTGTCGTCGTCCGCGGCCCGCACGTTGTCGGTCAAAATCGGATACCCGCCCGCTGCCAGCATCTGCATGACGAGCGAAGTCCCCGACCGCGGCAACCCGGAAACGATGGTGATCATGTGAGACTCTCTAAAGACAGGACCGCAGATTTCGCAGATAAATGCAGATTAAAACGGGAGATTAGGCAGGTATCTCTCGCAAAGGCGCGAAGACGCCAAGGTACGCAGAGTGGGACAAGGAGAAAGGTAGTTCGCTTTGCGGTCCTTTGTGTCTTCGCGCCTTTGCGAGAGGCGTCTTTGTCTTCTGTCTCAAATCTGCGTCCCTCTGCGAAATCTGCGGATAGTCTTTTGCCTTTTCCTTCTCCAAACTCAGACCAGCCGCACGCCGAACACGTATCCGATCACGAGGCTGAATGCCATCATCAGGACGACGGCGGCAATGATCCAATCGACTTCGGTCAACCCGATCGCCAGTTCCCGCGGCGGATAGGCGATTTCCATCCGGCGGATCGGGCTGGACGCCGTCAGCGGCGGTTCGGACGGCGAAAGGAGTTGCTGCACTCCTCCGGGTTCGCGATGCCGCGAGACACGGGCCAGCTCCGATCCGACCATCAGCGATTTGCGTTCGGTGGCCTTGTCGACCTGCACTTCGACCCAGCCGTCGCCGGGTTCCGTGGCGATCACGCGCCAGGCGATTTCGTTCTTCTTCGGACTGCGGACCGGCGGCGAATCGAGGCGGGCCGTTTGCGGGAGCCGCAGTTCCACCGGCGTGCCGACCACGGCGTGTTCCGGCGCGAGCCGCACCGTCAGCACCGCCGCCTCGTCCGGTCGCAACGGCCTCCGGGCGAACCAGGCTTCCATCTGCACGAAGATCAAGACGAGCGGCACGAGGCCGATGAGCATCGGCAGCAGGAATTGGAACAGGTACGCGAAGTTCGCCGCGAGAATCCGCCCGCACGCCGTCAGACTGACGCGCAAATCGTGCTGGAACAGCAGCAATTCCAGCGTCCGCGCGAGAAACCGGTTTCGCGCGCGGAGAATCGCCTGCGGCCGCGACGTGAGTTTGAACAAACCAACCAGCACGACAGCCGTCAGCAGCGACGCCGCGATCAACCCCCGCCAGGGCGAAACGCCGCGAAAGGGCGACATCGCCAGGTCGAAGAGCGCGTTCAAAAGGGAGTTGAGCAGAGTCATGCCGCGAACCCGCAAGCGTTATTCAATATACCCCAGCCCCTGCAACCGCTTGCGGACTTCTTCCTCCGACTGCGCCTGCTCCACCTCCGCGGCGGTTTTCTCGAGGATATGGATGATGAACTCGTCGACCGAACTGTACCCGGCGACCGTCGCGGCTTTTTTCAGCGAGTCGTACAGAGCGCGTTCAATTTTGATTTTGGGATCGAACATGGAGCTTGTGGGTTGCAGGTGGTGGATTATGTGTTGGAATACTGACGCGTCGGGTTAGTTTCGTCGATCAGCTCTCGGCCGACAACACCGTACCTGTCATCGTCTCCGGCACCGGCGTCTCGAACGCCGACAGAATCGTCGGCGCCAAATCTTCCAGCCGAGGATTCGCAGACGCGATGGGACGGCTGCTCAGCAGCACCCCCGGCACGTATTGCGGGTCGATGCAGTGGTCGCCGCTCCAGGGGTCGGTGTTGTCGAGGACGTGTTGCCGCGGGAAGCCGCCGAGGATCGTGTCCCAACTGGCACGATAGTAGCGATTGTAGCCGACGATGAGGTCCGGCGCGAGATCGACATGAGGGCCGGTGTAGATGTCCTTCGCGCGGAAAACGTTCGCGATGACCTGCTCGCCGGTGTCGGGGTCGCGGATCGCCGGCAGCTTGTTGATCAGTTCTTTTTCCAGCGATGCGGCTTCCGCGTCGTCGACACAGCCGTCCACTTCGCGGCCTTCGCGATTGAGGTACAGCCCGTTCAAGCCGAGTCCGAACGCCCGGCTTTTCGTCCAGTCGACGTCCTGGAAATTCGTCGAATTGGCCCGCACTGGCGGACGCTTTGTCCGCAACAGGCCGTTGTCGAGCAGCCACGAATTCAGATTGAACTGCCGGCGGAACGACGTGAAGCCGTGGTCCGACATCACCATCAGCCACGTCTTGTCGTCGAGACGGTCGAGCGCCAGACCGACGGCGTGATCGACCCTTTCGTAGAGGTCGCGAATGAACGTCCCTTGCGAGGCGGCGAGTTCCGCGGTGTAAAGGGGATGACCGGTGTCGATCGTCCGCCAGAACATGTGGTTGCTGAGGTCGAGCGTCGAGAAATAGAAGAAGAAAAACCCGGTCCGGAACCGGCTCAACTCGTGCTCGAAGAACCGCATCCGCTCGTCGTGCACGAACAAGGCCTGCTGGCGATATTCGTCGGCGTCGAGAATCTTCGAAGTCAAGGCGTGAGTGTCCTCGACCATTCCCTGCGTGTAGTAGTAGCCGACGTCTTTGACGAGCTGCTTCGAGTAATCGGGCGGCGTCGACAGCGGCAGCGACGGGTTCTTCGGGTCGATATTGATCGGCGAGACGTACAGCCCCAGCGGCCGATGCACGCTCTTCAAATAGAACCGGCAGATGCCCGACGCCTCCACGGCGTAGGGAATGATCGGGAACTTCACGACGACCCAGTCGCTCCACTCCTTCTCTTTCAGGATGATCGTCGTGTCCTGCACGACGATCCGCACGACCGGCTGTTCGGGATCGCGGTAGATCGTCAGCGGGATTTCGATCGGCTCCTGTTTTTCGGAGAACTCGTTCGCCGGGCCGCGGAGCTTTGCTTCCATGACGTGATCGCGGATGGGCGTCCGTTCGATGCGTCCGCCGCTGACGTCGCGGGTCCGCTCCTTGATGTCGTCGGTGAACCAGGTGAACGTGCCGTAGGTTCCCTGCAAATCGGGCGTTCCCATGCCGGCGAGCGTGACGGCTTCGCTTTCGCTCGGCGGAAAATTCGCGGGGATGCGATAGACGGTGCAATCGACGCCGTGCTTCTCCAGTTCGTTCCACAACGTGGCGCCGTACCGCAGATTGGTCATCGTTCCCGGCGAGGCGGGGATTATCAACTTTCCGACCTTGATCGGCTTGCCGCCGCCGACCAAGCGGCTGGCGGCGTGGAACGGCTGCATCGTCTCGGGGTCGCGGGCGATGAAGTCGAAAATGCCATGCCCGCCGGGATTCGTGCCGGAGATGAAATTCGACCACGCCACCGGACTCTGCGGCGGGTTGCTCGTCGCCAGTGGGCTAAACGATCCCTTCTGCATTAGCCGCTGGCAATTCGGCATCCGCCCCTCAGCGATGTACTGCTGCAACAGCGCCGGGTCCATGCCGTCGACGCCGAGCACCATGGTCCGCTCGAATGGCCCGCGCACGGCCGGTGTCGATTTCCGCCCGCACCCTGCCCCCAACGCCACTGCACTCGCCGCTTGCAGAAACGTCCGCCGGGTGATCGCGTGATGCTGGTTCATAGAACAATTTTAAGGCGTGATCCGCAGATTTCGCAGATTGACGCAGATCAGAAAAATACAGACGGGAAAATTCTTGAAGTCATTGGCTGAGAACTTTCTCTTCCAAATCTGCGGGAATCTGCGAAATCTGCGGAAGAACGGCTTTGTCCTCCGCGAATTCCCACGGTTTGCCGTCGAGGTACGCCGGTAATGGTACGCCGAACAGACGCAGGATGGTGGGGGCGAAATCGAGAATATCGGGCCGAATGCCATCCGCGAGTTGTTGGTTCATCAGCAAGACACCGGGGACGTGGGCCGGGTCGACGCAGTGGTCTCCGCTCCACGGCCGGTCGTTGTCGCGGAAGAGCAGCCCGTCGATGCGTCCGACGGCGTTTTCCCACGACGCCCGATAGCCTTTTTCATAGCCGATGATCAAATCCGGGCCGTTCGCGATATAAGGCCCCGTGTATTCCTTGTGGCAATCGTGCACGCGGAAGATCGCCCGGCGATTGTGTTCCGCATCCATCAGCCCGGTCAGTTTCTGGACGATCTCGGCCCGCAGCGCCGCCGCCTCGCCGGCCGGGACGATGCCTTTCGCTTCGCGGCCCTGCTGGTTGATATAGATGCCGCTCAGCCCGAAGGCGTAGGCTTTCGTGCGCGACCAATCGACCCCGGCGAAGTAATCGCCCGCTTCGAGGTCGTCGAACTCACCAGCCCGCGGCGCAAGCAAGGGCTCTTCACTCGCGACCCTTGCTTGCGCCGCGGGCTGGTTTTTCGCGCACAGATACCCATGCTCCCGCAGCCAGACGTTCAAATTCACGCCGCGGCTGAAATCGCAGAAGCCGTGATCCGACAGGACGAACAGCACGTCGCTCGGCTTCAATTCTCGCCGCACGCGGCCGACGAGGTCGTCCATGCGGGCGTACATGTCGTCGATGACGTGCTTGTGTTTTTCCGTATCGCGGCCGCGGTTCGCCGGATGGTCGGGGTTGTCGTACCGCGAGAACATGTGCTGGATGCGGTCCGGGCCGTCGAACACGCAGACCGTCAGGCCGCGCGGCATTCGCCGCAGCGAATTGAACAGCATCCGCTCTCGTTCATCGTGAATGGCCCATGCCTGTTCGAGGAACGCTTCCTCGCCGACGACGCCGGAGTTCAGGCCCCACGTGTCCTCCGCCAGTCCCAGCGTGCCGAACGCATCGTGCAGCTTGGCGAGGTACATCGAGAAGTAAAGGGGATGCGAAATTGGCATCGCCGGGCGTTCGGGATCGAGATGGATCGGCGAGACGTACAGCCGGAAATGGGGCTTGAGCGACTCCAATCGAAACCGGACGATCCCGCTGACTTTCGTCCGCCAGTCGATGCGGAACTCGACGCGCTGCCAGTTCGATTCCTTCTGCAGCGGCACGATCAGTTTTTCTTTGCCGGCGCGGATTTCGATCTGCTGGCGGTCTTCGAGAAGGCGAATTCGCAAGCGAGTGTGGTAGTCGCGGGACGCGCCGCCCGTCGGATTCGGCGGACCGGGGAGCAGCGCTTCGATCTGGTCGCCGGCCCGCGTCACGTGAATGCGCAGCCCGCCCGTCGTCGCTTTGGCTTCGTCGGGATCGGTCGTGAAGAGCGTGAACGAACCCTGCGTGCCGCGCAGGTCGGGGACGCACATCGCCGAGAGCGACAAACCGAAGAATCGTTCCGGCGGAAACGTGATCGGCACGCGGAGGACCGTGCTGAAGACGCCGTAGTCGCCGAGAATCTTCCAGAACGGCTGGCTTTTCCGCAGCAAACGGACGGTCGATCCGCTGCCGAACCACCGCCGTTTTCCTTCGATGATGCGGGCCGACGACAGTTCCGGCAGATACGTCCGCAGGTCGCGATTCAGAAAATCGAAGATGTTGTGCTTGCCGGGATTCACGCCGGTCTGGAACGACGACCACGCGACCGGCGAAATCGGCGGCAACGTCGAGCCGAGATCGGACAGCGTGCCGGTTTCCGCCAACTGCTGAAAATTCGGCAGCTTCCCCTCGGCGAGCAATCGCCGCACGCGGCCGGGATCGAGACCATCGAGACCGATCACCACCACGCGGCTGGCGAGCGGCTTCAGATGCAATCGACGTCGCTTGAACCACAGAATCGCAAAACGAATCGGCCACGTCAGGATCGACAGTAGCAAGAGTCCCAGGGCCGCGAACAGAATGAAGAACGACCCGAGAAACGTGATCCCCGCGCCGGGGCCGATGTAGGCGAGCGTTCCGTCGAAGAAAAGCATCTCTCGCAGAGACGCTGAGACGCAGAGTTCGCTAAGAGGAAGAAGGTTAAGCACAGAGAAGGCAGAGATCACGAAGACGAGTCGAAGAGGAGACAATCACCAACAGCTATTCTTATAGCATCTTCTCCTCGTTTTCTCTGCGTCCTCTGCGTCTCTGCGTGAGACCGTTTTCTATCTTCACTGTGGTGGGCGTGTTCGGAAGACCGCGGTTGCCAACCGCGGCTTTGGGGATTCAATCCCCGTCTTCGCCCGTGCTGAGGACGGCGAGGAATGCCTTCTGCGGGATTTCCACCTGGCCGAATTGTTTCATCCGCTTCTTGCCTTCCTTCTGCTTTTCGAGCAGCTTGCGTTTGCGGGTGATGTCGCCGCCGTAGCATTTCGCGGTGACGTCCTTCCGCACGGCGGAGATCGTTTCGCGGGCGATGACGCGGCCGCCGAGCGCGGCCTGCAGCGGGATCTCGAACTGGTGCCGCGAGATTTCTTCCTTCAGTTTCTTGCAGACGGCCCGGCCGCGCCGCTCGGCGACGCTGCGGTGCGTGATGCAGGCCAAGGCATCGACGCGTTCCCCTTTGACGAGGATGTCCATCTTCACGAGATCCGCCGGGCGGTAGCCGATGATGTCGTAATTCATCGTCCCGTAGCCCTGCGTAATGCTCTTCAGCTTGTCGTACATGTCGAACACGATTTCGGCGAGCGGCAACTCATACGTGATCTGCGCCCGGTTCGGGCCGAGATATTCCGTCGTGAGGTACGTTCCCCGGCGGTCCGCGCACAACTGCATGATCGGCCCGATGCGATCCGAAGGCAGAATGAAGTTCACTTTCGCAATCGGCTCGCGGAATTCCTTGATCGACCCGGCGTCGGGGACTTCCTGCGGGTTGTCGATCAGAATGACCTCGCCATTGGTCTTCTGAATCTGGTACGTGACGTTGGGCGCCGTCTGGATGAGGTCGACGTTGGCCTCTTTTTCCAGCCGCTGCTGGATGACTTCCATGTGCAGCATGCCGAGGAAGCCGCAACGGAAGCCGAAGCCGAGGGCGTCGCTGGTGTCGGCCTGGAACGAGAAGCTGGCGTCGTTGAGGCTCATCTTCTCGAGCTCGTCGCGCAAATTCTCGAAGTCGGTCGCGTCGATCGGGTACATGCCGCAGAACACCATCTGCTGCGGGACTTCGTAGCCCGGCAATGGTTCCGCGGCGCGGTGATGGAAATCGGTCACCGTATCGCCGACGTGCACGTTCCCCAGCACCTTGATGCCGGTGATGATGTAGCCCACCTGGCCCGGACCGAGATCTTCGCAGGCGACCATGTCGGGGCGGAACTGGCCGATCTCGAGCACTTCGTGGGCGGCGGCCGACTTCATGAAGTAGACTTTCTGCCCCTTCTTGATCGAGCCATCCATCACGCGGATGTACGTCACCACGCCGCGGTACGTGTCGTACTTGCTATCGAAGATGAGCGCTTTGAGGGGCGCTTCCGGGCTGCCCTTCGGCGGGGGAATCCGTTCGACGATCGCCTTGAAACATTCCTGGATGCCGATGCCCGCTTTGCCGCTGGTCTTCAGCACGTCGCTCGCGTCCAGGCCGACGACGGTTTCGATTTCTTCGATGACTTCGTCGATGCGCGTGACGGGAAGATCGACTTTGTTGAGAACGGGGATCACTTCGAGATTCGCGTTGATCGCCGCGTAGGCGTTCGCGACGGTCTGGGCCTGCACGCCTTGGAACGCGTCGACGAGGAGCAGGGCCCCCTCGCACGCCGCGAGGCTGCGGGAGACTTCGTAATGAAAGTCGACGTGGCCCGGCGTATCGATGAAATTGATCTCGTACGTCTGCCCCTCGAATTTGTAGTTGATCGCCACGGCGCGGGCCTTCACCGTGATGCCGCGCTCCCGTTCGACTTCCAGGTCGTCGAGGAGTTGCTCGCGGAACTCGCGTTCGGTGATGGCGCCGCTCTTCAGCAAGAGCTGATCGGCAAGCGTGCTTTTGCCGTGATCGATGTGGGCGACGATCGAGAAATTGCGGATGAACTTCGGGTCGAACATGTTTCAACAACGGGGGCGCGAACGATGGACGGAACAGGGCGAGCCGATGGCTCAACAGCGGAAACCCGCGATGGTCCGTTCCCGCAGGTGAATTGATTCTAGCGGGAACAGAAGCACACCGGAAGACCGGCCGAATCGCGGAGAGAGGATAGCGGGTTTGAAACAACTTTTCTTCCCATCCGCTAACCCTTCTCCGAGATCCGCCATCGACATTTCCCCGTTGTCGGCCTGGCAGCGACTCCGTAAGCTGTTGTTCAGTCCTCTCGATTCCACGATTCTGAAAAAAATCGGAATTTTCCAACCCGCAACGACGCACCCTTCGGGCCTAAGTGGGTGACGACTGGCATGACGGCCGATCCGTTTGAACAGCGGCTGAAGAAGGCGTGCGCCGGAGATGCGGACGCTTTGGGCGAATTGCTCGACCACCAACGTCCGGAACTGCGGCGGCTGGCGGTGGAGCAGTTGCCTCCCGTCATTCAAAAGCGAATCGATGCGTCGGACCTGGTGCAGCAGACCTGCCTGTCGGTGTTTCGCAGCTTGAAGGACTTCGAAGGAATTGATCCCGCCCAGTTCGTGGCCTGGGTTCGCAAAATCCATGAACGGAACATTCAGAACACGATCCGGGACCAACTGCTGGCGCAGCGGCGAGCCGCTGTCCGCGAAGCCGGCGATGCGGAATCCGATGGGCTGGCCGATCCCGGCCCGTCGCCCAGCCAACTCGTGCGCTTTTCCGAGGAACGGACTCGGCTGTTGGGCGTGCTGCGGCAACTTCCCGATGACGAGCAGGCCATCCTGCAGTTGCGATATTGGGAGGGCTGCACGCTCGTGGAAATCTGCGAGCGGCTCGATCTCACGCGCGATGCCGCCGCCTGGTTGATTCACAAAGCGCTGCGCCGCGCCAAAACGTTTCTGTCCTGAATTCTTCCTCGTTCCCTTCGCTCGAAAATCTCGGGGTGCCGAACATGGCCGATGAACCGTCGTCGCCCGACGTCTCGCCCACAGTGCAGCAGGCGTTCGTCGACTATCTGGAACGAATCGACCGGGGCGATCCCATCTCCGCCGAGGAGTTCTTGCAGCAACACGCCGCCATCGCGCCGGAACTGCAGAGCCTGCTGTTCGCCAATCAGAAGTTGGCGAGCCTCGCGGGATCGATTGTTCCCGCCAAAGACACCGCCCCGAAAGATGCGTCGCCGACGATTCCGCCCTCCAGCGTGAATGCCGCGGCGCTCATCGGCCCGGCGGGACTGCTGAAGCTCCCCGTGATGATGGGCCGCTACCGCATCGAAAAAGAGCTCGGCCGCGGGGCGATGGGGGCCGTGTATCTGGCCCACGACTC
>CAZDGB010000101.1:0-21200 GCA_964504645.1 uncultured Planctomycetaceae bacterium | reverse complement strand
ACCGTCGGGAACTGCCAGAAATCGGGCATCAGCCACGGATGGGGATACGACGACAATCCCTGCCCGCGGGGCAGCTCGCGGCGGAAGTTCTTCAGGTGGCTTTCGTCGAGGCGTCCTTCCAGAAACGCCCGGGAATACATGCCGGGGGAGGCGTGCCCCTGGAAGTAGACCATGTCGCCGGTGTGGTCCTTCGTCGGCGCGTGGAAGAAATGATTCTGAGCCGTTTCCACCAAGGCCGCCGACGATGCGAACGTCGCGATATGGCCGCCGACGCCGGTGCCGGAATGATACGCCTGCTGGACCATCGCCATGGCGTTCCAGCGGACCATGCTCCGCAACCGGCGTTCGATTTCCTCATCGCCGGGGTAGGCGGGCTGATTTTCCACGCCGATCGTGTTCACATACGGGGTGGTGATCGACGGAACAATCGGCACCGCTTGGCTTTGCGCCCGCGCGTAGAGCTGCGTCAGGATGTGCTTGACGACTTCCGGCCCTTCGCGGTGCAGCAGGTCGTCGAGCGATTCAAGCCACTCGGCGACTTCCGTCGGATCGAGAGGAATTTCGGGGGCGATGACGTTGCTGGATTCGCCGTTCGACTCGGCCGGAACCGGTTCGGCTTCCGCGACGGGCCGTCGGGCGGTCGGAGGAGAGACACTGATGGTGGCCATAATCGCAAGGCCCTTTGATGCAAACAACTTCTGTCCAATGGGCAGACAATCCACCCCCTCGCCGGAATCATTCGCCCGGCAATCCTGGCGGAGCGCACGCTTCGACTATTCTAGCAGCCGCAAGTCGGAATGCCCAGACGGGATCGGACGGAACCGGACGGTCGAAAATGGAGGTGTGGCGGGATGCGAGATACCACCCCTTGCCAAGCCTCAGGAGCGTGTCACCCGCAAACGTTCCTGGCCCAGCCACGCCGCGCCCAGAACGGCACCGCCGCCGAGGGTGATGCCGATCAACGACGGCCAGCCGGCGTGGCTCCACGGCTGCTGCGAGACAAACCACGAATACGCCGCCAGCAGCGTCAACGGCACGAGTTGCGGCGCGAGGGCCTGCGTCCACAACCGGCGAACAGAAAGCCCGAGCGTTTTCAACGCATACGGCGCCAACAGGCCCAACTCGATGATGACAGCGGGAATCGCCGTCCCCCAGGCGACGCCAATCACGCCCCACCATTGGCACAGGAGGATGCTCAAGCCCAGATTGCACGCCGCCTCCAACAAGTAAATCAGCGCCGGCACGCGGACGTGACCGGTTCCAAAGAGGAACGACCTCAGAATGCCGCACGGCAGCGCGACGACCTGCGTCGCCAGCAGGACGCACAGGATGGCGTGAGATTCGGAGAAGTCGTCGCCGATCCAGGCCTGGATCAAATCGTCGCCGAAGAACCACCCGCCGACGAACATCCCGCCGATGAGCAGCGTCACGACGCCCAGCGCTTTCGTCAGGAACTTGAGCAGCCGCTGCGGATCGGACCCGGCGGCGAGCGCTCCCGCCGTCGGCATGCAGATGTGGGCGATCTTCTCGATCGGCTGGCGGATGAACTGCGTCAGCCGCAGCGCGACGTAATACGGCACGATGGCGTTCGTTCCCAGGCAGAAACCGATGACGATGCTGTCCGTCGCGTTGATCACCGTCGCGGCGAAACTGTTGACGAGCGACATTCCGCTGAAACCGCTGCATTCCCGCAGCACCGACCATTTCAAATACGCCGGATGAAACCGCAGCGACGGATAACAACGAAACACGAGTACGACGAAGCTGATCTGCTCGCAGAGTGTGATAAACAAGTAGACGCCGGCGATGGTGACGAGTCCCCAGCGTTCTCCGAGCAGCAGGAAGATCAGCCCGAAGCGAACGAAGTCGAACGCCAGCGAGACACCCCGTTCGAGATCGAAACGCCGCAGTCCGACAAGGACGCCGCCGAAGACGCTGCCGCACAAGCTGAGCATAAGATTCACGCCCAGCATCAGGATGACGATCTGCACCTGGAGCAGTTCGTGTCCATCCCAGCGTCCGAAGGAAGGCACGAGCGCGCAGAGCAGCGCGGCGATCGCCAACGCCAGTGTGCCGGTGCCGAGGTAAATCGCCAGCACGAGGCTGACGATTTCGTTGATGCGTTCCGGCCGGCCTTCGGCTTCGTACTTCGCCACGTAGCGGCTGATCGTTTCGCCCAGGCCGAGATACAGCACGCCGGTGTAGGCGACGAACGAGTTGATGAAGACCCACGTGCCGTACTGATGCTGGCCGAGGACCGTCAGGACGTACGGCATCAACAAGAAGCCGACGCCGAGCGCGATCGCATGCGCAAACCACGTCGCCAGCACGTTCCGCTTGACGGCGTGCGGTCGCACAACAGTCGCCGAAATCGGCGCCACGGCGGCTTGAGACACGAAACGACGTTCCTGTTGATGAGCCAATAATTGGCGATGGGTGGCCGGGGCTGGACCGACCAACGGGAGGGAAGCCCCGGAGATCGCACGCAAAACCGGGGCTTCGCCGAAGCGGCTCCAGCCCCGGCCACCCAACCGTTCGTCGAGATTCTCGGTGAAAACATACACCGCGAGATGGCCGCGGCGCATTCGCAACGATAGCCCGTAGTGGAACTCGCGCTGCTTCACTGTCACGTCCGTCATTTCCGGCATGATCGGCAAGTTCGCCCTCTCGCGTTATGATGCGGCGGTCCGCCACCCCCGCGCTTGCAGTCGAGGCCCTCCGTTGAATCCCGCCGTTCCGACCTCGGAAGTCGCTGCCGACATCCTCCCCTCCGCCGCGCTGCCGCCGCGGCGCGATACCGTCCATCGCCGGCTGCGGATCTGGCTTTATTTCATCTGCCTGCTGACCGACTTCTCGGTATTCCTTGTGATCTTCACGGCGTCGCGGGCGCTCGCCGATCAGGGGGCGACGCCGTTGTATCTCGGCGTCATTGGCGCGGGGCGGTCGTTCACGGCGGGACTGGGCAGCATTCTCGGCGGCTGGCTCGCCATGCGGATCGACGGCCGGCTCGTGTTCCTCGCCGGGGCCGTCGGGTCGATTCTCAGCATCCTGGTCTGCAGCCTCAACGATCCGAGCAGCCACTGGTTCCTGCTCGGCTACTGGCCGCTTGGAATCGCGCTGGGCTGTGTCTATCCGCCGCTGATCGGCTGGCTCAACCAGGGAGACGACCCGCATTCGAATCATCACGGCGTCAGCCGGCGGTTGATCTTCTACTGCGTCGCCTGGAATGTCGGCATGATGATCGGCCAACTCGCCGGCGGCACGCTCTACGAATGGGGCACGATTTGGACCTGGAGCGCCGCCCTCACCGGCGCAGGAGCGAACGTCTTCGCGGCGCTGGCGGCCATCACTCTCGTCGGCAGGCTGCAGAATGGCGTCGCCGTCGAACAGGCGGCGCACGATCCCGCGATCGCGCAGGCGATCCTGTTCAAACGGCTCGGCTGGATCGCCAACTTCGGCGGCGTGTTCGGCGGCTCGATGATCTTCGACCTGTTGCCGGGCATGGTCGTCAGCCTGAACATTCTGCCAGAAGAGCACGGCTTGCTGCTCGCGGCGTGGCGGGCCGTGACCATCGCCACGTATCTGCTGATGCACGTCTCGAAGTTCTGGCATTACCGGCTGCCCGTCTCGCTGGCGTCGCAGTTGCTCGGCGCGGCGGGACTCGTCGTGATTTCGTTCGCCACGTCATCGACGATGCTGCTCGCCGGTCTGATGCTGCTCGGGCAATTGATGGGATTCAACTACTTTTCGAGCCTGTACTACAGCACGGCGGGCAGTTCGCAGGAGACGCGGGCCTTCGCCGCCGGCATCCACGAAGCCACGCTCGCCGCAGGGATGGCGCTCGGCACGATCCTCGGCGGCCTGCTCGGTGCGCGGATCAATTTCCGATTGCCGTATGCACTGGCCGCCGGCGTGATTCTCGTCCTCATCGTCGTGCAGATCCTCGCCTGGCGAAAGTGGCGGCAGGCGAGCGGCGCGGCGTAAGCCTTGTGTGGGATGGCTCTCAGCCGCCTAACGATAAGGTTAGCCATCAACTTTGAACCACGGGATTCTCTCCCAATGCGCGGGCATGCCAGTTGCCTTCAGTATCTCGACGACGAAATCAGGTTTCTCGTCGCCAGCAGTTTCCTCTTGCTCGGGATCAAACATTTGGATGATTCGGCAAGTGTAGTCGCCGTCCGGCAGTGACACGGGCAAATCTTCCTGGTGCTTTTCAGGCAGCGTGACATGCTTGAACTGAGCAGCCATTGTCAGGCTCTCGTAGTTGGTAAGCAGCAGTGAGCCTCCGACAACTTTCAGCGCACCGCTGGCCTCCCTGAACCCTTTCACCTTGGACTTTTTCAGCCGCACATCAACCCTCCAGAATCCTTCCAGCCCCGTGCCCCAGATCAGGAGGGAATGCCGACCCATCTGGGCCTTGAAGTGCGCCAAGATTTGGTCGAGCGTCCAATCGCGGGCAACGAAGGTCTCGTAGGCCGCAGGAACGACCAGGGCGAGGAAACCAGAGTCATCGGTCACTTCAAGCATGGGGCTTTGATGGCTAACGTAGGGCCGATCACCGGCCGGGCCGGCACGGTGCCGCGCTCGACCGACAGAACTATACCGCCGGCCCGGTCCGGTGCATTGGCGGGTTATCTGCCGCTGCTTGGCCGCGGAAACGCGCCGTCAAACCCGGGCGGGTGGACGACGCGGAACTCCTCGCCATCTTCAACTGCCACCGGCACCTCTGACAGATCGCTTTCCAAGACGCGTTCGGTTTTCAGCACCTCGATGACGATGGGTATTGCGGCGACTGCATCGTCGGCATGCAGGTACAGTTGCAGGCGAGGTTGCGAACCCTCGCCCACGTAGTCGTAACCGTCGTCGCTGAGCTGCCCATCAGATCGCTCGACGAGCAGGTCGGGCAGTGCGTACCGAATGTCCAGGTCGGGGTTGCTGAGTCTCGCCGGATCGAGTTGAAGAATCACGGTGGCCATAGGTCGCGGCCGAACTTGTCTATAGAAAGTTTCTGCCTATTACTTGGAGGCGGTAACATTGCAGCCTATCACGCAGACCTGTCTTCGTGGTAAGTCTCATTGTTGCTGCCTACTCCGTCAAGTTTGTCGCTAGCACTGCGTGATAGGCCGTTTCTGTCTATCGCCCATCGGGGAGACGGGCCAGGGCGGTCTGCCGGGCTCCGGACGCCGCCATGTTTTCTCCGGCTCCGTTGAACGCTTGCGGGGTCAGTCACGACTTCTTCGGCCGCGGCCCGCCGGGGTCGATCCCCTTGGGCTGCGGGAGGTCTTCCGTGATGATCTTCCACGTCGCGCCCATCTCGCGCAGCGACCGGAAATCGCGCGGCGCATAGGCGATCTCCAACTGCGGCGTTTCCAGCGGTTTCTGCTCGAATCGGGAATCCATCGCCGCGGCGAGAATGCCCGTCACGAGGTGCGTCCGCTCGACAGGATACGGGGCGCGTTTCTCGCGAATCAACGTTTGAATCGCGTGCGAGAGCGCCTTGAACAAATTCCGGTTCTGCCACGGACCGACGTAGAGGCTCGTCGCCAATGGCTGCGGTTCGTTCGCCAGTTGGCAGGCGAACAGCCAGCGGGAATGCAATTCGCCGAGCTTGAGGACCGTTCCCCGCGTGCCGTCGCGGTAGCGGATCAGAATCGCATGCGGCGCGTACCGCTGGCCGTCGGACGGCTCGACGAATTCTTCCAACGGGCCGACGTCTTTACCGAACCCCGTGCGCACGGCGAGTTCCGCCAGCGACCGGTCCCAGCGGCCCTCCGCGGCCGCCTTCCAGACGGCGTTTCCTTCGAGCAGTTCGACCTCTTCCACGCCCGTCTCGCCGCCGGCGCGCGATTCGATCATCGATTGCAGCACTTCCAGGCCGTGGAAGTCGTAAATCTCCATCGGCCCGCTATGGATCGCGACGGCTTCTTTAATCTGGCTGCCGGCGGGAATCTCCAGCGGCGGCCGCCGTTGGGCGAGCGGCACCGAACTGCCGGCCAGGAACGGAATCTTGAGTTCGTGCGCCGTCTCGACCATTTCCTTGGACCAATCCCAACGATACGACAGGTGCTTGTCGTTGAACAGCGGCACGACGCGGCCGTCGGCGCGGAAGACCTTCACGATCTCGTCGAAAAACCGCTTGCGCGGGTACATCTTCTGGCCGCGGTCGTTGTCGGGATAGTTACCGTGCTCGCCGATGGACAGGACGCCGTCGACGGCGAGTTCCGACCCGCCGCAGCGCAGCGCCTCGGCGATCGTGGGATAGATCGTAAACCCGTACTTCTTAGCGGCATCGCGGGACATGTCGCGATCGGCGGGCGTCTGATCGCAGTAGAGGCTCACCAGGTCCATGCCGGAATGGGTCAACTCGCCGTTGAAGTAGTACGGCTCCAGAAAGTTCTCGAGGATGACGTGCGCATGGCTGCGGTAGCTGAACTCCGTGACGACCGCGGCGATTTTCAGCCGCGGCTTCTCCGTCGCGAGACCAGTCCGCGCGGCCCATGCTAGCGCCCCGGTCGCGGCGATCCATTCGCGTCGATTGAGCATGGCGAACTCCTGATTTCTTCCGAGCGTCTACGGCGGGTGGCACGCCCTGAGGTTTTGCGAAGGGCATGGTCTGCCGTTCGCCACGCCCTTCGCGGACTCAGGGCGTGCCACCCGTTTGTCAAAGTTCTTTCGCAGCCGCTTACTTCGTGCGCGGTTCCTCGGCTTTAAGCGAACTCAGATACTCCAGCAGATCGGCCAACTGCTGGCCGGTGAAGTCGCGGACGAGGAGTTCGGGCATCAGCGATTTCGTTTGCGGGAAGACCTCTTCCACGTCGCTCATCGCCAGCGAGTGCAGCTTGTTCTTTTCGTCGCGCAACACGAGTTGCTGGTCGTCCTGTTTCACCATCAGACCGGCGAGAACCTGGCCCGCTTTCGTTTCGACGAGCCAGAGTTTGTACTTCGGATCGATCTGCAGCGACGGCTGCAAGATGCTCTCCAGCAGCTTGGCCCGGTCGTACTTCTTGCCGATCGAATCGAGATCGGGACCGAGTTCCGTTCCCTTCCCCGCGATGCGGTGGCAGTTCCGGCATTGGACGACGGTCGATTCGTGGAACAGCTTTTGGCCGGCGTCGAGCGTTCCTTTTAGCGTCAGGATTTCGGCGGCGTTGACCGATTCGCCCAGACGTTTCGTCCGCTGGTCTTCCGGCACGAACGACTCGAACAAATCACGAATCGCGGGGTCGGTCGTCGCCGACAACGCCGCGTCGAGCACCTGTTGCCGAAGTTCCGCGGGCAGCCGGTTCTGCCGCGTCGCATCGACCAGCATCACGGCTTTCGGCGGCGTCGAGAGAAGTTCCTCGGTCAGCCGCTTCCGTTCCTCTGCTCGCTCCGTGGCGGCTTTCGCTTCGACTTCGTCCTGCAGTTTCCTCGCCGCGGCGAAATCGTCGTCGTTCGGCGTCTCGCGTTTCGCTTGCGCGGCGACGCGGCGGGCCGCGAGCCATTCGGTGCGCGGCCGGTCCTTCGCTTCCTTGGCGCGCGCCGTGGGTTCGTGAATCTCGATCAGCCGGTCGATCTTCAAGGCGTCTTCCAGCCGGACGGGCAACTGGCGAATCCAGTCGTGAATCAACCGCAGGCCGCGCTCGTCGACGGTCTTCGAGCCGAGATGCGGCATGTGGCCCGGTCCGATCTTCGAGAGCCGGAAATACAGCACCGAACGGTAAGGATCGCCGGGCGTGAGGATCTGCGCTTCGTGGATGCCGAACGTCCCCTGCGTGGGCCGCAGGCCGAGCGTCTTGGTGTCGCGCAACGAGAGTTCGTGCATCAGGTAGATGTACGACGACCCGCCGCCGTTGAAGCGGTGGCAGTGGGCGCAGTTCGCGTGCAGGTACGACCGCGCCCGGGCGTTGAGGTCGGCCGTCTCATCGAACGGCGGCGCCAAATGCGGCAGTTCTTCGGGGGATTTGATCGGCTCCTTCCACCCCGGCGGATCGTTCGGATCGACTTCGTCGGTGATGTCCTCCAGCAGTCCAACATGCTTGTAGGTGCGGATCTGGTTGTCCGTGACTTTGCCGAAGTTGTGTTCGCGATTGAGTTGCGCGAGATTGAACGCGAGCGTGTATTCCGACCACGGATTGTGGCAGCGGATGCATTCCGCCCGTGCGGCGAAGCGCCAGGTGTAAGCGGTCTCGCCCCCTTGGCCGTCCGGGATTTTCAGCGTGCGTTGCTTACCGGCGCGATCGACGAGCGTGGCGTCAGTCTGGTCGTCATTCCATTCGTAGGTGTAACCCTGCCAGTCGCGGCCGTCGAAATGGAGCATCTGCGTTTCGATCCGCTTCGTTTCGGAATTCTTGCCGACGTCCATCGACAGCGTTTTTAGCAGCACGGTGTCTTTAGGAAAGTCGGTCGCGCGGCTGAACTGCGAACCGGGAACGAGCCGCGGCTTCGGCCGGATGCGGACGGCGGATTCGCCGGGCAACGCGATGAATCGTGCCGCCCGCGCGCCATCGGTCCATTGCTCAGAGTTGATCGAAAACGGCAGCACGCCCGGCGCGACTTGATGTTTCTGCAACGCTTGATACAAACCCGAGTCGCTCAGCCTCGTCGGAAATTTCGGGGCATCTTCGGGAACCTCGTTATGTGCCAGCGTGTAGATCGAACCGTCATCGTGATCGAGCAGATAGAGTTCGCCGTCGAGGCTTTCGCCGAAGTCCACGATGCGAACGACGGGATCGATCAGGTCTTTCTTTGGCTCCAGCTTGCCGTCGTCGGTGATTTTCGCGCTCCAGACGCGGCGGGTTTCCCAGTCGCCGAAGATGTAGTGGCCGTAGAGTTCCGGGAACTGTTTGCCGCGATAGACGAAGCCGCCGGTGATGGAGGCGCCGTCGGTGTGCGGGATTTCCATCGTCGCGGGGACGATGGGCGTCGGTCCCATCTTGCCTTCGGTATGGACCGGCTGCGGGCCTTCGACGAGGCTCCAGCCGAAGTTGTCCCCCTTCTTGACGTGATAGACGAGCTCCCACAATTCCCAGCCGACGTCGCCGACCCACAGGTCGCCCGTGTTCCGGTCGATGCTCATCTTCCACGGATTGCGCAGACCATACGCATAGATTTCGCCGCGGGCGCCGTCGAGGTTCACGAACGGGTTATCTTTGGGAATGACGTAATTCCGTCCGTTCTCCTTCCTGCGCGGGTCGATGCGGAGAATCTTCGAGCACAGGTTCGCCAGATCCTGTCCGGACCGCAGCGTGTCGGGCGGAAACGCGAAGCTGCCGTCGCCGGTGGAGATGTAGAGGCAGTTATCCAACCCGAAGCGGATGCTGCCGCCGTTGTGGCCCCCTTGCAGCCATGTGATGAGGACTTCTTCCGTCTCCGGCAGCGCGACCGGCAAATCATCTTCGCTGAGTTTCACCCGCGTGATCCGCGTGCCGTTGGGGATCTGCGCCGGCGTGCGGCTCTTGTTGCGGACGATGTAAAAGAGATACATCCAGCGGTTCGTCGCGAAGTCGGGATCGAACGCCGTCGCGTAGAACGATTCGAGTTCCACCGGTTCCGGGTTATCGCGGTTGAGCTGCGCGAGGATATCGTTGATGTCGAAGACGAGATGGGCTTTCTCCGCGTCGCGGTCTTGCGGCAGCAGAAAAACTTTCCCCGCGAACTCACCGACGAGCAGCCGCTCGCTCCCCGGCAACCGGTCGAGGCTCACGGTCATATTGAACCGCAGCTTGGAGTAAAGACGCTCCGGCTTGAACGGCGGCGGCGGCTCGGGCCGGCCCTGCACGCGAGACGTGGTCAGCGGCACGCGCTGTTCGAGCCCGAACGGTTTGTCCGCCGCGGCCGCCATCGAACCGAGTGCCGCCGCGAACCCGAACGTCATCCACCTGGCGAGGCGATTCATGAAGTCTGTTCCCATCGCATTTCAGAAATTTGATGCGTCAGGTGAGATCGTAATCGACGAGCGGAGCGATTTCGAGTTTTCGGGACGGGTCTCGAAGCAAATCCGAAAACAGTCTCTCTCGCAAAGGCGCGAAGGATCGCAGAGGAGACCGGAAGAGCTTTGCGCGCAAAGACACAGCGCAGTGAGTCTGCAACTCAAGAAAAAAGGAGTCTACGTCTTTTAGGTCCGCACAGCGGACCCTACGCCGACGCCGAGCGGGCCGACTGCTTGCGTTCCTGCTCGGTCAAACGGATCTTCCGCAGGCGGATCACCTGCGGCGTGACTTCGACGTACTCGTCGTCCTCGATGTACTCGAGCGCCATCTCCAGCGACATCTTCCGCGGCGGCTTGAGCTGGATGTTGTCGTCGTTGCCGGACGAGCGGACGTTGGTGAGTTTTTTTTCCCGCACAGGATTGACGACCAGGTCGTTTTCGCGGGAGTTCTCCGCCACGATCATGCCCTCGTAGACGTCGTCTCCCGGTCCGACGAACATGTCGGCCCGTTCCTGCAGTTTCCACAACGCGTAGCCGACCGCTTTGCCGCGTTCCTGCGAGATCATCACGCCGTTGGCGCGGTGGGGGACTTCGCCTTCCATCGGCTTGTAGGCTTCGAAGCGGTGGTGCACGATGGCCTCGCCGCGCGTGGCGTTGAGCATGCGGGTCCGAATGCCGATCAGTCCGCGGGACGGGATGCTGAACTCGACGTGGGTGAACCCGGTGTTATTGCCCGTCATTTCCACGGTCGTGCCGCGGCGGTTGCCGGCGATTTCCATCACCGGGCCGACGTCGGAAGTCGGCACGTCGACTTCGAGAATTTCGAACGGCTCGTGCCATTTGCCGCCGATCTGCTTGCGGATGACCGTCGGCTTGCCGACCGATAATTCGTAACCTTCTCTCCGCATCGTTTCGATGAGAATCGACAGGTGCAGCACGCCGCGGCCCGAGACTTCAAAGGCGTCTTTCTCCGCGAGTTCATCGACCCGCAAAGCGACGTTCGACTCCAGTTCCCGCATCAGGCGAGACCGCAGATGGCGGCTCGTCAGATATTTTCCGCCGCCCGGCTGGCCGGCCAAGGGCGACGAATTGATCGTGAACGTCATCGAGATCGTCGGCTCGTCGACGCTGATCCGCGGCAACGCGATCGGCTGATCCGGCGACCCGACGGTATCGCCGATCTCCGGCTTCTCCAGGCCGGTCAGCGCGACGATGTCTCCCGCCGTCCCTTCCGCCACCGCGGTCCGGCCCAGTTTCTCGAACGCTTCAACCGTGACGATCTCATCGTTGACCACGGAACCGTCGGCCTTCATCAGCACGACTTTTTGGCCCGGCTTCGCCGAACCGCTGACGATGCGGCCCGTGGCGATGCGGCCCACGAATTCCGAATAGGAGAGGGACGTCACCATCATTTGCAGCGGACCGTCGGGATTGGCCTTCGGCCCCGGCACCTTCTCGATGATCAAATCCAGCAGCGGCTGGATCGTGTTGCCGAAGTTTTCCGGATCGTGCGTGGCGAACCCGCCGCGGCCGCTGGCGAAGATGTATGGAAAATCGAGGGTGGCGTCATCGGCGCCGAGTTCCACAAACAGATCGAACGTCTCCGACAACGCTTCCTGCGGACGCGCATCGCTCCGGTCGATCTTGTTGACGACGACGATCGGTTTCAGACCGACTTCCAGCGCTTTCTTGAGAACATAGCGCGTCTGCGGCCGGGGGCCTTCGAAGGCGTCAACGAGGACCAGGGCACCGTCGGCCATCTGCAGCACGCGTTCGACTTCGCCGCCAAAATCGGCGTGGCCCGGGGTGTCGATGATGTTGATCTTGATCCCGTTGTACATCAACGCGATGTTCTTGGCGAGAATTGTGATCCCGCGTTCCCGTTCCAGGTCGTTGGAATCGAGAATGCAATCGCCCTGGAGCTGCGACTCGCGAAACTGCCCGCTGGAGCGGAGCAGGCAATCGACGAGGGTCGTCTTGCCGTGGTCGACGTGGGCGATGATGGCGATATTGCGTAAGTCGTTGCGTCGCATGGGCTAGTACCGAAAAACACTGGGGGGCTGATTACAAAAAACACTGTGGGCTAAGTGGAAAACACCGTGGGCGGGGTCAAATCCTGCGGTCAAGGTCGCCACAGCCGTCGCGGGGAGCGCTCAACGTCCCAGTTGTCCCGGCGGATGCTGTCGCAAGGAGAGATGGACGATTGTAACGAAGTCGATCCGGTTCGGAAAGATGGTTTTGGGCGGTTTAAGGCAAGTTCACAAACGACGAGAAACCCGGTTTCCTCGGGGGGGAAACCGGGTTTCTCGGAGATTAGCCGCGACGCGAAGGCTCCGCGAGCGGAGCGCGTTGGCCCGTTAGTAGTTCCAGTGCACGCCCAAGCTCAGGTTCTGGGTGTAGAACTGCGACTTTTGGTCCTGGATCGTCGGGAAGTCCGGGAACTGAGCCCACTGGATGCTGTCGTTCGGGCGGTAGACGCCGCCCAACAACAGGAACGTGTAGCCCAGTTGGAACTCGGCCTTCTCGAACGCGGAGATCTTCCGCACGACCGGCACGTAGCTGAAGAGCGGCGCCTGCACGAACACGCCTTGCTCGAACATCGGCGAGACCGTCGTGTTCGTTTTCGACTCGTAGAACTGCGTCCCCTGGATGCCCGCGGCGCGTGTCGGGTTGATCGACACGCCGTCGACCTGCGGATCGAGCGGCAAACCGTCCGGGTTGGGGGCGGTCGGCGAGAGGATGTCGAAGTGGTCGCCGATGTTGTAGCCGTTGATCTTCCGCTGCGAGTTGTACGCCAGGAGGCCGAATTTGGATTGCAGCCAGAACTTGAAGCGGTCGCCGCCGACGTCGATGCGGACGCCCGCTTCGGGACCGGCGAAGGTGCCGTTGCTCCGCGACTGCAAGAGCGAGAAGATCAGGCCCTGCTGTCCGTCCACGGAGGGGGACGGCGACGCGAATTCCGCATCGACGCTCTGAATGATCAACTGCGGAATGCTGGGCGTCGACTGGCCTGAGCCGCTGCCGGTCCCGGTGCTGTCGAAATCCGGGTTGGTTTGCAGCGTATAGCCCATGCCGCTGTCGGCTCCCTGGAAGCTGAAGAACTCATTGACTTGCAGCAAACGGGCGCCGACGACGCCGCGGATCTTGAGGTAGTCCTTCTCGTAGAACGGCGAGAAGTACCAATCGAGATTGCCGCCGTAGATGCTTGCCGTGTGATCGAACCGGACGTAGACGTCGTAGGGCACGACGACGCCGGGGAGGCCGTCGCCATCGCGATCCGGACCGGGCAGCGCCAGACCGAACCACGGATGCAGGTGGTCCAGGAAGTTGACGTTGGTCAGAAAGGAAGGCAGCGACGGATTCGTTTCGTTCAGGTTGATGATGAGCGGGAAGTCGGACGCCATGTAATTCGTCGACGCGGAGTCTTGCCACCAGCCCTGCACCTGGAATCCGCTGTCATCGGGATTCCACCAGCCCCAGGTGCCCCGGATGCCGCCCGAGTTGAGCTTCTGGCGGAGCCAGCCGGCGGTCGCGGTGGGGAAGATTTGAACGTCGTTCGTCGTGCCGGCGCCGGTGTTGGTGAAATCGCGCTCCGGCGTGCCGTTGCCCGACAACACGACCTTCTCAAAGAACTGCTGGTTATGCTGCGCGTCGTTGAGCAGAACTTCCGGCGTGACGATGTTGACGTCCGGCGCGCCGATGGGAGATTGCGGCAGGGTCCCGGTCGACGTGATCAGGCCTTCGAGCGTCGCGAAGTACCGCGAATCGCCGCTGATGACCTTGTTGAACCAGAACCCGTTGTGCATGTAGTGGCGGTCGATGTCCGGCCCGTAAGCCGAGACATCGGGCCACGCGTTGCCGCCGGGAGGATAGCCGGCCGCCTGCATGCCGGAGTACTGCGGCACCGCGAACCGATCGCCGTAGGCCGGAGTTCCGCCATAGGGATGGAAGTACTGACCTGACGGATCACCTTGTGCCCAGAGTGCTTGCGTTCCTGTTGCCAGGAACCAGCAAAACCACCACATCGGTCGCCAGTGCTGTGTCCGCATGCGTCGTACCCCGACGGTGACCGTCCCGTGCCAAATGCCGAGCCTGCGCAGGACAATCCCGGCGCAGACACCTGCGGGTAGTATCGGACCGGGGACTTGGCAATCTGTATCGATAATCGGGATTTTGACGGAATTTGCGCTTGTAGCGATGGTGCCGGTTGTGCCGACACCGGCGGATTTCGCCGAATCGCCGCGGTTGGCGGTCTTCAGAATGACGCTTAGGAAAGGCCGAAGACCGCGGATGCCATCCGCGGCTTTAGGAGACGCCGAACAGCGCGTCTGACGCCGCGGCGAGCGACGAGAAATCGTGGGCTTCCCGCACGCGTTGCCAGCCGGCTTCGGCAGAGTTGCGCCGGACTGCGGGCTGCGTCAGCATGCGCTCCAGAGCTGCGGCGAGCGACTCGGGATCATCGGGGGGATAGAGCAGCCCTCCGCTGGTCGAATCGACCAGTTCCGGAAACGCTCCGTGGCTCGGCTGCACGACCGGCACGCCGTTGGCCCACGCCTCCAGCAGATAAATCCCTTTCGGTTCGTGGTACACCGTCGGAACCGAGAGGACGTCGAGCGATTGCAGGAACGCGACCTTTTCCGCATGGGTGTCGGGGCTGCCGACGTATTCGAAATCGGAGCCCAACGGCTCCGCCAGCTTTCGAACTGACTCCAGGTAGGGTTTGTGCTCCGCGGCGAGGTATCCCGCGGCCCGAATGCGGAACTGCGGCAAGCGCTGCCGGAGCCGGAGCGCGCCTTCCACCAGCTGATGCAGCCCTTTCTCCCGGCAGATGCGGGCGAAATAGCCGATCACCGGCGGAGCGTGCAGCTCCGGCTTGGGGCGCCCGTCGTGCTTGCGGCAATCGATCGTCAGCGGCACGACGTGGAACTTCTCCGCCGGCAACTTCAAATAATCCGACATGAAATCGCGATAGTACCGGCTGTGCACGACGAAGCCGTCGAACTCCGCGGCCCGCCGGCTGGCCTCCGCCAATACGCGGGACTTGTAGGGTTCGATCAGCCCTTCGAGAAAGATGTCGTCTCCCTGCAGAATGCACAGCAGCCGCGCCGACGTCGCAGCGCGAATCCCCCGCAGCGCGCCCGACAGCAGCGCATTGGTGAACAGGACCACGTCGGGCCGCAAATGGCGGATGTGGGCGGCGAGCTCCGCGATCGCCGCGCGGTGCGGGCCGTCTTCCCCGGCGAGCATGTCGGAGGTCAACTGCCCGAGTTGGCCGGCTTCGGTGCTCAAACCGAACTGCGTCAATCCGCGGATGACGGCCGGATGGTCGAGGCCGCGCTTGAGAAACGCCGGCAGCCGCCGGTACCACGACCAGAGCGAATTCAAATAGACATTGACGCCGCCGAAGAACACTTGGGACTGGCTGAGATTTTCCTCGTCGACACGGATCGGCGTGTAAGTCGGGATCAGGCTGATTTCATAGCCCGACGCTTGCAGCACGCGGGCCCAGGTGTTGTCGTGCAGGCAACTGCCGCAGAACATGCCGGCCCCGCCCGCCGTGAGAATCACCACGTGGGGCCGCGCTGCGCTTTCGAGGGAACCGCTCATGAAATCGAGCGTAGAGCACGCGGCTGCGAACTCGCAAGCGTGATTCGGAAGCGAAGCTTGCGATCGACGCTTGCGGGCTCGCAGCGGGCCGGTCGCAGCCCGGTCAATCATCCATTTTCACTGATTCGTCTCGGCACAAAACTACACTTCCGTTGCACGCGATTTTCCCTGTATGTTATATCATTCCTGGAATCATCCGATTCGCGGCCGACTTCCGCGAGGCACACCGCCAGCAAACAGCAGAGGTGGGGCGTGGTTGCGGCGGGGCGATCTTCAGTGAGCGGGCACCATGAGCATCATCCGGCGTTCCCCACGTTCACGACCGACTTATCATCACCAGGCTTACCTGTTCATCAAGGAAGCCTTGTCGGCCACGCAGGAATTGTTGAGCCGCACGAATTCGGCGCATCAGCACGATGAAGGCGCGCACATCTCCGGCCGCGAATTGCTGGAAGGGGTTCGCATCCTGGCGTCCAAGCAGTACGGCATGCTCGCACCGACCGTCTTCGCCTCGTGGGGCGTGCGCGACACGTCCGACTTCGGCCGCATCGTGTTCGAACTCGTGGAGATCGGCGAGCTGCGCCGCACCGAGCACGACCACCTCAGCGATTTCGACGCCGTCTACTCCTTCGACGACGCCTTCCTGAACGAGTACGTCATCGACACCTCTCGAGCCTTTTGCGCTTGATGTCCGCCGCGCCCCCCGTTGCCGCGCCGATCGAAACGAAAGACGTCGGCCGTGCTGCGTGGCACACTTCGCTGCGCGTGCGCTGCGCGGGTGCCGCCGTCCTGATCTGGATCGTCGCCCTCGCCGCGATGACCTGGAACACCGCGAACCCGGACGTCGTGAATCGCGCGCAGATCGAGGAATCCCACTTCGTCTTCGTCGGCCGCTGCGAAGATCCGGCGAAGGGAACGTTTCACGTCGAGCGCGAACTGAAACGCGGTGAACTGCAAGGCCCCGTCACCGTGCAGGACTTGCCGAAGCAGCTCCCGCCGAAAAACACCGCGTGGGTAGTGCCGGTGCTGCGCCACGGCAAATCGTTCGTCGTCACAGAGGGCGTCTTCCCGTTGCCGCCCGCCCAGGTCGTCGGTCCCAACGGCGTCCCCTTGGAAGCGCACGTCGCGCCGAAAATCTATCCAGCGACCGACGACGTGCTCCGACAAATCGACGCGCTGCTCAGAGTACCGCCGGCTCCGCCCAAGTAGAGCATTTGCTTTACGCTCTCTGACAACGAGATGTTCGTGCACAGCCCTCCGCCGATCGCCGGAGTCTTGCTCGCCGTTCTCTGCGTGGCCCTGGCGTTTATTCCCGTCGTCGGACCAGTTGCCGAAGTCGCCGTTGCGCTCGGCGTCGCCGGCCTCGCCCTCCTCGGCGGCTGGTGCGGACTGCGCGTCGCCGCCGTTTGTTCGGCCGCGTGGTTGATTGGACGCTGGTGCACATCCGCCGAGCACACGGGCATCGCGTTTGCCTCGATAGCACTGCAGGCCAGTGTTGCGCTCGCTTTGGCGTGGTGGATCGCCGGGCTGCGCACCCGCTGGCAAGCCGAGCATCGTCGCGCCCGGCTCGATGCGTTGACGGGCGTGCCGAATCGGCAGGCGTTCTACGAGCGCTGCACCGCGGAATTGAGCCGCGCCGGGCGATTCCGGCGGCCGCTGACCCTCGCGGTCTGGGACGGCGACGGTTTCAAGGCGGTGAACGATCAGCGCGGACACGCCGCTGGCGACCGCGCGCTGCAAGTCACCGCCCAGACGCTCTCGCGGCAGATTCGCCAGTACGATTTCGTGGCGCGGCTGGGGGGCGACGAGTTCGTGACGCTCTTTCCCGAGACCGGCCCCGAAGCCGCCGTCCCCGCCGTGCAGCGCATCCGGCAGGCCCTCCTCACCGACTTGGAGCCGCAGTTTGCTCCGTTGACGTACGGCGTGGGCGTCGTGACGTTTCTCCCGGGAAACTGGGACGTCGAGGCCTGCCTGCGGGAGACCGACCGCGTGTTGTACGAAGCCAAACGCAGCGGCCGCGGCGAAACGCGCTACGAGACATTGCCGCGCTGACCTGAACAGACCGACTCCCTTCTCGACATCGAATTCTGAAAATCCGGAGATCCCATTTTTCCAAGACTTGATCTTCGCTTCCCCGCAGGGGAAAGTTAGAATCTGCGACAGCGTGGGTCGCAGGCGAGTTCTCGCAGGAGAAGGAGGCTGCCATGCAGGGTTGGACTTGGCGTATCCTCATTGTGATGGCTGTGGTGACCGTCCTGGTCTACACGGTGACGCGTCCAGACCCCGAGACCGCCGGGCTCTACCAGTCCAGTTCCGCCCAACTCGTCGAGATGCTCGGGAACTCGCGCGACGTGGTGCGGCGCGGCGCGGCCGCCGGGCTCTTGTCCCGCGGGCCGGAATCGGTCCCCGCCCTGATCGAGGCGATTCCCGAGGCGTCGGACGACCAGTTCGAGCAAATCTTCCTCGTGCTGGAAGATCTCTACGTCTCCGCCGATGAGGCGACCTCCGATGCCGCCGAAGACGCCATCGAACGGTTGATCGTGCACGACGTGCGCGCCATCCGCCATGCCGCCGAACAGTTGTTGCAGGCCAACATGTCCCGGCGGCTGCTGCGGGCGTGCTCCAAGATCCAGTCGTTCGGCGCCAAGTTCGTGATCAGCCCGCTCGCCGTCCAGCGCGGGGCAGATTCGCAGTTCCCCTACGACATCGTGGTGATCGGCCCAGACTGGTCGGGCGGCGACGACGGCCTGAAGTTCTTTCGCGGCTTTCATCGCCAGAACCGCTCGATGTCCGTCCACATCGCCACCGACGCGCCGGTCTCCCGCGCGGCGATTCTGAAATTAAAGGAATTCACTGCGGTCCGCCGGCAGTTCGAGAGCTGCCTCGGCTTGCTGGTCCGCGATCCTCGCGATCAATCCGAACCGAGCGGCGTGCGCATTCGCCGCCTCGCTCCGCAATCGCCCGCCATGCTCGCCGGCCTGCAGGAAGACGATGTCCTCCTGGAGATGGACGATCAAACGATTGGCGACACCGCCGATTACATGATGGCCTTGAAGGCTCGCCCGCCCGGCACGGTGGTGCGGCTGAAAATCCTCCGCAGAAATCAGCAGCAGGACATCACGATCACGCTCGGATCCGATTTCGGCACCGGGCAGTGCCGTTGCGACGGCGATCCCGCCGAGGAAGTCGCGGAATCCAGCTTGCAGTTGCCGGAGCCCGATGGTCCGCCGATCGGTCCTGCGGGCCGCGGACGCTTCTCACCCACGACGGACCACATCAGCCCACCCGCGCCAGGCCCGGCTCGCGTTCCCCAGCGTGCGTTCGGCGATTTCCCGGCGGCGGGCGACAGTCCCTGACGCCGTGCACCGCACGAACAGGTAGAACTTGATCTTCGGCTCGGTGCCCGACGGACGCAACGCGATCGTCACTTCGCAGTCCGGCGATTCTCCTTCGGCGATCAACAGGTCGCCTTTCGGATACGTGATCCCTTCCACCCGCGTGTTGTCCGGCAACTGGCGGACTTCCTGCGTCAGATAGTCGCGCACGCGCTTCAGCTTCAAATCGCCGACTTCGCTCGGCGGTTCGCGGCGGAAGGTCGACAGGATGCGGCCGATTTCCTGGATCCCCTGCGGCCCGGCGCTCGTCAGCGACACTTGTCCTTCCAGATACACCCCGTGTTCCGCGTACAGCTCGTCGAGCCGGTCGAGCAGCGTCTTTCCTTCGCGGCGCAATTCGGCGGCGAGTTCCAATCCGTAGAGCGCGGCGACCGCGGCGTCCTTGTCGCGGGCGTACGTTCCCGCCAGATACCCCAGCGACTCCTCCGCGCCGAACACGAATTTCTCCGGCCCTTCGCGGTCGATCGTCTCGCCGATGTATTTGAACCCGACCAGCAAATTGTCGATCGCCCGCACGCCGTAGCTCTTGGCGATCGTCGCGATCATCGGCGTCGTGACGAGCGTCTGGACGACAAAATGCTTCGGCGACAGCGTCTTCGCCGCCTGGCGTTTTCGCAGAATGTAATCGACGAGCAGCGCTCCCATCTGGTTGCCAGTCAGCACGTGGAACGCGCCGGCGGCGTCTTTTACGGCAACGGCCAGCCGATCGGCGTCCGGGTCCGACGCGAGAATCAACGCGACGTCGGTTCCTTTGGCCGCCTCGATCGCGGGTTGAAAGACTTCCGGGCGCTCGGGGTTCGGCAAATGATCCGGCACGTTCGGGAAGTTGCCGTCCTGCGTGCACTGCGGCTCGAACTTGTGGACCTGAGCGAATCCCGCCTGTCGGATCACCTGAAACACCGACGTCTCGCCGACGCCGTGCAGCGGCGTGAACAGCGCCGGAATGTCGCGTGCCGCGGACAAACTGAGCGACGACACGGCTGCGATGTAGGCTTTGTCCAAGCTCTCGCCGAAGAGTTCGATCTGGCCGTCGCGCACGGCCTGGTCGAAATCCAGTTCGGGGATCTCGCCCGCGGAGTCGACGCAGGCGATGATCCGCGCATCGTGCGGCGCCAGCACCTGCCCGCCGGTCGACCAGTAGGCTTTGAAACCATTGTCGGACGGCGGGTTGTGCGACGCGGAGATCATGGCGCCGGTATCGCAGCCCAGATGCCGCACTGCAAATGACAGTTCCGGCGTCGAGCGGGGATGCTCAAAGCAATAGACGTGATAGCCGAGCGCCGCGAGCACCGACGCCGTCACGCGGGCGAACTCCTGCGACCGGTTCCGCGTGTCGCAGGCGACGACGGCTTTCCAGGCTTTCGTGCCGACCGATTTCTTCACGTACACGCCGAGGCCATACGCCGATTCCGCAATCGTCCGCCGATTGATGGTCGCGGAGCCAAGCTCGCCCATCGGTCCGCGGCGGCCTCCGGTGCCGAACGGAATCCGTTCCCAGAACAGCCGGTCGAGCTCCGCGAACTGCTGGTCGCGGATCAGTTTTTCCAGCGACGCGCGATAGGGCCGATAGAATTTCTCCGTCAGCCACGGCTTCAGATTCTTCGCCGCCGCCGGAGTCAATTTCCCCGCCGCCACGGCGGCATCGACCATCGGTTCGAAGTCCATCGTAGTCCTCTGGCAAACTAGCGCACTCGCTCCGCGAATGCGATTTCGCTTTCGAAGCCGCGGAGGGCATCCGCGGACCTTCTTTGTCGACGTCATTCGTAAGACCGCGGTTGCCCACCGCGGCTTTGTGGAGCGAGTTCGCTACTCGCGGTCTCCACGGGGCAGTATTGTAGCGTAGAGTTCGAAATCCGGGAGTGACGTTGTGTTGCATGTGGTGATCATGGCGGGCGGCAGCGGAACGCGGTTCTGGCCGGAAAGCCGCCGCGCGCGGCCGAAACAATTCTTGCAGCTCGCCGGCGACCGGACTCTGATCCAGGCGACTCTCGACCGCTGCGCGCCCCTCGCGCCCCCGGCCGGCTACTGGGTGGTCACCAACCAAGCCCACGCCGAGGAAACCCGCCGCCAGCTTCCCGACGTCCCGCCCGAACAAGTTCTGCTCGAACCGTGCGGCCGCAACACGGCCCCCTGCATCGGCCTCGCGGCGCTGCAACTGCTGGCCATCGACCGCGACCCGATCATGCTGGTCGTCCCCGCCGATCACATCATCGCGACGAATGAACAATTCCAGGAGGGCGTGGCTGCCGCCGTCGACATCGTCGAACAGGAACCGCAAACGTTCGTCC
>CAZDGB010000100.1:0-21257 GCA_964504645.1 uncultured Planctomycetaceae bacterium | reverse complement strand
CGAAATCCGCTTCCGAGTGACGCAATTCCCATCCGCTACTATGCGATTGTCGAAGCGACCGTCGAAGTTACGGACGAATCAGCTCTGCCTCAACTCGCTGGCCTGCATGGCTGGTCGGACGATGTGGTCCGCGACCGGTTCCATTACAAGCGTCCCGGTCTGTTCGCCTTGCTCGTGCGAATGTACGCGCTTCCCACGGAGCTGCGAATTGCAAATTCGCCCCACTTCGCCGGCTGCCGCAGTTGGGTCGATCTTCCGGAGGAGTTGCCGACCAACGCGCTCCATCCAGTCCTCAGCGATGCGGATCACGCCGAGCGAATGGAACAGATTCGGTCAAAACTCGACCAGTGAATCCGATGCCGCCTTTCGTTTCGTCGTCTGGCTAACCGGCCTGAATACGACGACATACAATTCCTGCTGGGAAGCGCTGTCGCCGATCAGCATGGGGCGTGCGGGCGGAGCAACGGCACATGACGTGGCTTGCGTGGGGACTTCTTCTGCTCGGAAGTGCAGGTGTCTTGAGTACAGCCGTTGGGCTGGGCAGACACCGCACGCGCCGCAAGCGGCATCTGTCGCGCCTCGCCTCGCAGCGGCCCGATCTCATCCGCGATACGACGATTCAAATCGCCGCGGCCGATTCGTCGCTGCCGGCGGCGGAATTCGCGCGGCAGCACATCGTGCGGATTGAGAGCTTCGTGACGCCGGCTTGCCTCAACATACTTCGCGACGAAGCGCTGGCCCAGATTCCGCAGATGAAGCGGACGTTCATCCCCCTGCACAAGAAGGGAGCGACTCTGTCCTACGAGCAGATCCACACGCTGGCGCCGCATGGCCTGGCGTTCTACCATAACGCGCAGGTCCAGCAGTGGGTGTCCCAGATCACCGGCGAGACGATTTTTCCCACGCCCGACCAGGACCAAAGCTCGCTGTCGATCCTCTGCTACCACGAGCCGGGAGACCACATCGGCTGGCACTACGACCTCAATTTTTACCGCGGCCGTCACTTCACGGTGCTATTGTCGCTTGTAAATTAATTGGTTGAGAGTCGATGGTTGAGAGTTGAGGGTCAGACAGTGCGTGATTTAAGTCTTTCCATCCCTCAACCCTCTACTCTCCACCCTCAACTCTCCCGCGGCACCTACCAGCGGCAACTCCCCGACGGCAAAACGCAAGACTTCGAGACGCCGTCGAACACCTTGATTGTCTTCGAAGGGGCCAAAATCCGGCACCGGGCGACGCCCATCGGCGCGGATGAGCGCCGCGTGATCCTCAGCATGACCTATTGCACCGACCCGCGCATCAGCCGGCTCAAGGAATTCGTGCGCCGCGTGAAGGACACGGCGTTTTTCGGGCTGCGCGCGCTGTGGGATTAGTCGAACGCCATCCACTTGCGCTTCGCCGAACGTTGAAAGCCCGTCTGACGATTTTCATTTAGCCCGCTTCCATTCCCCGCGCGTCTGGAAACGCGCGAGACGGTTCATATCGACCAGTTCTCCACCAGCTCGCGTCGCCAAGGCGTGAAACGTCTCCGCGTCGGTCTTATCGACGTCCAGGAAGTACGCAGAGCTGTCGCAGTTCACGAAGTAGCATCCGAGCCGTCCACTGCCGAATGTCGGCGCCGTGAATTGATCGGACGGGTGATAGGCATAGCGCGCCGTGGACGTCCCCGCGGCAATCCAAGGCCCCAATTGATCGCTGATCTGCCCGAATGCGAGCGTATTGACCGTCCCATCGGCAATGATCTTCTCGCCATTGAGGTACGTGATGCCTTCCGTCTCGTTGAACGCGCCATCGTCCTCGCCATTCGCGCCGCGGACGAAGGCGATGTGCGAGACCGCGTACCCGTTGACATCGCGAAATGGTTTGCCGGCGGGAAGCAGAAACGCCGGCAGGATCGTGCGAGCGGCCTGGTCATTGGCAGGATCGTCCCACGCTTTCTTCAAGTCGATTGACTCGTAGAGCTCCAACGCCTTCTCGGCCAGCGCGTCATCGAAGAATCGCTTGCCGACCTTGTTCTCCAGCGGAAAATCGGCCGCGTTCAGGTGAGGCAAGAGAAGCACGAATCCGCTTAAGCGTTTCTCCGGCGGCAGATCGGGATTCGGAACGATCGCTGGCGGCAGAGAACCGTGAACGTCGTGATACTTGTGAGCCGCCCGTACCAGCCCACGCAGATGGCGGAGCGTCACAACCGCTGCGTCTTCATCGTTCAACTCTTGCCAGGCCGCTTTCAGAGCCGCTTCTTCCAACGGCAAAGCCGGAGCGGCGTCTTTCTCCTCCGCCGGGAGGTTGCCGATTCTCATCGCAATCATCACAAGTCCCGCCAAAATCAATTGGATGCAGCGAGGCATGCCAGACGCTCCCTGGGAATCGGAAATGTGGCGCATCGGCGATGCGATGTGATTCAGAGTAAATCAAGTGTAGTCAGTTTTTGGGATTGTTCGGAAGTACGGTGAAGCAAGTTAGCTTGATTCCCACCCCGATTTTCGCGACAAACGGGGAAACGGTGGGGCGTTGGTCGTGAGTTGGAGGTTGGAAAAACCGGTCGCGCTCAACGGGATGGCTTTCCCCCAACCAGCAACCCACCACCCACAACAATCACGCCAGGCTCTCCATGTCCGACGATGCCATCAACACTCAGCCCACCAACTTCGTCCACGAGCTCATCGAGGCCGACAACGCCTCCGGGCGATTTGGCGGGAAGGTCATCACGCGGTTTCCGCCCGAGCCGAACGGTTATCTGCACATCGGCCACGCGAAGTCGATTTGCCTGAACTTCGGCACCGCCCGCAAGTTCGGCGGCCGCGTCAACATGCGGTTCGACGACACGAATCCGACTCGCGAGGACCAGGAATACGTCGATTCCATCCTCGAAGACGTCCGCTGGGTCGGCTACGACTGGGACGCCCTCTATTTCGCGTCGGACTTCTTCGAAGAGCTGTATCGACTCGCCGAGAAGCTGATTCAAAAGGGCTTGGCCTACGTCGACAGTTCGCCGGTCGAGACGATCCGCCAGGAACGGGGCACGCTCACCGAAGCGGGGAAGAACAGCCAGTACCGCGACCGGCCCGTCGCTGAGAACCTCGATCTCTTCCGCCGCATGCGGGCCGGCGAGTTTCCCGACGGAGCGCACGTGCTCCGCGCGAAGATCGACATGGCCCATCCCAACATGAACATGCGGGACCCACTGCTCTACCGCATTCGCCACGCCGAGCATCATCGCACCGGTGACGCCTGGTGCATCTATCCGCTCTACGATTTCACGCACGGCTACTGCGATTCGCTCGAAGGCGTGACGCATTCGATCTGCACGCTGGAATTCGAAAACCATCGTCCGCTGTACGACTGGCTTTTGGAAAAGGCCGAGATTTTCCATCCGCAGCAGATCGAGTTCGCCCGGCTCAATTTGACATACACCGTGATGAGCAAGCGGAAGTTCCTCGATCTGGTCCATGAGAAACTGGTGCACGGCTGGGACGATCCGCGGATGCCGACGATCTGCGGCGCGCGTCGACGCGGTTACACGCCGGCCGGTATCCGGGCGTTCTGCGATACGATCGGCGTCACCAAGTTCAACGGCCTCACTGATCTGTCGGTGCTGGAGAACGCCATCCGCGAAGACCTCAACAAGACAGCGCCGCGGTTCATGGGGGTCTTGAAGCCGCTCAAAGTCGTGCTGACGAACTATCCCGACGGCCAGGTCGAATATCAGGACGCCATCAACAACCCGGAAGACCCGTCGCAGGGAACGCGGCAGATTCCCTTCTCGAAAGTCCTCTACATCGAGCAGGACGACTTCATGGAAACGCCGCCGAAGCAGTTCTTCCGGCTCGCTCCGGGCCGCGAAGTCCGCCTGCGGTGGGGCTACTTCATCACGTGCCAGTCGTTTGTGAAAGACGCCCACGGCAACGTGATCGAACTCCACTGCACTTACGACCCAGCGACGAAAGGGGGCAACGCCCCCGACGGCCGCAAAGTGAAAAGCACGATCCACTGGGTCTCCGCCGAACACGCCTTGAACGCCGAAGTCCGGCTCTACGACAAGCTCTTCACGATCGAAAACCCCGCCGACATCCCGGAGAACGAGGACTGGCGCAGCTATCTCAATCCGCAGTCGGAAGTGATCGTCAACAACGCAAAATTAGAACCGTCTCTGGCCCACAAACCGTCCGGCTTCCGCTGCCAGTTCGAACGCCTCGGCTATTTCTGCGTCGATAAAGATTCTTCGAGCGCGAAACCAGTGTTCAATCGCACGGTAACGCTGAAGGACGAATGGGCGAAGATTCAGAAGAAGGGAGGTTAGCGACGCTTCGCAGAAGCGTCGTGAAGCTGAAACAATGGATGAGTTTGTGATCGAGACAATTGACTCCGGGGCCCGATTGGTCTTTTCCAACCGACAGATTGATTCAGAGGCGGGATTTGTATTGAGCTTTGATTGCGAACTGCTTCTGCCGAATCTGCCGCCGTTCAAGACGACTGCCGTTCGAGGCTATGAATTCCATTCCACCGTGGGAATCACGAACTACTTCCAGCAAATGTGCGACGATTGGACTGGCTGGAAAGAATCACGATGCTGGCACGATCATTGGCACAATCTCGTTCTTAACTGCCGCAACTCGGGGCAATGCCATGTCGAGATGGATGTTGAACTGCGACCGGCGAGTGATCCGGAGCCTGTGACTGCCTGGAAAATCTGCGCGACATTATTGATCGAAATCAATCAACTCGAACGAATTGCTCGACACGCCGTGGTTTTTTTCGGATCGCAACTTGAACAAAACCTGAATCCACACCCCTAGTCCGCTGGCTATGGCTACTTCGAGCGTCCTTTCGAAATAGCGTCACGTCCATGAACGGACCGCAAAGCGCAAGCGACCAGCATCGCTTTTTCAAACTCTCAACCCTCAACCCTCAACCATCGACTCTCAACCCTCCATGCCCGATCTCTGGATCACCGAACAACTCACACCCAACGACCTCTGGCAGCATGGCGTCGACAAGCTGCTCGCGCATCGCGTCACGCCGTTTCAGGAGATGTACGTCGTCGAAAGCGGGCCGTACGGCAAGGCGCTGGTCCTCGACGGCAAGTGGCAGACGTGCACCGGGGACGAGTTTCTCTATCACGAGCCAATCGTTCACGCGCCGTGCGTGCTGCACGGGGCACCGGAGCGGGTCCTGATCGCCGGCGGAGCCGACGGCGGTGCGCTGCGGGAAGTTCTCAAGTGGAAGACGGTGAAAGAAGCCGTCGTGGCGGACATCGACGGCGACGTGGTCGAGGCGTGCCGGGAATTGCTGCCGGAGATTCATCAGGGGGCGTTCGACGATCCGCGGGCGAAGATCGCCGTCGGCGACGCGTGGGACTTGATCGCGAACACGCCCGGCCATTGGGACGTGATCATCGCCGATCTGACCGATCCCATCGAAGAAGGCCCGGCGTACAAGCTTTTCACGCAGGAGTTTTTCACGCTCTGCAAGAAAGCGTTGCGGCCGGGGGGCGTGTTCGTGAACCAGGCCGGATCGCAGTCGCCGCCGCTGGTCGACATTTTGATCCGCGTGCTGAAGACGATTTCGACGGTGTTCGCGCATACGTCGCTGATCACGGCGAACGTGCCGACGTATGGTTCGCCGTGGGGATTGGCGCTGGCGGCGGATCGGAAGCTGGACTTACGGCCGAAGACGGCGAACGTCGATGACCTGTTAGCCAGCAAGCTCCATGCGACGCTGAAGATGTTCGACGGCGAGGCGTTGCTGGGAATGTTGCAGTCGCCGAAGTATGTGCGCGAACGGCTGGCCGTGGAGACGACCGTTTATACGCTCGCGGCGCCGCCGAAGTTTCTGGGCAAGGGGATCGCGGAGAAATAGCGCGATGACGGACGACGCTTCTGCGAAGCGTCGCTAATTTTTGTTTTTCCAGTCGAGCGCCAGATCGAGCGCCGGCGCGGAGTGTGTCAGCGCACCGATGCTGATGCGGTCCACGCCCGTTTTTGCGATTTCGGCGACTGTCTCCAGCGTGACGCCGCCGGACGCCTCCAGTTGCACGCCGGGCGCTTGCCGGTTTCGCAATTCGACGGCCTTGGCCATAATCGCGGGGGACATATTGTCGAGCAGGACAATCGCCGGGGAACCGGACAGCGCATCCGCGAATTGCTCCAGCGAATCGACTTCCACTTCAATCGGCACATTCGGCCAACGTTTCTGCGCGGCATCCACGGCGGCGGCGATCGACTGCGATTCGGTCCACGCGGCGAGGTGGTTGTCTTTGATGAGGACGCCGTCGTACAACCCCATCCGATGATTCGTCCCACCGCCGCAACGGACAGCATATTTCTGCAATGGCCGCCACCCGGGAAGCGTTTTCCGCGTGTCGAGAATCTTCGCCTTCGTCCCAGCGACGGCGTCGACGAACTTCCGCGTCAACGTCGCGATCCCCGACAGATGCGTCAGAAAATTCAGCATCGTCCGCTCGGCGACGAGAAGTTGAAACAGCGGCCCCGTGATCTCAGCGACGACGGTGCCCTGCTCCAACCGGTCGCCGTCGTGCGATTTTGCCGACCATTCGATCGCCGGATCGACTTTCCGCATCACGAGCTGACCAACCGGCTCGCCGGCGAGCACTCCCGGCTGCCGCGCCACGACGGACACGGAGGCCCGCTCCGCGGGATCGATTAGCGCCTGGCAGGTGAGGTCGCCGCGCTCGGCAAGGTCCTCTCGCAGCGCCATCTGAATCAGCATGACGGCGACGACACGTTCGTCCGGACCGAACAGAGCCGCGTTCATGTCACTTTTGCCCGTTGCCGACGGCGCGCAGCGAGCCGCCGCGGTAGGCAACGGCCATGGCCTGCGGGATTTCCGCCTCCGCGAGCACCACTTTTGCCTGATTCTCCACGGTGAGGGCCTTCATCTCCTGCTCTTCGGCGACGGCCCTGGCCCGGCGCTCTTCCGCCTTGGCGCGGGCGATGCGCATGTCGGCTTCGGCCTGGTCGGCCTGTAAGCGCGCGCCGATGTTGTCGCCCACGTCGATATCGGCGATGTCGATCGACACGATTTCATAGGCCGTCTGCGAGTCGAGCCCCTTGTTGAGCACCGTCTTGGCGATGAGCATGGGATTGGCGAGCACTTCCTTGTGCGATTCGCAACTGCCGATCGCCGAGACGATCCCCTCGCCGACGCGGGCCACGACGGTGTCTTCCGTCGCGCCGCCGATGAGCTGGGCGATGTTCGTCCGCACGGTGACGCGGGCGCGTGCCTTGAGCTGAATGCCGTTTTTCGCCACGCCGTCGAGCGTCGTCCGGCCGAACTGCCGCGGATCGGGGCAGTCGATGACTTTCGGATCGACGCTCGTCTGGATGGCTTCCAGCACATTGCGGCCGGCGAGATCGATCGCCGCGGCGGTGTTCCAATCGAGCGGAATCTTCGCGCGATGGGCGACGATCAGCGCCCGCACCACGTTGCGGATATTGCCGCCGGCGAGATAGTGCGCTTCGAGTTGCTGCGTGGTGATTCTCTGCAAGCCGGCCTGTACGCACATGATCTTCGCGTCGACGATCGCTGTCGGATTGACCTTCCGCAGCGACATGAACACGAGCGCGAACGGGCCGATGCGGGCCCGCGTGACGAATCCGCGGAGCCACAGCTTGAAGTACGCCGCGAACACAGCGAGCAGAATGATCATCATCAGCACCGCGAAGACGATGCCGACGTAGACCAGGATCTGAAAAATTTCTTTCATGGGGCGCTCTTTGAGGGGAGATCTTCGACGACTGATTCTAATCAAACACACATCAAGAAGAAACAAGAGCCGCGCACGAAGCCGTGCTGAGTTTGGCCGCGAACGCCGCTGAACTTCCTGCGCGGCTCTTGAATCTTGCCGCGTGTTTCCCGATTCTTACCCCAAATCCTCATTCCCCTACGAACCAGGAACCGCCCATGTCCGTCGAAGCCCGCCTCGCCGAGTTGAAACTCGAACTCCCCCCCGCCCCGAAACCGGGCGGCATCTACGCTCCCGTGCTGATTCACGGCGATCTGGCCTACGTCTCCGGCCACGGACCGCTGCGGCCCGACAAAACGCTGCACACCGGCCGCGTCGGCGACACGATCTCGCAGGAAGAAGGGTTCGCCGCCGCGCGGGCCGTCGGCCTGACGATGCTCGCCACGCTGAAGCGGGAACTGGGCAGCCTCGACCGGATCGTGCGGATCATCAAAACGCTGGGCATGGTCAACGCCGCGCCCGATTTTCAGAACCATCCGCAGGTGATCAACGGCTTCAGCACGTTGTGGGTCGAGTTGCTCGGCGAGGAAAACGGCAAAGGGGCCCGCAGCGCCGTCGGCATGGGCTCGCTGCCGGGCAACATCGCCGTGGAAGTCGAGGCGATTTTTCAGATTAAACCGTGAGCAAGATTGTCCTTTCGGTTAGCCGCGACGCGGCTAACCGAAAATAAGCCCTATTCCGACTCGCGCTGCGACGAGATACAATCGAACCGTAAAAAAACGGGGCGCCAACGGACGGGGCTGACGTGAAATTCCAGGAGTCGCAGAATTCGCCGCCGCTATCGGATCGGCGTCTCCAATTGTGGATGCTGGGGCTGGTCGCGCTGCTCGGTCTGGCGCTGTTCGCTGTGAAGACCTGGCGAATCGGGGCCGGCAAGCAAGGCACGTCGCATCCGCACTTCCAGGGCGAACCGCCCCTCGCTGACACCGACTCTCTAATCGACGAAGAACCCGGCGCGCAATCGAAGCCGGAGAATTCTCGGATCGCACGACGACGGCGAGCCCGTCATTCGCACACCAACGACGCAGAGACTGACGCCGACGATGAACGCCGATCGGTGAACATCCCCGCCCGCTGGCTGGCCGATGTGCAGGCCAACACGGTCGGCATCCGTCAGAGCGAAGCGGACGCCTACCACCGCGTGCTGGCCAAACTGCCGACGGTGCCGCCGCACGATCTGCAAGCGCACGCCGAGGAGGTGCCGTTCGTGAATCTGATGACGTCGCCCGAGCGATACCGCGGGCGGCCGGTCCGACTCACGGGGGAATTGCGGCAGTTGTACGACATTCCGCGGGCCAAAAACGATCACAGCGTGACGCGGTTGTACGAAGCCTGGATTTGCACGCCGGAGGCGGGTGAGAGTCCGTATCGCGTCGTGTGCCGCGAGATTCCGCGGGAACTCAAGCCGCAGGAAAGTTCGCGCGTCGACGTGAAAGTCACCGGCTACTTCTTCAAACGGGAAGGTTATCTGACACAGGACGGACGGCTACACGCCGCGCCAACGATTCTGGCGAATAGCATTTCGCTCGCTACGTTGCCCCACGCGCCGCTGGCGGCGGCCGACGTGATGCCGTGGATGGTCGGCGCCATTTCGGTGATCGGCCTGGCGATGCTGGCCACGGTGATCGGCTATGCCGTCGGCGATTCGCGACGGCGGCGCAGCCGAACGGAAGAAAACCTCACCGCGGCCGATCTGCATCGGTTCTCGGCCATTGATCGTCGGCTGAGCGTGGAAGAATCCCTGCGCCGTCTCGCGGAAGACGAGTGGCTCGAAGAAGAGGCCGAAGAACTCGCGGCGACCGGCAACGGCCACCTACGGACGTCGGACTTACCCGACGAGATGATCGACCTGCCAACCCCGTTCCCGCCGACGCGCACACCGCGACGGTTCGATCCCTCGAACTGATGCGGGTTGTCAGGCGCTGGTGGCGATCCATTCGATGTCGTAGAGCCACAGTCCAACGCGATCGCGCCGGCGGCTGATTCTTACGCGGCGTTGAAAGACCGTCGACAGATGGCTGCCATCCTTTCCCGGCCGCGTCGCGCGGAATCGCCCATCGCCACGGACAAGCAGTTCAAAATCAATTTTTTCGCCCTGAGCATCGATCAACCAGTATTCGCAAATGCCGGCGTCATAGTATTTTTCGCGGAGAATCGTGCGATCTTTTCGCACGGACGACCGGCTGACGATTTCCACAACCACGTCCGAGGAACCGCGCAGTTCCATCAAGCGGCGGTTTCCCGGTCGAGATTCGCAGATTTCCGCCTGCTTCGAAAGCATCGTCTCCCAGGTACAGAACATGACATCCGGCTCATTGGCAATGTTCGCCTCTTCATGAACGAGTAGCGTCCCATCGGGAAATACGCGGCCGAGATCGCGGTCCCGAGCAAAATTGCTGATCGCCGTCGTAAGCGCCTCTTTGAGCGTCACATGCGAATCAATTTCTTCCGGACTCATATCAATCTCCACCACGCCGTCCAGGAACGAAATCCGGCCGCGTTGGGGGAACCGGGGCGAGAAAGCCCAGCGGCGGAATCCGTTCAGCGTGTCGATTCCGGACGGAATCTCGATGGCTTCTTCATCGCGGGTGGTGAATGTCAACGACATGAGTCGCCTCCTGGTCCGCTCAGCATACGGAAAACGCCGCGGCCTTTCGAGATCAGTGATTCGATTCGCTGACTTCGCCGCGTTGAATTTCCCCCTGTTCCGACTACGATTGAACGCAGGACTGCTTCCCTCGGCCGGGATTCTCGGCCGGCACGTTTCGCAAAGGATGTTCGCAGCATGGCGTTCCAGGAATTGTTCCCTCTTCCGTCCCTCGGTTCGAATCCGTCGTCGACTTCACAAGGCACTACGCCCGGCAGCTTTGCGAAATCGCCGCGCCTTGCCCCCGGCGCCGACGGCCGCTGGACGTTTTCGTCGCCCGATACTCCCGGCATGCCGCAACCGTCGGACAAAACCGCCTGGGATTTTCTGCCGGAAGGGTGGACGTCCCGAATCGAGAGTCCCGAGTCGGGAGCAGAATCTCCCGCTTCGAATCTCAAATCCCGCGTCTTCGAGCAATCGAACGGGACTTATCGCATCGTCTGCTATCCGGCGAAGTTCACTCCGGTGACGCAGTTGGAACACGCCCGGATCGGCAACATCACGCCGGAAATGGAGCGCGTCGCCGAACGCGAGCCGCATCTCACGCCGGTCCAAGTCCGCGATGAAGTCGCCGCCGGCCGCATGGTCATTCCTGCCAACAAGGTCCATCTGCAGTACGAACTCGACCCGATGGCGATTGGCCGGGCGTCGAAAACGAAAATCAACGCCAACATGGGGGCGTCGCCCGTCTCGTCCAGCACCGATGAGGAAGTCGAAAAGCTGAAGTGGGCCGAGAAGTGGGGCGCGGACACGGTGATGGACCTCTCCACCGGGGGCGATTTGGACGCCTGCCGCGACGCCATCATTCGGAACAGCCGCGTGCCGATCGGCACCGTGCCAATTTATTCGATGATCATCGGCCGCAAGATCGAACAACTCACGGTGCCGATGATCCTCGATTCGCTCCGGCAGCAGGCGCAGCAAGGGGTCGATTACTTCACGATTCACGCCGGCGTGCTGCGGGAGCATCTGCCGTATGTGAACCGCCGGCTGATCGGCATCGTCAGCCGCGGCGGGTCGCTGCTCGCGAAATGGATGATCGTCCACAGCCGGCAGAACCCGATGTACGAGCATTGGGAAGACATCTGCGACGTGATGCGGGAGTACGATGTCACGTTCTCTATCGGCGACGGCTTGCGTCCCGGCGGTCTCGCCGATGCCACCGACCGCGCGCAACTCGCGGAACTCGCCACACTCGGCGAACTCACCGAGCGGGCCTGGCGGAAGGGCGTGCAAGTTATGATCGAAGGCCCCGGCCACGTGCCGTTCGATCAGATCGAATACAACATGAAACTTGAACGGCAACTCTGCCACGGCGCTCCGTTCTACGTCCTCGGTCCGCTGGTGACCGACATCTTCCCCGGCTACGACCACATCACCAGTTGCATCGGTGCCACAGCAGCGGCGTACCACGGGGCGAGCATGCTCTGCTACGTCACGCCGAAGGAACACCTTGGACTGCCGAAGAAGGATGACGTCAAACAGGGTTGCATCGCCTACAAGATCGCGGCCCACGCCGCGGACGTCGCGCTCGGCATCCCCGGTACGCGCGATCGCGACGACGAACTGACGAAAGCCCGCGCGGCTCTCAATTGGGAGAAACACTTCGAGTTGAGCTTCGACCCCGACACGGCCCGCGCCTATCACGACGAAGACCTCGACGTCGACACCGACTTCTGCGCCATGTGCGGCCACGACTGGTGCAGCGTCCGCATCAGCAAGGAGATCGTCGAGTTCACTTCCGGCAAGGACGAGCACTACCAATGGGACCGGGCGAAAGTCTCCGCCGCGCTCTCGGAGGAACAGCAGGAAATCCTGGCCAAGCGCGGCGTGCTAAGCCCCGACGAAATTCACAAACTCGCCAGCAAAACGAAAAAAGCCGTCGGCGCGGAAGCCAACAAGGCGTCCTGCCACAGCGACTACGTCGAAGCCGACGCGGCGCAGGAGATTCAGGAGCGGAAGCTGGAGTTGGTGGAATTGACGGGGCCATAATGCGACAAAGGACCAAGTGAACCATGACCACTTTGATTCTTGACGATGAGCAGGCACGCATCGCTCGAACTTCAAAGGTCGTCGAACTGCAAGACCGGTCTGGAAACGTCATCGGCCGGTATGTTCTGGACGATCTGAATGAAGACTTTCGCATTGCGCGAGAGCGGTTGGCCAACAAGGAAGAAACTTTCACAACTCAAGAAGTGATGGAGTATCTTCGCTCATTGGCCCGCGAATGAAGCCAAACAACACGGTCATCTGGTCCAAGTCCGCTCGACAGGAATTGGCGAGGATTTGGCTGCGCGCAGCGGACCAAAAGTCGCTCACGCAGACCATCGACGACTTTGACGCTCTTTTGCGGATGGCGCCTGAAAACGCAGCCACAGAACGTCAGGATGAATTGCGGGCAGCAACACTTCCCGGCTTGCGCATCGTATTCACCATCAGCGAGGACGATCGAATCGTCAACGTGCTCGTGATCCGCGAAACCCATTGAGGAAGTCGGCAATCAGGCAAGGTTACTTCTTTTGCCGTTCCTGATACTCGCGCAAGAACGTGTTCAATTCGTCGGCGTCCGGCCCTCTGCGTCGACTGCGCATGTCCAGAGGAGTTTTTTGCTGGTTATCCTTCGCATCGGGATTCGCGCCGTGTTCCAACAGCAACTTCGCCAACTTCAAATGTCCCATTCGAGCGGCTTCGTGGAGCGGCGTTGTCTGGCGAATGGTGGCGGCATTCACATCGGCTCCCGCTTCAATCAGCAGTTTCGCGAGCTCCACGCGATCCCAGAACGCGGCGCAGTACAGGGCCGTTTCTTCTCGATAGCCGGTATTTTCGCTCTGACTCCGCACATCGACGTCGCCGCCAGCGTTCAATAGCGCCCGGACGATCGCTTTGTTGTTCATGCTGACCGCCATGTGCAGCGCAGGGTAGCCGTCGGCGCGGCGGGAATTCGCCAGTTGGGGATTCTCTTTCAGCAGCCGCTCCACGTCCGCGACATTCCCGAGCGCAACCGCCGACACGAGATCGATCTTCGCCCCGCGCGACACGAGCAGATCAACAATTTCCTTGATTTCGGCATTTTCCGCTTTGCTGGTGGGATGAACGGCGCTCGCGGCTGCCTGGAGCGCCGTCACACCGTTGCGGCTGGCGTTCGGATCGGCTCCCTTGTCGAGCAATACCCGGACGAGCTTGACGCACTGCGTCTCTTGCGCCAACCACGTCGGCACCGCTCCCAGCAGCAGGCATTGATTAAGCTGCGTTTGACGCAACGCGGCATCGGCGGCGTCAAACTTCGGGTGGTTCACGATGGCGTCCGCGTTGTCTCCTTTTCCGAAAATCGCGGCGACCTCCAGCGCCGTTTGCTGACGCTCTTTGTGGAATGTGTCGTGTGCGGTCGCGAAGATATCGACGCCGTTGTCGATTAAAAGGCGCACCGTCTCGGGAACGCCGTCATCGGCCGCGTAATGCAACGCCGTCGCGTCGTCACCGATGATCCAGATGCCCGTCCGAAAGCCTTGCCACGTGATCCGCTTTTTCAGATCGGCCCCGTGTTCGATCAACAATTGAACGACTGCCGGATGAGCCAAGGCGCCCTTGAGGATGGGATATCCGCCACCCCGCTCGAAATCGTCCACGTCGACGTGATGGCTCTCGATCAGATAGCGGCAGATTTCCAGCCGCCCCAGCGACGCCGCGGTCCGCAACGGGCTTTGACGTTGATAGTTGTCCGCGAGTTCGGGGGCTTTCTCCAGAATGGTTTTCACCCGGGTAAGATCATTCTGATGGATCGCCGTCAGGATGTCGATCTCCGCACCCGCGTCTTTGTAGAGTTCGACAATTTCCCGCCACTGTCGTTCGTGTTTCGTGCCGAGCGCTCGTTCCAGTTCCGCAGCCGCGTGTTGCAGCGGCGTTTGACCTCGAACATCGATCTTCGTTAAGTCCGGCTCCTTCTGCAGCATCAACCGGACCACCTCGGGACTCTCCGTCATATGCAACGGCGTGAAACCGTTGTAGGCCACTGCGTTCACGTCCGCGCCATGGTCGAGCAGCCAACGGACAACATCCACGTATCCAAAGCGCGCGGCGTGATGCAGCGGGGTACAGCGATCGTCTCCGCGTTTGTCGATCAATTCCGGATCGGCTTCCATCATTTCGATGGCCGCCTCGGGATAGCCGTTCCACAGGCAATCGAGCGGTGTTCGCGCTCTCAGATCACTGAGGTGTACGCTCACCGGCGAACTGACGCTCGCGCCGGTCCAGAGGCCCCGCTCGCGTTCGGCAGGGCCGTCCGGCGCTTCGATCCGAGCGGTCACTTCGAAGCGGTCGGACGTATTCGGAGTGGGCAATCCTTTCCACACGCGTTCGCCCCGGATAGCGCCGAAGTTCTCAGCCAATTTGATCCGATTACCCTGCGCTATTCGGAGAACATTCAGATCTTCGCCGCTCTCAGGATCCTCAAGGTCTTCGAATGCGTGGTCCCCCAGCGGTTGCTTTTGGAGCGTGTAGGTCTTGCCCGCGCGTGTGTTCACAAAGGTAAACGAAATCTGGGCGTAGCCCTGACACGATTCGGGATTCCAGAGCCGGATGTCCCGATCAGAATGATTGGTGATGACGACGTAGAACGATTCGTTCAGATTGAGTTTCGAATCGCCGGACGGATCGTCCAGCTCAATCGTCACCGAAAGCTCGCCGTCACTTTCTGCTTCTGGTGCAGACCCAGTCTCAGTCTGCCGAGGCGTTTTGACCAACAGATTGGCGTCGATAGCGGGCGCTGGTTCCGGACGACTTTTCCCACACCCGGCAAGCAAGCAGCTGCCCAACAGGAGCATGCGGCTAAATTGAATCCGCACTTCCATGACGTCCTCCAACTGGAGAATGGCTGCGACGCTCGCCTCAGCGCTCCTCCTGCGACTCTTCCGCCACTTTCTCCCGCGGCGGCCAGGTCCCGTCGGTGTTGCCGTCGATCCGTTTCCGCGCGTGTTCCACCTGCGGCCCGAGTTCGCTGTGGCCGGCGTAGAGTTTTTCGATACTCTGCCAGACTTGCCGGGCCTTGATCTTGTCCCGCATCATCAACTCTTCCGCGTCGGCCAAGGCCCGATTGACGATTTGTACGCGATCCAAGCCTTCCGTGCCTTCGGCTTGAATTTTGGCGATCTGCCGTTTGGCCAACATCACGTACGGTCGATACTTTTCGTCCTTGAGCAGTTGGACCATGCTCTCGTATTTTTCCAGCGCCAACTGCCGGTCGCCGAATTTCTCGATACGGTCGGCATCCAGAAACAGCCGCTCTCCTTCGCTTTCGGGGTCGGCACCGCGTTCCAGGCGTTTGCGGGCCTGGCGCTCGGCGAGGTTCATCTCGATCTGATCGAGGTAATCGCGGGCCTTACCGGCGTGCGGGCCACTCGGGAACCGCGTCAGCATCTGCTCCAGATCGGCCCGTGCCCCGCCCCATTCGCCGGGATCGGTCCCCGTCGTGATTTTTTCCACGCGTGATAGCAAGGCGTTCTCGCTGGGATACATCCGCGTGTAGGTGAACGCGCCCACCGCCGTCGCGAAGACCAGAAAGCACAGCGAGAGAAACCACGCCTTTTCCCAGAACGGCGACTTGTCCTTTTTCTTTTTTTTCTTCTTCTTGAGCAGATTCTTCAGGTCGCCCTGCGTCGTGCTGGCGGCGCGGGTCACTTCTCCCCGGAGCGTCGCCTCCGCGATGCTCTTCTGCTCTTCGACCTTGGTCAGAATTTCGTCGAGCTTGACCTGCACGGCGAGCGCGTCGAACGGACGTTTTTCCGGCTCTTTTTCGAGCAGGTCGAAAATCAGCTCCTCCAGCCAGATCGGCACGTTCGGGGCCAGCGACGTGACGCGCGGCGGATCTTCCTTGAGATGCATCATCAGCATCTCGCCCTGGTTCTCGCTGGCGAACGGCGTCTCGCCCGTGAGCATTTCGAACAGCACGCAGCCGAGCGCGTACAGATCGGTCTTCTTGTCGACCGGCGGTTTGCCGCGAATCTGTTCCGGGGCCATGTACGCGTAGGTGCCGACCGTGCGGCCCGCGGCGGTGAGGGCCGTCGCCGTGGTGTCGCGGGCGATGCCGAAGTCGGTCAGCTTCAGCTTCCCGTCTTTGGTGATGAGCAGGTTGGCCGGCTTCAGATCGCGGTGGATGACGCCGGCGGTGTGAGCGTGTTCGAGCGCCTCGGCGATCTGCTTCGCGTATTGGATCGCCTCTTCCCAATCGAGCCTCTGCTTGTCCTTCAGGTGGCGTTCCAGCGACCCGCCGGTGACGAGTTCCATCGCGTAGAAGCGCTGCATGCCGACCTTGCCGCCGCCGTAATAGCGCACGACGTGCGGATGCTGCAGCTTCTTGAGGATGGAGATTTCCCGCTCGAACCGGCGTTGAAGCGACTCTTCGGAGGAGAGGTCGGGAGAAAGAATCTTGATGGCGACCGGGGTGCCGGTCTTGGTGTAGACCGCGCGATAGACGATCCCCATCCCGCCGACGCCGATTCGGTCGCCGAGCTCAAAGGGACCGATGACGCGTTTGGTCGCCATGACGGAAGAAGGTCCGGAAATCTCAGGGAGAGCGGTGTTCCCTCATTCTGAACCGCATCCGCAAGCGATGCAATGGTGGATGGTTGCGAGAATGCAGAGTTTGCCGAGTCGAACCACTTTCAGAGGGGCGAAGGCGGAAGGTTCTCACACTTCCGCCTTTTCACTTCGTTCTCAACCTCTACTTCTGTTTCTCGTCCTTTGCTTTCTCCTCCGGCTTGAGCGTGCCGTAAAAGCCGCCCGCGTTAAGAGCTTCGATAGCCTTCGTGGTTTCCATGCCGGCCCCTTTGAGGGTGATCTTGCCGGCGGCGCGGTCGATTTCAATTGCCGAGAGGCCGCCGATGTTTTCCAGGGCCTTCTTCGCGCCCGTCACGCAGGCGCCGCAGCAGAGATGCACGCCGTACAAGTCGATCTGATTCGCCTTCTCGCCCTTCTTCGCGCCGGCCGACGGGAAGTCGAGCTTCTTGCCTGCGTGCTTCGCCTGGCCGAAGAAGCCATGCTTGGCGAGCGCCTTGATGCCGGCTTCGGCGGCCTTATCGTCTTTTGCCGTGAAACCGACCGTCTTGGTCATCACATCCGCGGAGGGATTGCTCACGCCTTCGATACCGGTCAGCGCTTCTTCCACCGCCGCGGTACACGAGCCACAGCAGACATGGACGTTGGTGATCGCGACCTCGCCCGCGAGCAGCGAACCGGCGGACATCGCACAAAGAACAGCAGCCGAAATCCATCGCATGGGAGAATCTCCGAGAAGTCTGGTGGGGTGGAAGGAGCAGCAAAAGTCTCTGTCATTAACACCGCCACGATGCGCAATGTTCGTGGCGTAAGCAAGACCGAATGGGCGCGAGATTTTTTGCGTAACCGCGCGGGCCGTCGCGTCAAATCTCCTCAGGAACCGGACCGAACACGGGCGTCTTTACTTGCCCTTGGCTTGCCGGTTATTGTGAACATCTGGCGACCCAATGATTTCAGGACTTTCCCGGCTTGACTCGGGAATTCCCACGAACAACCAGCCAACCTTGTGAGATCTGTTCCATAAGGGTTCGTCCGCGCGGCGGAAACCTGTGTCTACGTACAGGAGTGTTCCATGCCACGGCTTTGCGTTCCTGTTTGGCTGTCCCTCTTCGCCTTGATGGGTGCGTCCAACAGCTTCGCTGGCGAACTCGACGACATCCTGACCCGCGAAAATCAGGAGCGGGGCGAAACGCTCACCCCAGCCGAGCCGATCGACAACTTGGCGTTTCTGCGGCGGGCCAGCCTCGATCTCATTGGGCGAATCCCGACGCAAGCTGAAATTCAGGAATACTTTGCGTGGCCGGACGGCGAACGCCGCACGCTGCTGGTCGACAAGCTGATCGACGATCCACGGTTCATCGATACCTGGACCGTCTTCTATGCGGACTTGTTGCGACTGAAAGGATTCGGCGAGGGTGGTGCAGCGGCTTTGGCGTATGTCCACAAGTCGCTGGAACTGGGGATGCCGTATGACGAACTGGTCACCCGTTTGATCAAAGCCAGCGGCAAAGCGAATGTGGTGCCGGAGGTCGGTTTCATTCTGGGAGACGGCGCCGACCCGATGGCCGTCGCCGCCACTACAGCACAAGTCTTTATGGGACTGAGAGTTTCATGTGCTCAGTGCCACGACCATCCGTTTGACAAGTGGAAGCAGAAAGACTTCTACGGTCTCGCGGCGTATTTTGGAAAAACGCAGCGGGTCCAGAATCAGCGGACCCGGACGATCTACACGCAGGAATTGGCCCAATCAACGATCCTTTGGCCGCCGGAAGGTGCGAAGACCGAAGAAACCCGCAAGCCGATGATTCCGACGTTCCTCTTCCGACTGGATGAGGAGGACGGCCCCCGCCGGCATGTCGCCCGGTTGGAAACGCTCCGCCAAGAACTCGCTCTGGCGGCGAACGCGGCGAAAGACAACGAGTCGGCGGAAATCGATGACCTGCTGAACTCCGCCGCGGAAAAAGCCGCGCTGCGAACGTCGGAAGAAGTCGAAGCAACTGGCGTCGTCGCCGAGGCCAAAAGCGACGCCCGCAACTTGAACATTCGGGCTGGCTATGGCCATGAGAGCGAACTCCGCAAGGAATTGGCGCTCCTCATCACGAGTCCGTACAACGGCTACTTCTCCCGCAACCTCGCGAACCGCGTCTGGTCGGAGTTGATCGGCCGCGGCATCGTCGAACCGATCGACGATTTCTCCGACGCCAACCCGCCGAGCCATCCGGCGACGCTGGCGTATCTGGGCGACGAATTCGTGGCCCACGGCTTCGATCTGAAATGGATCGTCCGCGAGGTCGTCCTCAGCGACGTCTACGCCCGCGGGCATGATTTCAGCGATAACCAACTCAAGACCGAAGCTGCGTTCCTGTCGACGCCGATGCGGCGGATTCGGGCCGAAGCCCTCTACGACAGCATCATCACCGCCGGGCACCTCTTCGACGTGAAGCATCCTGACGGCCAGAACATGAAGATCGTGTGGCAGGAATCGAAAGTGGAACGGAAGAAGTCCCCCGGTTCGCTCGACATGAAGCTGACCGCCGGCAACGCCGCGATGGCCAACGATATGAAAGCCCAGCCCGAGGGCGACGACGAAGACGCGAAGCCGGGTTACAACCTGGAAGCTGCGATTTCGGTCGACTTCGACGCGTTGCTCGCCGCCAGCCAGAAGGCGGAGGAAGTCGAAGTCGAAGAAATGGCCGTGATGTCGAACGAGGAAATCGAAGCGATGCGGATGGCGAGTCAGAATCGTTACCGCCGCGAAGTCGACTACATCGATCGGTTCGTACGGGCGGAGATCGACGACAATCCGCGGTACGGCAGTTCGCTGCACATGGTCTCGCCCGCCGATCCCGAGCATTTCGTGCGGGTCTTCGGCCAGACCGACCGGTCGGTGCTGGGAGAGCATCGCGATTCCAGCCCGACGATGCGGCAAGCGCTGATGATGCTCAACGGCCGGCTCACGCATGAAGCGTCCCGCGTCGGCGAACTCGAGCCGGTCGGCGAACTCCTCGCCGGCGCCAAGCCGAACGTGAAAGAGGCGATCCGCCTGGCGTATCTGGAAATTCTCACGCGCGAGCCGAACGCCGATGAAACGTCCGAAGCGCACGAAATTGTCTCCGTGCAGAAGAGCCCCGCCGACGGCTTGGCCGACTTGCGGTGGATTCTGCTCAATTGCAACGAATTCCGGTTCTTGAGGTAGAAACCAAAGAAGCCCAGGCATCGCCATGCCTGGGCGTCCCAACTGTTCAGGAGCGAAACATGCCTTCTCCGCTGGGTCTGCAAGTTTCCCGTCGTTCGATGCTGGGGGCCATGGGCGCCTCGTTCCTCGGATTTTCGGTGCGAGACCTTCTCGCCTACGCCGGCACCGCTCACGCGGCCCGGGCCGAGCAGGTGATCCTGTTCTGGAACGGCGGCGGCATGTCGCACATCGATACCTGGGATCCGAAGCCCGGCGCTCCGACCGGCGGCGAATTCGAAGCCATCGAAACCTCCGCCGATGGCGTCCGCATCTCCGAGATCTTCCCGGAACTCGCGCAGCAGATGCACCACTGTGCCCTGGTCCGCTCGATCGCCGGCACGCAGGGAGCCCACGAACGGGCCACGTATCAGTTGCAGACCAGCTACAACATGTCGGCCAACATCATTCATCCCGGCTTCGGCTCGGTGGTGGTGCACGAGTTGAAGCAGCAAGGCGACTTGCCGTCGTACGTCACTGTCAGCGGCCGCGCTCCGCGGGCCAGCTATCTCGGCCAGACGTGCGAAGCCTATTTCGTCGGCGCGCCCGGCGAGAAGGACCCGTATCTCGCGTTCCCGGATGGCATCGCCCAGGTCCGCGGCGACCAGCGGCTGGAAGTCCTCAACCGCTTCAACAACCGCTTCTCCAACGGAAAGAACGACAACCGCCTGGCGTCGACGCAGACCTCCATCGAAGACGCCGTGCGATTGATGAAGAGCCCCGCGCTCGCGTCGTTCGATCTTTCCAAGGTGCCGACCAAGACGATCAACCGCTACGGCGACACCGACTTCGGCAAGGGCTGTCTGCTCGCCAAGCAGCTCATCGACGCCGGCGTGCGGTTCGTGCAGGTGAATCGCGGCGGGTTCGACACCCACATGAACAACTTCCCGGCGATGCGCAGCCACGGCGAGATCATGGACCCGGCGCTCGCCTCGCTGATCCAGGATCTGCACGAAACCGGCAAGCTGGAAACGACGCTGGTCATCATGCTCAGCGAATTCGGCCGCACGCCGACGATCAACAAGGACAAGGGCCGCGACCATTATCCGCAGGTCTTCAGCGGA
>CAZDGB010000099.1:20561-21270 GCA_964504645.1 uncultured Planctomycetaceae bacterium | reverse complement strand
TGCCGTTCGCGACCGTGCCGGCCGTCCACTTGCCGGAGTTCGCCCCCGACTCGTCGCTGATCGTCGTAACGTCGATCGTGTGCGTCGCGTCGTATTGGGCCGTATCCTGCAGTTTGGCGAGGACGCGGACCGTGCGGCCCGTCATCGCCTGAGCCGCCTTGATTCGGGCGTGCTGCTGGACGATGTCCCAGTCGGCGTTCTTCGCCGCGATATAGCCGATGCGAGCGTTGTAGAGATAACGCTGGCAGCGGTAGTTCAGGAACGTGAACTGTTCGAGCCCGTCCGCTCCGCTCGGCCGGTCGGTCGAGTCCGCCCAGACGAAATCGGCGAGATCGCCGTTGACGACGCGGGCACATTCATCGACGCCCATCTTCAGGTACAGATCGGTCGTCTTTTTGACCGGAACGATCTGCACGTAGCGATTGACCTTGAAGTCTTTCGCATTGCGACTGAAGTCGATGACCAGCGAATCACGCCCAAAACTTTGAACGTGCGTCGCCGCCCCGACGGGATAAGTAAACGCCATTGGCTCGCTCCTTCTCGGTCAGAGCGGCCGCCGGTAAGATGACTGCTGTGTGGGCTGGCATCTTGCGGCATGCCGCGGGTTGTCGGTCGGCCCGCAGCCGCATGGCCTGCGCAGCGGGCTTTTGGATTAGGGGTGGGGAGTAAACGGCAGCCGACCAGCCGCCGGCCCGCGTGGTATTCGTTG
>CAZDGB010000099.1:0-20551 GCA_964504645.1 uncultured Planctomycetaceae bacterium | reverse complement strand
GAAACCGGGCCTGCACGATATCCCGCACTCCGGCGGCCCGCTGCGGATTGGCGTCCGCAGCGGGCTTTTCATTTCGGGCTAGGGATTAACCGGACGACGACGAGCCGCCGGACGGCGTGGTCTGCGTTCCCATCACGACGAGTACCTTCACGAAGTCGCCGGCCGATCCGGCTTCCAACGCTTCGGCCCCGTAGTGCTCCATCACGCCCGACCCGGCAGAGAGCGGAACGCACTTGCCGTTGGTGTCGGATTTCAGGCGGTTGCCGGCGAGGCACGCGGCCCCGAGTTCCAGCAGGCAGGTCATGCCCAGCGTGAACAGCGGAATCTCGTCGCCGGTCTGTGCGGCGTAGACCGTCGAGAGCGAGGGGATCGGAGCTTCGCGGCCGCCGACCGACGAGATGCCGAACGTCCTCGCGCCGGACGCGGCCTGAAGCACCGAGTTGTTGTCGCTGGCGTCAATCGACACGAAGCGAGACGGGTAAATATTCCCGTTCGCTCGCATGACTTTCGGCATATCCATTTGCAGTTCTCCTCAACGAAAAAAGCCCGGCAGAACACACGATTTCTCGCGGGTCTCGCCGGGCTGTTGTCAGACCGATCAGATTGTGTTGCATGCGGTCCGAGTCAGACCGCTGGTCATCGAGTTACTTCGTCGCGGCGCCCGCCGCGGCCTCGTTCATCACCTGTTCGAGAGCCGTCTCGAACGTCATGTGCTTGCCGTTCTTGATCGACTTGATGGCACGTTCGCGGGCCATCCGAGAGAACTTCTTCGCCTGCTCCGGATCGCGGGCGATGGCGGCAACCGGGTCGGAATCCGCCGTGCTGCCGTGGAGCGTCGGCATCTCGCCTTCCCGCGGAATGCGGGAGTAGTTCCGCTTGATCCGCTCGCAGTGCTTCGTGAACTGCTCGTCCGTGGCGTCCTTCACGTCTTCGAGTTCCGCGTTCAAGTCGAACGCATGCTCTTTCCGCAGGTCTGTCAAGCAATCCTTGCGGTACTTCTCGCGGTTGCCTCGCTCCATCGTGTCGAGGCGAGTCCGCAATTGTTGATTTTCCGCCGCCAGACGGGAATAGTTCTCTTTTTCCTTGGCCGGCGGCTCGGCTGGCTTCGGCATTGTTGGTTCTCCGCAGTCGGCCGCATACTTGTCGCCGCGGTGACGTTTACGACGTCGCCACGCCCACAGAAAGCCGCGGCGACCGGCCGAATCGAACGCCGCGTACTTTTCTTTTTCGTCGTCGTCCATCTCGCCCATCTCCGCGTCGGACGCGGAATCTTCGGGCGGTGCGGACGGTGTTTCTGAGGTTTCGTCTGCCGGAGCGTCGTCGGCGGGAACGTCGTCAAGACCGCCGCCGGCTTCCGGATCAAAATGCGTGTCGTCGCCTTCGAACGCGGCTTCGTCGCCCGGAATGTCATCATCGACCGGGGAGTCGGTCGCAGCGTCGGCAGTTCCCGGCGGAAGCTGAACTTCGGGTTCGTCGCCCGGAATACCGCCTTCTTCGCCTGGCACCTGTTCGCCCGGTTCTCCGGTAACCTGTTCGCCCGGAACGCCTTCTTTTTCGCCTTCGCCCGGAGTCCAGTCCGGCGGCATCTGCGAGACGACCCACTGCAACGGCTTCGATTGCAGGATCGCCGCCGAGACGCCGAGAATTATTTTGTTCAGATCGGCGTCGCCAAGTCGTTCGAGTGCTTCGGCTTCCGGGTTGCCCGGCTGGTTCGCTGGATCGTCCATCGGCTCGTCTCCTGCCGCGTAGGTTTCCTTCCCGCCTCGGAACTTCTGCGGCGACGTGCTGACGGCGGACGGGTAAGTCATCGCCGAATACTTCTCGACCAACTGGCCCGCAGCGTTGCGGCAGTTGCGGACGATGCCGGTGTCGAGACGCGGCGTCTCTGCTCCCAGTGCCGCGATCGGGTCGAGAATCATGTCTTCGAGAAATAGCTCCGGCGAACGACGCGGAAGTCGTTTCAGCTTTTCGATATCGGAGCGGTGATAGTGTTCGTCGGCGAAGATCGCCCAACGCGGCTTGCGGTTGCCGATCTTTCCAAGACGATACGGGCCGACGTAGCCGAGAACCGGCGGCATTTTCGCGCCGGTGGACATGGCGTCCGCATCCGGCGTGTGACCCTCGGACAGCACCGCGAAGTCGCCGGTGTCCAGAATCCGCTCGTTGCACGCCTTGACGATTGCCGCCAGCTTTTTGCGGTCGTAGTGCACTCGCTCGCCGCGACTGTTCGTTGTGGTGTGCTCGGCGAAGATCGGCGAGTCGTGAACGGTGTGAAACTCGGACGCCGGGAAGCGTTCGGAGGAAATCTGCGACAACTCGCGGTCGCCGCCGGCCTCACGCCAGCACTTCAGGAGATAGCGGGATCGCTGCGTGGTGTCCGGAAATCGCCCGTACAAGTCGCGTTCGCCGCGTTCAATGAACGAAACCTGATTCTCGCCCGGCATGGGGCGAAAAACAGTTTTCGTCATTCGTGGTTGAACGGCGACTGCGGACATTGCCTCACCAAAAAGAAAACAGCCCGGCATGACGGCGGTTTTCCGCTCATCACTCCGGGCTGTTGACAGTCCGACCTAGTTTTCTGCTGAATTTCTGTCAGTCACTTCGCCGTCAGCCGCAGCCTGACGGACATCAGGACTGCGGCCAGCGACGGCGACCAAACCGAAGGCAGATTATTGATCAGCCTTCAAAAACCACGCAAGAGCATCTTTTGGCGAATTTTGAAAAATCGCGAAAATTTCCTGACGATCGTCGCCTGAATGGCACGGCCACGCGAGAACGGGACCGACTCGGCGCTCCGGTCGTCAACGTGATGATGAGAATCCTCGCCGTCCTCGTCGCCAGCCATTCTTCCGCTCACCGCCGCCCGCAGCTTCGGCGAAGACCACAACGCGGCCAATTCGGCCACTTTCGGATCGTAGGCCGAGATGTACGGCGACTTCCCTTGCCGGAGAAAATTCCAGATGCGGGCCGGTGTGTCGTCGCCGTCAGGATCGAACCCGAGCTCGGGATGATTCGCCGCGAACTCTCGCGACGTGGTGTCCCAATTCTTGACCGACGAGTGGTCGCGGTACTTGTTCTCCAGGCGAGCGAGACTGCCGGCGTTCAGCCCGGAGATGCGACGTAACGCGGCTTTGGCCTTCTCGCGTTCGTGCTGCTCTTGCTTCAGGTACTTCTGAGCTTCGGGCATCAACCGCAGCACGTCGTCGACCGACACCTCGGCAGCCTCGGCGGCTTGCTGTGCGGCCGCTCGAATCGTGGCCTTGCGGGACGCTCCACGCGGGACGGGCTTCTCTGGCTCATCCTCTTCGATCCACTCTTTGAAGTGAATGTCGTCCGGGATCGTGATTTTCTTCCAGGCCCGATCCTCTTCCTCGTCCCACTCTTTGAATTGGATTTCGTCGTCCGCTGGCTTCTCGGGTGTAGGCTTCTCGGACGGCATCACCGGGTTTTGAATGCCCTTGCCGCCGGTCTTCGGCTTCAGGCTATCCGCTCGCTGCCCCACGAGAGGCGACGGCCCCTTCATCACCTTGCCGTTGGCGACGTAGACGTGGACGCCGTGAATCGTCACCCAGCGGCCCTTCTCTCCGGGCTTTTTGTACCGACTGACTTGCCTGGAAATTCTCGCCCCGCTGTCGCCGCGCTCCAGCCAGTTTTTGAACTGAGAGACCGTCATCGCGACGATCGACTCCAAGCCAGTCCATCCTGCCGAGTAGTTCGCGAGGTACGCCCGCTGGGCATCGCGAACCGAAGTAAATCCGATCATCACTTTGTGTTCGTCAAACCGCCCGCCGCGAGTTTTCTGGTCGACGACGCAGACTAGATCGGACTCCGGGTTCGGCCCCACGAACACGTCGACGTGATCGCCGTCCGCTTCGGAGATGTTTTTGAGGATGTAGCCGTAGTGACTCTGCATCCGGACCTGCCATCGCTCGCCAGACTTACTGACGCCGCTACGGATCGACCCGATGGGGTTTTCAATCGCGATCGTCAGACCGTTCCAGCGGAACTTGCCCTTGCGGTAGTTTCCGGCTTCCTTCTGCTCGTCGGACGGATTGCGGTCAGTTTCGAGGGCGGCCTTGCGGATTGATTTTCGCAGGTCGCTTTCGTCGCCGCTCCCTCGCCGCTGAGGGTTCGTTGTCGTGAGGAGCGACGGCTCGGACGCGTACAGGTTGATCGCATCCCGCATCCTCGAAAAAAACTCCATCTGCTTGTCGAGAGGCTTTGACGCGGCGGCTCGTGCAGCGACTTCGTCCTCGATCTTTTCGAGCAGAGACGGACCCGATGACTTCTCGGCGACCTTCTTTTTCGCCTTTTTCGTGGACTCGTAGACCGCACCCTCAAACAACCGGGCGGTCTTGTTTGCGTCGAACATCAAGGACTGTCGCGGCGGGGGAGTAGCCGCTGCCGCTTTCTCGGCGAACTCACCCGACGCATCGCGGGGATGCTCGGATTCGTCCCAGTTGATAGGCTTCTGCGGCATAATTACTCTCCGCTACTCTACACTCCGAACGCTTCGTCGAATTTACGCGACAACCTCATTTTAACTTGGCTGCGATTAGGCCCCTCGCCGCCCTGCAACTCCCGCTGCCGGTCCATCGCTCGCTGCCGGGCCTCGCTCGGCGGTTCCGGTTGCGACTGTTGCTTTTCCTTGGCCTTCATGTAGGCCTCGGAGATGGCCGAGCGGATTTCCCGATGCTTGACCGAGTCCAGGCCGTGCCGCTTCATCGTTTCGCTGATGTTCTCGTTCTTCTCGATGGCCTCGGACGCCAGTTGCGGCCCGAAGTATTCCGCGTGCTTTGCCAGACTGAGGGCGCCGCCCGACGTCGCGCGGTTAGCGGCTTCCGCCCCGAGGTGATGTAAGTTGCCGGGCGAGTGGACCGAGGTCGAACCGTCGGCGTGTGTCACGATGACCGACTTCGCGTCGTCGGCGATGCCGGTGACTTTCCCCATCTTGTCGCTGTTCAGCGGGCGAACATGCTGACCGTAAATCCGCCGGGCTTCGTTGAATTCTCCGATAGACGGCGCGGTGCCGTGCTGGATCGACTTCCAGGCCGGATGATCCTCGGGAATCTGCTCCGTGGTGTAGGCGGTGCTGATAGGATGCGTCCAGTTGGCGTGAGAGAGGCCTTGAATGGCTGCTTGGCCAGCAGTGAGAAATTTCCGTGGTTCACCGGAAGAATGGTCGCCATCATCGCCCGCTCCGGAACTCGAAAACTCTCCGCCATGCTCCGATCCCGCCGGAACGCGAGGATGATCCTCTTCCCGCCACTCGATTGTCCGCTGCCCGTCGCCGAACAATTTCCCCTGTCCCTTGGCAGGCTTGCGAGCGTACCGATCCGCATCTGACCATCTCGCCACGGTGTTGTAAAACACGTCCGGCTGCGGAACGTCCCATTGATCCTTCCGGCCAGGCTGATGATCGTGGATGAACTCATGCTGGTTCGCTGGCGTGACATCCATACGGTTCGCTCGGCTCAAAACGACCATCCGCTTTTTGAACAAATCCAGCAGCAGGCGGTCGAGAGACGCGTTGTCGATGTCGGGGTTCTGCTGGCGGACGCGGGCCTTCAGGTCTTTCGCCAGGACAACGTCGCCGTGTTCTGCGTTCGGATTGATCGCGGCCATGTGGGCGAGGATGTTCGGCTGTTTTGTGGCGGGCTTTCCGACAGGATTCGCCGACGCTGTCTTCTCGATCCGACTGACCGTTCCCATCGCCTCTTTTCCGGCATCGCCGAGATGCTTCAGCAACTTTTCGCGGTTCGCTGGATCGGTCGTTTTCAGCAGCAATTGAGCGGCCTGAAACCCGTCCTTCTTCGCCGCCGCGATCCGTGATTTCGTGATGAATTTCCCGCTGTCGTCGCGAGGATGATCGGCCTCGTGGAACTCCGAGAATTTATCCTTCGGGCCGCCCCGCCCCTCAATCGGATCATCGCCTTCATCGTCCAGCCCCGCCGGCACCTGAGGCGGTTGCTTCGATGGATCGCTCGCGTCCGCGTGCTCTTTCGTCGGACCGCCGGCCATCCCTTCCGGCAACGCCGCCCCCGGCCTCGGTCCGCCGAACATTCCGCCTGCACCGCCCATGCCGTCGCCGTCCATCGGCTGCTGCTTTTCGAGAACCTTGTCTTCCTCGCCGGGCATCGCAGCCCCGATCAGGTCCATCACGTCCTGTTCTTTGAGCTTGCAGCCCATCTCGTAGGCTTTGCTCCACGCTTCGAGCTTCTTCTCGACGTCCGGCGACTCCGTGTCGATCTTGAATTCGACATGGATGTTCCGGGCCTGCGGGAAGTTCCACTCCTTCAGCCAGTGCAGTAGCTCGAACGTGATCGTCTCTTCGAGGTTCGTCGCGTCGTACTTGATGATCTGCATGAGCGTATCCATGTGCAGATCGGCGAGACCGCTGCCGAGGCCGGTCGCTTCAGCTTCTGACGAAAGAATCTGGCCGAGGATGTACCGCTTGATGCGATGACCGAAGTAGCTCGTCAAAATGTTGTGGAGCATGTCGATCCCGGCCATGCCCGGTTCGATCACTTCGACGCCGTACTGGCCGTACTCGTCGCCGGCGGGGATCGGAACCATCAGCACGTTCCGTCCGGCGCCCGTGAACTCCTGGGCCGCTTTCTCGGCTTCCTCTTTGGCCTTCGGGTTGCCCTGCGGGAACTTCCAAAGCTGGATGCCGCCCGCACAGCGTTCGAGATACTCCATCAGGAACGCGAGCGTCTCTTGCTTCTGAACCCACTCCCAATAGATTCGCGAGCGGACGCCGACGCCGTGGATCATGCCAGCCCCGAGAGCGTCCTCGTAAGGAGCGTCTTCAATCGAGTGTTTGTGCACCGCCAGCAGTCGCCGTTCGTCTTCGTCGATGAAATACGCCATGCCGCGGTCGGTCGGCTCGACTTTCCAGCGGTTGCGGATCAGCGACCCGGCGGCCGTTCCCATGCCGACGCGGATGCCGAGTTGATCTTCGTAAGTTCCGTCCGGCAGATTGCCATCATCGAACCGGAAACATAGCTTGTCGCCGTTGATCGGCAGCCAGCCGTACTGACCGACGCGACGCGGCTTCGGCATGATCCGCATCTGTCCGCCGATGTTGACCCAGCCGTACTGATGCTGCACGGCGTACTTGCCGTACCAGACCGCTTCGAGGAGCACGCGGCGGTATTCCGTGAACCGGCGAATCCGCTTGAGAATCTTCGTGAGTTCGGTACACAGTTCCATCTGGTCGGGCGACTTCTTGTCTTCCGGCTCAATGTGCCAGTCGAGCAATGCGACGCAACGCTGGCGGGCTTCGAGGCACTCCATGATGCCGCAGTCGTTCCGCATGTAGCGGGCGTTGTCGAGCGAATTCTTGATCGCTTCGTCGTACTGTCGATAGACCTTCGCCCCGGATGAGACGATGGACTGGAACGAGAGAATGTGCGACAGAGGAAACTGCCCGTAGTTCGGCAGAATCCAGTCGATTTTGTGATTCTGAGGATCGCGGACGCCGAGTTGCAGGCCGTCGCCGTTGCGGCCGTTCCCGTTCGGTCGCGCCTGCAGGAAACTTGCCGGAAGGCGGTTCTTCATGGACGCGATCGCGTTGAACGTCTGAGTGACCGTCTCGGCGTTCGACTCGTCTTGAAACTCGGCCATGATGCACCTGCTGATTCAAAAAAAATAAGCCCCAGCGAGACGCGGCCGATGTGCGGCTGCGGCATGCTGGGGCTGTTGTCAGACCCGATGAATTTTTATGGAGATTCGCGGAATCGAACCACGGCCTCCGCTGCACTTGTTATTGGTTGTCTCTAGAAAACTTCCAAAGGTGGCAGCGGCACTCTAACCACTAAGCTAAATCCCCGTGACATTCTAGCGTATTTCTAGTGGCGAATCCCTCTGGCATTCACTTGCGTAATGGTCCATTGCTGAAAACTAATGTGGCACATTTTTTTTGCCGCCTTGTCTCTGAACTCCTGAGAGTCGAGATAGTCGTCAGGGACTTTTTGCCACAATTTCCCTGGCCACTTAATCCAAGATCCACCGCAATTAGCGCGATACCATCTGAATTGAGAAAGAATTGTGCGAAGCATCATCTCCCCCGGTTCGGCGTCCCGCGATTCGGCCCGCCGCCACTCGGTCGAGGCCGATACTTCCCGACATACTGATCCGGCAGCTTCGATGCGTAACTCTGGCCGTTCCGCCCGCGAACCGTCCGCTTCAAAAAATACTCGTCGTCGCCACGCCGCCGGGCCTTCCGCGGCACATACCCGTCGCTCGCCAGCGTCGCAATCGAATACCGGTACTGATGGCCGGACACTGTACCGCGAACCCGCAGCTTGTCCCAGACGAACTTCCCCTTGCTGCTCGCCCGGATGAACGCCGCGAACACCATTGGATGCACGGCGTAGTATTCGTAGCCCGCTCCGGCACGATTCACCCCGCGATCCTTGCGATGATCGAGGAACCGCACGACGAGCGTCCCGCGGGCCGGATCGGCGTGATTCCACTTGTAGCCGATGCTATGGACGTTGCTCGACTTCACGCGGATCATTTCGCCGGTGAAGAACGGACTGTTCGCCCGCAGCCGCATCCGCTGCCCGCCGATGTTGACGACGACCATGTCGCTCGCGGTGGGCTGAGGCGTCGAGTCGCCGGTCGTCTGGCGTTGCGTGCTGTCACCGCCGTCCGGCTGATCGTTCCGCTGACGGTCGCCGGGCAGCGTCAGCGGCAAGGTCGGTTGCGGCTCGCGGGAACGAACGCCCTCGGACGTCGGCAGCGACTTCGAGCGGGCGATATCACGCTCCTGCTGCGTGATGTCGAATCCCATCTGGGCCATAAGTTCCGCAGCGACCCGCAGTTCGCGGTCGACGTTGTCCACGAGGGATCGGGCCTGGGGCCGCAGCATCGCCCCCACTACAGCCCCAAGCGGCCCCAGGCGCCGCATGACCCGATCCCAAGTGGACGCCTTCGCAAGTGCCGGCCGATTCCGCATCGCGGCGATGTCTCGGCGGGCCTGTTCGATCTTGGCCTTTGCGTCTCGGCGACCAGACTGAGCGAGGAGCTTGGCGGCTTTGAACGCCTGCTTCTCGGCTTCGATGGCCGACTTGATCGCGTTATAGAAATTACGGAACAAGGGATTCATCGCGACTTGTACCTCCTGTCTGGGGATGTGTAAGTGCGACCGCCATCAGATAGCGGTCTGCACAATCTCCCAAAAATCACGTTGCCCGTCGCGAAAACCTCTTGGTACCAAAACTCATAAGCACTGCCGATTATATTTTCCATAATGTTGTCGGCCGGAGTGAATGTCGCCCCGTTATATTCTCTTGAACCGACTTCACGGAGAAGGTTGCGGGAAATCTCGATCTGCTGTCCCGGCTTCAGGTTTGATACGAGACTCAGGATCATCTGCCTGGCACTCATCGCCCCGTCCTCCCTAACTGAATCCCAAACCTACCCGCATCCCGCTCCCGCCTCTTCGCCCGCGGCGTGATCCCCGACTTGTTCGCCTCGGTAAACAACAGATATCGCAACGCGTCGACCGCGTGATCATCCTTCTTCAACGGGACCGGCCTCGCGTCCCTCGGGTTCACGCCCGTCTCTTTCCCCTTCTCCCAGCGGTACGTCCGCAACTCCCGGCACAGGTTCGGACAACTCGCCTTGTGCACCATCAACCGCGGCGAGCCTAACGTCTCCTGATATTTTAACAACCAGCGAACGTGCTCAATTCCTTCGTAGACTGCGTTGCTCGCCCCTTGGATGTCGAAGTTTTCGTAGCCCTCTTTGTACTCGCTGAAGCGACTCGCGATTCGCAGGTTCCCCGGCTCGCTCGGATCGGCGTACGTGCAGCCGTAGAAGTGCTTGTTCGGCCACGGCCAGCGGTCGGCGATGATCTCCAGGTGATCGTGAATCGTGCGCTCTTGGTCGTTCGACCAGTATTCGTCGTAGATGTACCAGCGGCCCGAACCGTCGCGGCATCCCCAGAGGCACACGAACGCGTTGTCCGGCCCGAAGCCCCAGTCGATCGCGCGTCGATGATGACACGCTGGCGGCATCTCCCAGTCGTCCGGCAGGAAGTGAATCGACGGGTTGAGAGACGGGTAGATCGCCCCCGCGAACGAGGCGAACGCCCCGATCTCGCGAACGGCCCGCATCTCGTCCGGCACGAGCCCGAAGAATTCCTCGTACCACGATTTCGAGACGTGGCCCGCTTCCATCGCACAGGTCGTATTCGCTCGAAAGACCTGCCAGCCCTTCGGCATGCGGTTCTGTGCGATGCGTTCTTCGAGTTCGACGGACAGGAGAGGATCGACCGGCGTAAACTCGGCCATCTTCGCGCCGCGGAACGAATACTCCCGGCAGCCGCGGACGACTTCTTCGAGAATACCCCACGGAAACTGTTCCGAGAAAAAGAACCCGCCGATCGACTCGGCCTGCATCTGCTGGCGGCCCTGAGCGTACGACTTGAACTTGATCGTCCAGTTCGTGCCCGGCGACTGAGGACGCGGCTTGAGAGGAACCTCGAACGGCCAGTTCTGATTCGGCCTGTACCATCTGATCCGCTCCCAGTCTATGTCGTCATACGGGATATGGCCGTGGCCGAAAAACTTCTCTTTCCAGAGTGCGTTGCAAACCTGCTCGTAGGACTCGGCGATGCACCAAAACGGCGTGTCCTTCCGCGGGGCGATCTGATCCCACAGCATGAACTTCGCGGCCTTGGCGACGCAGCACTCGGTTGTGCCGGCCCCGTTGCCGCCGATCAGAAACGCTACGCCCCTCAGTTTCGAGTTATAAAACGCCGACTGCTCGTCAAACCGCTCCGGCTGATCCGGCCGCGGCATGAACGTTGCCCACGCGTCCTGAAGTTGCGACGGGCCGTCGTCGTCGAGTTCTTCGCGGTCGTTGTCGGTCATTCATCGGTCGAACGGTTTTTGCGGTCGAGGAAATCAAGAAGATTATCTGCGGCCGACTCGCTGATCTCGACTTGGAAGTACGCCCCTTCGTTGCGGATCAGCATCGTCGACTTGTCGTCGGTCGTTGTGGATCGCGTCTTCTCGTCGTTGTTCGCACTCTCCTCGCTTCCGCCGCTACTGTGAGAGCTTTTTCCGATGGCAGTGCTCTCCTCGGTGAGTTTTGCCATCTTCCGCGAGACGCAGAACACCTTGTCGGGATCGACAATGACGTCGCCAAATCGCTTCAGCATCTTCGGACTCCTATTCCGCTGCCAACGAGGCCTTAACCGATTCCAGCAGCCGGATACGGGCCTCGATCGCATCCTTCCGGCTGTTGTACTGAGACACAGAGAACGTGTTTCCAGAATCCGCTCCGAGCGGCGATTTATCGGCCCCGGTCAGCTTGCGAATGTCGGATAGGATCTCTCGGGCGAGCATTAGCCAGTTCGGGTTCCCCTCGCCGCGATGCCGCCGTTTCGTCTTGCTGGTCGACCCTTTCGGACCATCGCCTTCCTCTTCCGTGACTTCGTCCTCTTTTGACGCCTCGAAGCCGATCAACGCCCGCTTGTAGAGGTTCTCCAAGTACTTCTGCTGGCGAACGCGGATCGACCAGATTTCGTCCAGGTGCTGCGACTTCACCCACTGGTCGATCTGCCGGCACAGAACCTCGACTTGATGGATCGACGTCCGGAATTTCTTGGCGACGAACTCGATGTCTCCCGTCCAGCAGAGGACGTCGTAGATCGTCAGTTGACGCTTCGTCGGCTTCCAGTTCTTGACGATGCGGAGCGGCATGAGGAGTTCGGTCTCGCCGCGGCGAATAACACGCTCGCCTTCGCCGTCCGGCAGCGGTGCGGCCGTTGGGTCGAGCGAGTCGAGTTCGTCGTCGGCATCTCCAGCGTCATCACCGGACAGACCATCCCCGCTGCCATTCGTCTTTGGTTCGATCCAGTCGAACAGTTCGTCGTGATGGCCGTTGTTCCCGTTGCGGCTATGGCCGTTGCCGTTCGTGGCATAGCCGTCGCCGCCGTGGCCGTCCTGTTCGATCATTTTCCGCCGGATTTATTGAGCATTGCCGCGATTTGCTTCGCGGTGACGTCGAACCCTTCCTCTTTGAGCTTCGCGGCGATTTCTGGCGCCCCGTGGTCGAGCAGCGACAGTTCGATGATCCGCTGTTCGAGTCGCTCGGCGTTCGGAGCGGCGGGAGAGGCCGAGGCCGGCGGCGACTGCGGCAGTTCGTCCGGTTTCTTTCCGTCGACTTCACTCGTACCCATCGCACCAGACGAGACCGGAATCTTGCACTTCCGAGCGACCCGCAGAACTTCCTCGATCGGCACGTTCTTCATCTGGGCGACCGCCGCCGGATAGTCGCCGCGTCGCAGCAGTTCCTCGATCGATGTTTCGTCAATCGCATCCGGCCTGTCGTTCTGCTTGACCGCCGAGGCGTTGATCTGCCGGGCCGTCGTCGCCTCCCACTCCTGACGCCGCTGTTCTTCCCACGGCGGCGTCCAGTCGAGCGGAATAACGCTGCCGGGGTTGTCGGCCTCGCGGCGGATCGCGGCGTAATTGATCGACCCGTCCGCCTGGACGAACGGTCCTTTCTTGTCCTGTCCGTAGATGTACCACGCGATTTGCTCTTGCGAGACTTTTTGAACGTCAAGCAGATCCTTGACCGGCGGCGGGCGACGCACGACGAACGGCTGCACGACTTGGCGGGCGATCACGAGAGCGTCGAACGCGGCCCAGAAGCGGGGCAGGGGAGTGTCGTCCTTCCGCCGCATGTAGTTTTCGGTGTACTGCTCCCACTCGAATTTCAGACGCGGGATGACGACGACGCAGAGCTCGCGGCACGCGTTCGGGATGTCGCCCGACTCCGCCACGTCGAACATTTCGAGGATCTTCTCCTCGAACAGCCGCGTGGGTTCGTTGGGGGAACGCGGGTCACTCTGCCAGGCATCGAACGCGGCCAGGAAACCATCGACAGATGCGAGGATCGACTCGACGCGATTCATCCGCGTTGATTGAACCGGAGGCGTTTCGAGCGTCGGCTTTTCGAGAGTTGCGGTTGCGGAAGTCATTCATCGCCCTTTCAAAGAATCCGTTCCGTTCGTCAACATCAGCAGTTCGTCGTCATGACGTCGCGAGCGTGACGTTCGCTTCGACGTTCAGTTTTCCTTCGGTGAGTGTCGCGGCGTCGTCCGGGTTCGATCCGAGAGATTGCTTCACGTCCCACACGTAGCCATCGAACACAGTCAGCAACGACGTCGCGGCGGCATAGAGTAGCAAGTCGACTTCTCCGGCATTCGCGTCGATGACGATGAGCGTACCCCACGCGGCGGACGACGGGGCTGCACCGTTCAGAGTGGTGAGGTTGCCGGTTTCTTCGATCTGAATAATTGCCGCCGCGTCCGCCGCCGACTTCGACTGCTTACAGGTGAACCAGAGCTTGTCGCGGCCGGTGAGGTCTCCGAGGCCCGTGAACGTGACGCGGAGCGTGTCGCCGCGAGTGACGCCGATGGTGCTGCCCTGCAGAACAGCACGGGCGGACGCGGCAGGAACGACGACGGACGCTTGAACTGGACCGCCTCCTCCGCCGGTCCATGCAGCGTCTCCGCGATCGCGGATCGCTTCGGGGCTGTCTGTTGTTCCTGCGAACGCTCCACCGCCGGCATTGATCTCCGAGAGTGCAACGCCCATGTTCGCCGTGCCGGCGTCTTTGCGAACGATGCGACGCAGCCAGTTCGCCAGCGAGGTCATGCCGTTGAAGATGGACGAGATCGCATTCAGCACGGCCCCCAGCGACCCTTCGGCGGGAGTGGAGTTGTCGACGTCGCGAACTGCGGCCGGGACGTCGCTAATCTTCGCATCCAGATTCAACGCCTCGCGGCGCGTCGAGCACGCCTCAAAATCCCCGGTGATCGCGAGGTTCGTCGGCGTCCAGCCAACCCAGACGACGTTCGACCCGCTCTTGAGATTGATCAGGTGCAGGCCGGACACACCGGCGTTGAGGACATACGTCGCCTTGCGGTTCGTCTGCTCCGTGACGGTCAGGCCGGTTCCCGCGGTGGTGTCGCTGCCGTCCGGGTAGAGTTCGCCCGTGAGCGTCAGTCCCGAGGGAACGCCGTGGCAGTAGATGTTGGCGAGGGATGGCATGGGTTATTCCGTGGTCTGCTGTGCTTCCGCTGCGGCTGCTGCTGCGGCTGCTGCTTCGAGCCGCGACACTTCCTGCATCGCATCAACCATCGCCTGTCGGTTCTGACGACTGATCGCCGTCAGTTCCCGCAACTGAGCGGCAATGCGCGACGACTCCGGGATCAGGGCGTCGATGGTGCCCTTGATCTGTTCCTGCGTGGCCGTCAGTTCGGCGACTTTTGTTTTTGCTTCGGCGAGCGTCATGGGTTTCCGGTGTTTCGTGGTTCAGAAGGCAATGGACCGCACGCGGTCGGAAATGAACGATAGTTGGTCGGTTTTGGCCTTGATCGCGGCGACTTCGGTATCAACGGCAGACAGAATTGCGGCGATCTCGGTGTCGATGTAGCCGGCAACCGTGGCGACTTCGGCGGACGTCGCAAGGCCACTTTGGATTTCCGTCACGGCGTCAGTTGCAAGAGCCGAGGCGTTGATCGTATTCGCCCCGGCATGCTGAACGCTCGCCGGAACTTTGTCTGTGTCGGCGAGATTCGCCGGCGTATTTCCACGCCACTGCGTCACGTTCGCCGGCAGATTTGCCAGCGAAAGATCGGCCGCAAATTTGGCGGATGCGTGGCCATAAGTCTCAACGACGAACGCCTGATCCTCGACTGCTTTTGTTGCCGAGTCGGCTACGGTGACGACGATCACTTTGCCTTGGAGCTCGGCGTCGGCGAACACGAACTTCCAATAGGCGGTGTTACCCATTGACACGGCCGTTGGCAGCGTGCCAATATTCGCTGCCGCGCCTCCGTCAATCGAGATTTTCACGTCGCCTGACGCTGGCGTGAAATCGCCAGACACAGCGAAGTCCACAACGCCGCGCTTGATCAGCGGCACGTAGACGTCGGCCCCTGTTCCAGTGCCGTATTTCCTGAGAAACACTCGTCAGCCCCCCCATCGCGTATACATGCCGCGCGTGACACCCCTCGGAAAACCTTCGAGTTGCGTGAGCAGAATCCCGGACGCGGCTAGGTCCACCGCGCTGAAGTCGTCGAGCTTCGCATCGCCCGCCGTACCGGAACCGTTGAACGCCGCCACTCCTGCGGCAACCGGACTGGTGATCGACGTGTCTGTCAGCGACGAGATCGACGAACCGTTGAGATACCCGGAGATCGTTGATCCGCTGACACGAATCTGGAAGAGATCCGCCAAAGAGATCGCACCGGACGAATCGTTCAGCGACGTGGCCGTGCCGGATACGAATTTCAGCAGACGGCGACGCGCCACCCCGCCGCTATCCTTGGTTGCCTGATAGTTGTATTGATTGCCAGATGAGTCCGCGCGAGCAGAGCCAGAGACCCAGTTTCGCCCGCCGCCACCGCCGTTATTCAGCGCGGTCACCGACACCTGCGAATAGTGATCCGCCGACGACAGCGACGAGTTGAAATACGATGAGCTCGTGGCTCCCGATCCGCTAGATGACTGCACGGAGTTCGATGCGATCGCCAGTGTTCCAGTCACCGTTCCAGCGGAGACGGCCGTCCAATTCGTGCCGAGTCCACCATTGGAGCGATTGAAGTCGTCGCTGATCGATGTCTCGTGTCGCAGGCGTCCGGGGATGTCTTTTTGCAGCCGATCGGGAACGAACTCTTTCCAGTCCACAACACCGAACTTGTCGCAGAACGCATCCAGAACGCGGCGGTGATGTTCGGCGTCTCGGAGCTTCCCGGCTTGGGCGTCGGCCATCGTCTGAGTGAAGTCGCGGCGGATGACATCGCGGACCTTCGATGTGTACCGATCGCCCCAGCGGAACGATTCGTAGTGCGGTGATTGACCAGGAATAAAGAGTTCGAGGCGACCCTCTGAAGACGGCATCAGCGGTTTCGGGCCGTCGATACCATCGGGGTCGGCCCCTTCCGTGAGGATGTCGAGAATCAATCCGAGCAGGTCGTCGCCGCGTGGCCGGAACTTGCCGGGCAAGGCGTCCTTCATTCGCTGCGTGGATTTGACGTCGCGGAGAGTGCCGGTGCCGAGCAGGTCGTAATCCTTGCTGAGCGTTCCAGAGCCGACGAAGATTCCAATGCCGGGCGTGCCGCCGGTGGTTGCCTGCTGCTGAAGCGGGCGGAGATCAAGGCCGACGAATCCCGCTGGAGAAGTCCAGCAGAATTCGGCCGCGTTCCATTCCCACGGGCCGCGATAGATTTTTGGGTTCATGCTGGCAATGGCTCCGGAACGCTCATCAGGTCCAGGCTGAACGCAGGTTCGATCTGCCGCACGATCCGGGTCAGCACTTCGCGATAGCTTTCGCCGTCGTCGTGGCTGGCGTCGAAGTGCAAGCTGTTGGCGTCGAGCGTGAACGCCTCAACGGACTGCACCATCGCGGCCCGCGTCGCCGGTTCCATGCCGTCCATACGGGCGTCGAGCGGATAATCCGGGAACACGAACGAGTTCGAGACCGCCGCAATGGCTCCCACGCTAACGGTTCCCATCAGAGAAAACGCGAACGCATACTTCGGCTTTCCGATGTCCGGCCCGCTGGTGTGTGTCGGAATGACGGACGAATGAGTCGTCGTCGACACGTCGGTTGCGGCCGGCCGGAACTCGTTGTTGGAACTTCCATTGCCGATGATGGGCGAAATCATGTAGCGGAGCATTTGGAATTCCTCACGCACAAAAAACTCACCGCCGGCCCGCATCCTGCGGCGGGCAATATCACCGGCAGCGGGTGCTGCACCGGCGGCGAACGATCAACGAAACGATCAACGGGACGGTCAGGCCGCCGGGGGCGCGGCGGGGTCAGCGGCCGGGGTAGCCGGTTCGGCGGGCGTTTCCGCGGCCGGGGTTTCGGGGGTCGCTGGGGTTTCGGGAGCGGGAACTTCGGGAGCGGGTTCAGCCGGAGCAGCCGGAGTCTCCGCTGCCGGCGGCGTGGCGGGCGGTTCGGCCGGGACTTCAGCCGCGGGCGGTTCGGCCGGCGTGGGCACTTCCGCGGCGGGCGGAGTTTCCGGCGGACTTGCCGGCGTTTCGACCGCGACCGGATCTTCGTACCGCACGCCCGTGAACGGCTGCGGCATGTCCGGCGGCGTGGTGTCCGGCGGGGCCGCGACGACATGCGACCATTCGAGCACGTCGCTCGGCAGGCCGGATTCGTCCTTTTCGTAGAAGCGGTAGTCGATCTTCTTGCCGGGATCAGCCGTGACGCCGTCGACTTCCGTTTCGGTCATCTCGTACTTACGTTCCGGCAAAACTTCGACGCCGTCGATCGAGGCCGACACGTGACGGCTGACCGGCACTTTCGTCGGGTCGAGAGTCGCCGGATCGGCGGGCGTCGGAAACAGGACGAAAACCTTACGCATGGCAAACTCCTTGAAACATCAACTCACAAACAGAATCACGCACTCGGCACCTTGCCGATGCGTCAGGTTGCTTGGGCTTGGCTGGCAGTGGATGGGTCGACCTTCGTCATATCCTCTTCGCGGACGCCGATGAACGGTTGCGGCTTGGCGGGCGGGCCGTCGATGTTGTCGCCGAATTCATACGCCTGAACCCGCATCCGTTGATGCCAAGCGTAAACTTTGGCGGCGTAGTCATTGAACTCCCCCGCCTTCGCGTCCACCTCGTTTTGATCGGCGACGCGTTGGTCCCAGTGCGATCGCAGCGTATCCCAGAGTTTCTTGTCCGCCGCCGCACGGGCGATCTGGCAGGCCCGGTCCGCCTCGGCGATCTCGAACGCGTGTTCGGTCAGCGCCACGTCAAGCGTGTTGATCGTCGCCTCTTTGTTCGTGCGGAACAGGGCGATGGCGGCTTGGAGCATCTGGAAGAATTTGGCGGTCATGAAGTCGTCCTTTTTGGTTAGCGGAAGAGGCGTTCGTAGCGGTCGCTGAGTTCGTCGTATTTGCGGCGTTCGTCCGCCAACGTGGCTTCGAGTTCCCGGATTTGTGCGGCCTGAGAATGGCCATTCTTCGCGAGAGCCTTATTCAAAACTTCCAAGTGACGGACGTTTTTGATGTATCCGGCAATAACTGCGTCAGCGTTTTTCAGGTGCTCGTCTCTTAAATCTACGGCTCGTCCGAGAACGTCCCTCTCCCAGAACGTTGGCATGCCCACGATGAACGCGATCGCGTCATACCAGCGGATGAAGACTCGTTGCACGAACCGCAGCAGCCGGGCCGTCAGGACGAACGGCAACCGCACCGCGGCGTACAGCCACGTCCAGCAGAAATCCAAGACTCGGAAGAAAAAGCCGTGCCAGTGGCCATGAAACCGGCGACTCGATTGGCTTTAACTTCCATCACCGCCCCACAATCAAACTGACCGCCTTGCACAGAAACATCAGCACGAGCATCGCCACGGCGAACCGGCCGCGGGTGACACGGATGGGCTTCATCAGTACCCACACGCACAATTCACACACCGACAATTCCCGCAGCCGCAGTACGGATTCCCGCACGAACTCCCTCCCGCCGAGTAGCTCCGCTGGTAGGTTCCGCCGAACGGGCCGACCCACGTCTGCGTGTAGGTTCTCCGCGGCGGCGAGGCGTACACCGGCTGATAGTAGGTGCAGCTCGGCTGGACGTAGGTAACGCTCGGCGGCTGATAGTAAGTCTGGGCCGGCGAGGAATAGTAAGACGGCTGCGAGTAGATCGACTGGGAGTACGTCGAGCTCGAATACGACTGGCTGTACGGCTGCGTCGAATAGCCGGGTTGGACTGATGGGCCGGTCGGAACCAGTTTGCACGACGAGCCGTTGCATTCGACGCGATAGCCTGGCGGCTGGGCCTGCACGGCTTGACTGAGGCAGAGCAGCATGATGATCCCGCATAGCCATCCGCCGTACGACTTCAGGTGATGCACGCGGAACCCGAACAGCGTCACGCCCCATTCGTGCCAGCCGCGGGAAAACGCGAACAGCCGCGGCGTCAGACCGAGACTGAGTTTGGCCGAGTAGCCTTTGTTGGGATTCGCCGGCCCGCCGTTGACCGCGTAGACGAATCGGAACAATCGCAGCAGGCGTTCGCCGGGAGAGTATCGACCGACCCATTTGAAGAATCCGACGTATGGCGTTCGGTCGCGATTGCGGCAGAGGGCCATACAGAGGCAGCAGGCAACGGCGAACAGGTTGGACAGAAATCGCATGAGAGACTCCTTTCAGGGGTCGAGGGTTGAAACGGTTACTCGTCTTCCGCCTTCTCCGGCGGCTTCTGGTCAATGACCTTGAACGCCCCCGGCGGCAGGCCGTCCGGATCGCGGCGTCGCTGGCATGGGCAACTGGCGGCGTGGATGATCGAGACACCGCCGCCGCGGGCGAAAACGTATTCGTGGCCGCGGAGTTCGAGCAGGCCAAACGTTGTCACGCTGCCGCGGTCTTCCCAGAGCAGCTTCAGTCCGTCGCCGGGTTGCTTCGATTCGTAGGTTTGCTGCGGCTCGCCTGGACTGTCGTTTGGAATGCGAGTTGGCTTCGGACCACGCTGAGGCGGTTGCCCTTCGGCGAACGCACAGACAAGCGCGAAGACGGCGAGAATTGCGTATCCAGCGGTGCGGCTGCTCATGTTGACGGACCTTCGGTTGGTTCTTCGTTTTCGGCGTCGTTCATCTGCTCCTCTCGCCATTCGAGCAAGATTTCCATCAGACGAATGACGGTTTCTTCCGGCATGTTCTTGGCGGACGAACTGAGCAAGGCGCGAACTTCAGCCATCGCCTTGCCGTCGCCCGACTTGGCGTCATCAACAAGGCAATTCAATTGCTTGAGCAGTACGGCATCGCTCGGCTTGCGTTGCGGAATCACCGGCCCGAACTTTTCCTCAATCGTCAGTTCTTCCGGGGCGCAAACGGTCACTGGCGGCCTTGGCGGTTCGGCCCGCTTGCTCATGCAGATGAACGCACCGAGAGCGATGACCGTCAGGCAGACAATCGCGATGCCGTAGAATCGATTGCTGGGCTTCATTGCTCGCTCTTGTCCCCCTCCGGCCGCACAGCCGGCAGCACGATATGAGCCGCCGGCGGTAACGCTTCCGTCTGCCCGGTGCCGTCGTCCTGGATCAGCCGCACGAACAGCGTGTATTCGGTCGGTGTCAGTTGCTGGATCGCCTTCGGCTCGCGGTTGATGGCCACGGTCGAAAGGATCACGGCGAAGACCGCGAGAACGGCGACGGCGATGTTGATGATGGTTTGCTTCATTGGTTCACTTTCACCGAATTCACTTCCGACGGTCTCGGTCCATGTCAGGCCGTTTTCAAATCGACGAACGGTCCGCATTACCTCACCTCAAAACTGACCGTCTGCCACCAGTTCAAATTCAGCGTCACCGCTGTTTTCGTGGCCACAACGGAGTTGACGTTCCGCCGGATATGCCAGAAGCCGTTGACCTTGATCGTCGGCTTCTCGCCGGTGAACTCGATCCGGCTGCCGCGTTTGTCGCTGCTGCCGCGAATCACGAGCCCGGCGGGGATCGACACCGTGAACGCCTTGTGCGTGAACGTCTCCGCCCGGTTCTTGAA
>CAZDGB010000098.1:0-21326 GCA_964504645.1 uncultured Planctomycetaceae bacterium | reverse complement strand
GCGTAGACTTGCCGGAAGTCGGTCGTGAACTTCGGATCGCCGTCGTCGAGGTCGGTCAAACTTGGCGGCGAACCGTAACAGCCGCCGTGGCCGGGAGGGGTGACGGCGAACAGCACCGACGCTGCGCCGTGATCGGTGCCGAGGCTGCCGTTCTCCGCGAGCCGGCGTCCGAATTCCGAAAACGTCGCCACAACGACGCGCTCCGTCGCATGTTGTTCGTCCAGATCTTGAAGAAACGCGGCGACCGCGTCGGAGAGTTCGCGCAACAGCGCCGCATGCCCCGGCAACCGTTGAGCGTGCGTGTCGAACCCGTCGAGCGAGACGAAGAAGACCCGCGTCGGCAGATCCGCGGCGATCATCTGCGCGACGAGTTTCAACCGCTGCCCCAGGCCGGTGCCGGGGTAATCGACCGCGGGGCGATAGTCGCTCAGTTTCTCCAATCGCTGTGCGCTGGCCAGCGTCGCCACGGCGGACTGCTGCAGGAACGCGAGATCGCCGGCAGCGTCCGCAGTCTTGGCGGATGCGGACCACGCGGGGCTGTCGACGCCCTGGTCGTGACCGGGCCGATGCACGAGGCGAAATTCTTCAAGCCGTTGAATCGTCGGCGGAATCGACTTCGCGCCGAGGCATGCCAGCGGTTGCTTCTGCAGACCGATGCACGCGGCTTCCCGGGCGTCATCGCGCCGGTCCGCCAACAGGTCGAAGCCGCGGCCAAGCCAGCCGGTCGTGGGATATTCGTCTTTCGGCTGTGCGGAATGCCAGATGTCCATCGACCGGAAATGCGAACGGTCCGGCTGGGGATAGCCGACCCCTTCCACGACGGCGAGCCGATTCGCGTCCCACAATTTGCGAAAACTCTCGAGGCTCGGATGCAAACCGAGTCGGTCGTTCAATGGCAGCGCGGCGTCCTGGCCGACGGCGAGCGCCGGTCGGGCGCGATAGTAGGCGTCGTCGCGGATCGGCACGGCGGTGTTCAGGCCGTCGTTGCCCCCGGCGAGTTGAATCAGCACCAGCACGCGGTCATTCGCCGGCGGTTTCTCCGCGGCGAAACAACGCGACCACACGCCGGGGAGATTCGTGCCGAACGAAACGGCACTCGCGGCGCCGATTACTTTCAGAAAGTCACGGCGGTTTCGCATAACGGACCTCACATCAACTGGTATTCCGGTAGCGATAGCATCACATGCAGTGCGGCTTGTTGATCCGCGGGGAGTTCGACGTTCGCGTTCTGGCCGAGTAAGAGCCGCTGCCAATCATCGCCCAGCGTTTCGTGCAAGTCGGCGCGGAGCGTGCCGAACTTTGTGCCGTGCAAGAGCTCGGTGACAAAGTTCCAGCGCAGGATCCAGCCGGTCGATTGAATCCACTGGCGGCCGCCGTCCCAGCCTTTGACCGACGGCGGCTCGAACACGTCCTGGCCGAGTTTTGCCAGCAACTCGCGCACGGCGTTCCACTGGATTCGCTCGCCGGCGACGCGCAGCGTCCCCAACACGAAATCGAGCGGCGACTTGATGATCGCCCGGCGCTGTTCCGGCGCGAAGAATTCGGCAGACCGGCACACGTCCCGCAGGACCGGTCCGGTTTGCAGATCGTGTTTGCGATACAACTCGGCGACGCGGTCGATCTGCTCATTCGTCGGCGCGGGGGTCATCACGAACATTAGAAGCTTTTTTGCCAGGAAGCGCGGACAGGCGGGTTGATCCAGGCAGAGTTCCAGCACGTTCTGCCCGGTGTAGCGGCCCGTCTGGCCGAAAATCGTTTTGCTGCCGGGATCATGCTGCGACGTGTTGAACCAGAACGCCTTGTCGCGGAGATGCCAGCCGGAGAAGGCCCGCGCGGCCTCCTGGATGTCGGCCTCGGTGTAGTTGCCGATGCCGAGCGTGAAGAGCTCCATCACTTCCCGGGCGAAGTTTTCGTTGGCGTGCCGCTTGCGGTTGGCGTTGCCGTCGAGCCAGACGAGCATCGCCGGATCGCGCGCCGCGGCGAACAACAGGTCGCGAAAACTTCCCAACGCATGGCTGCGGAACAGATCGTTCTGTGCGGCCATCATCGGGACCGAGTTGACCTTCGCGTTCGACGTGGCGAAATGGTTGTGCCAGAACAGCGTCAGTTTTTCGCGCAGAGGATTCGCCGACTGCAGGAGCCGGAAGTGCCACCACGTTTTCAGGTCGTCGATGCTTCCAGTGGCGTATGCCGTCGAACGGAGGGCCTGTTCTGCTTCCTGGAAAGCGGGGGATTCCGGTTGATCCGCTAACAGCCGGTCCAGCGTGGTATCGAGACCGTCGCGGACGGCGCGATCGACTTCATCGGCCCGTACGCCGCATTGCAGCCGCCCCAACAGGTGGGCCGCTTCGTCCGGCCCGAAGCGCACGGGGTCGCTCATTTCCAGCCCCCTTCCAGCCGCAGTTCCACTCGGTCGGGCGAAACATTCGTGACGAGCGAGACCGGCGTCATCCCCCGCAAGACTTCGACGAGGAGATCGACTTCGCGATTCGACTGTTCGAGCGATTTCCCCGCTTGCACGCCGCGAGCGGTGAAGATCGCGCGGTTGGTTTCGATCAGCTTCGCGCCGGTCGCCGCGTCGAGCGTAAGTTCCAGATTGCGCAGTGCCGGTTGCGAAGTCGCCGACGTTTTGCCTTGCTGGATCGCGTCGATCAGATCGCGACAGAGTTCCAGCGACGTGGCGGCGACGTATTTATTCCCCACCACGGCCGACGCGGGCTGGAAGTTGTAGACCATCGGCAGTTCCTTCCCCTGCGGGCGGTCGAGGTATTTTGCGAACGTCACCTGGATGTCGCGATGGCTTTCGGAACTCATCACCCACGGCTGGCGGCCCTGCTTGCCGGCTTCGATGTTCACGATCGTTCCCAGCGTCTGAAAGAACAACTGGAAGACGTCCGAGCCGCGGGCCGGGTCGGTCATGTCGAGGACGGCGGCGAACGCGGGAATCTGCATCGCCGGTTGGCCATCGAGATGCGGGTACGTCTGCTCGGCGACGACGAACGACAGGGGCGGATTGAGCAGCGACAACACGTCTTCGCAGAAGTCTTTGCCGGGCAAGAATGTGCTCAAGCCCGTTTCGAACTTGTCGAACTCCGGCAGCACACGGTCTTCGAGTAACTCTTCACGTTGCCGATACCACTCGGACCATTTCCGGCAGAGTGTGAACGCTGCGAGTTGCCGCGGCACGGCGGGGGCGAGGTCTTTCGCTTCCTTCGCCGTCGTCAACAACGTCTGATGCGGCGCATCGACTTGTTGCGCACCCACCGGCGATTGCACGGAAATCTGATAGCCCGTGTCGTGAATCGCCACGGTGGCCTGCGCGAACGGCGACACGGCGGCGACTTCCATCAGCCCGCCCAACAGGAGCGAACCGAGCGGATTGTCGACTTCACTTGGCAGCAGCCGGTCGCGACTTAACCGGGCCTTCACCGGCGCGGCATCCCACACGGCGTTCAACCGCGTCCCTGCATCGGGTGAAACCGTAGACCGTGCTTGTTGCCAGCCGAGCGAGGCGGAGAGCGCGGCCTGGCCATCACCACGAATGCGATTCAAGACGTCGTCCCGCAGCGACGCCTGATTCGACAGCACGAGCCACGATCCCCGCACCGCGCTGAAGAGTTTCTGGTCCTTCGTTTCCAGGATCCACGTACCGTCGCGGTCCGCTGCCGAGACCGCGCCGTTGGACAACTCGATCAACGGCGAGAGTTTCTCTCGCAGCCATGCCCCGGTCGATTCCTCGGCGAAGCGCGCGACGAGCACGCCGTTCGGCGGAGTTCCCTCGGCTGACGGCAAATACGCCGCGAACGCGATGCGGTGACCGTATAGTTTCTCTGAGATGTCCCACAGATTGGCGCCCAACTGCGATTCGAGAATCGCCACGCCGGCCCGGAACTTCCGGCCGTCGTTCGAGTCGCTCCACTGCTGATAGGCGTCGGACGCGACGAGCGTGCGGAGCAAATCCGAGTTCCGCACCTGCCGCAACACGGCCTCGGCATCGACGAGTTCCGCCGAAACGACCGCGCCGGCGGGCAGCACGTCGATCAGGGAGTCGCCCGCCAGCGCCCATCGTGCGGCGAACAGGATCGCCACGCACCAGACGCCGGCCTGCGAAAAAAGATGTCTGCGCATCGCGAATCTCCCGGGTGAGCCATCCGGGGCCGGCGGTTCAACGGGAAGAACAAGCCCCCGGAAATTGCCAGCAACTACCCCGAAAAGTCGAGCCGAGTTTCAACAGAACGAGTCGGAGACGATTTTCTCGACGCCCCGGAGCCAGACCGCGGCCGGCAGTCTCGCTCGAACGGCAAATCGCATTAGTCGAGGGAATCCCGCCGGCACAGAGCGACGAGCTCGAACAACTCCGGCAAACCGGAAGTCTGCGTCTTCTTCAGCAGCGCGGCGCGACGCATTTCGATCGCGCGCTCGCTAATTCCCAGGCTGGCGGCAATCCGTTTGTTCGGCTGGCCCAGTCGCAGCCGCTCGATGATTTCCCAATCGCGCCGCGTCAGCTTGTTGAGCCGCTGCCGCCGCGCTGTCGACCGTGCCTCAGATTGCTGGCGCTCCGCATCCTTTGCCAAAGCCTGCCGCACGACCTCCAGAAATTGCTCGGATGAGAAGGGCTTGAGCAGGAAATCGAGCGCGCCGAGTTTGAACGACTGAATCGCGACCGGGACATCGGCGTGGGCCGACATCATGATCAGCGGCAGCTCGTTTCCTCTGCGGCGAATTTCGCGCGCGAGATCGATGCCCGAGACGCCCGGCAAGCGAATGTCGATCACCAGACAACCGCCTGCGGCGAGCGGACTTGCCTGCCGAAACGCGGCCGACGAATCGTACATATGATGCGGCAGCGCCACCGAGCTCAGCAGAGAATCCAACGCGTCCCGCAAATCGGGATCGTCCTCGACGACGTGGACGACGGCGTAGTCAGCCGAGCCGCCGTGCTGCGCGTCAGGCACAGGAGACCTCCTGCGAGGCCGCCGGCAAGTGCAACCGGACAGTCGTGCCTTCGCCCGCCGCCGAAGTGATGGTCATTCGCCCGCCGTGATTTTCCATGATGGTGCGGCAAATCGACAGACCCAGGCCCAGCCCCGTGTCGCGCGTCGTGAAGAAGGGCTCCGCCAGTTTGGGCAACAACTCGGCAGAGATTCCTGCCCCGGCGTCGGCGACGACGATGCAAACACCGCCGTCCAAATCCTCGGCACGAACCATCACGTCGATCGTCTTGCGTTCGGCCGGCGCGTGCTGCAGCGCCTCGACCGAATTTCGCACGAGATTGATCAGGACCTGCTGCAAGAGCAGCGTATCGCCTGCGATAGCGGGGACAACCGGATGAATTTCGGTGTGCAACGTAATACCCGCATCCGCGAGCAGCGGACCGCAAAGTTCCTGCAATTCCTGCAGCACCGTCGACATGTCGACGCTAGCCAGCGTCATGGGGGCATTCCGGCCGAATGCGCGAAACCGTTTGAGCACATGTCCCGCCCGCGTCGCCGCCCGATCGATGCGATCCAGCAGCGGTCCGAGCGCCGTGGCGTCGACGTCGTCCGACCGGAGCTTCTGCCGGCACGCGCCGGCGTAGGCGGCAATTGCGCTCAAGGGCTGGCCCAGCTCGTGAGCCAGGCTGGCCGACATTTCGCCCACCGTATGGAGACGCTGCAGGCGCGAGAGTTGATCCTGCAGCGCGCGCGTCCGCTCCCGTGCAGAGTTCTCGGCCGTCACGTCGGTCATCACGACCAGCGTCGTGGAACCGGGTTCTTTGCCGTTCGTCAGGATACTCTGGCAGCGGATGTTGAGGTCTAGCGGAGCGAAGTCGCTTTTCCGCCGCACCTGGATCTCGATCGGCCGCTGTTCGCGCAAGGCGTCGGCCGTTGCCGCCACCACGCCGGGGGAGGCGTCGACAAGATCCGTCAGCCGGAATCGATTCGGCGGCAACTCAGCAAGCTGCAGAATCTCGGTGAGCCGCCGATTGGCGAATTGGATGTAGCCTCGCCCGTCGACAAGCGCCAGTCCTTCCTGCATGTTCTCGACTAACGTTTCGTAGCGGGACAGATTGGATTGATACAGCGAGCCGAGCGCGCGAATGGCGGGCGAGATGATGCCGGCGTGCAAGAAGGCGGCGACGGCGAGCAGCGTCAGGAAGATGGCCCAGCCGACCAGCCGCAGTTCTCGCACGCGCCGCTGCACCTCCGCCTGGAACAGTTCCACGATGTGGTGCATCTGCGTGAGGAACTGCGGCTCTTCCGCCAGCAATCCCGCCGTGAGTTCGCGTAGCTCGTCCTCGTGCGGAATTTCGGCAGACGCCTCTTCCGCGCCGACGAGGCGGAGAATTTTCTCACCCGCGGTGCGCATGGACTGGAAATGGGCGTTCAACTCTCCGAGGGCTGGACCGATTTCGGCCGAGCGTACGTAAGAAGAGTCCGACTGCATCAACTGCTCGTGCTGAGCGACCCATTCCGCCAGGGTTTGCGAAAGTTCCGCCTGCAACCGCGCCCGGTCCGCAGCGGGGAGCGGATATTGCACGGCGAGCACCGTCTTAAGGAGCCGCTGGCTCAGCATCCGTTGGCGACCGTAGGAGTTGATGAACGGCACGCCCGTCGCCAGTTCCGTGAGGGCCGGTTGAATGGCGAGATGGTACAGCCCAAACAGCCCCAGCAAGGCGGCAAGCATCCAAGCCGCGCGCCGACGCAAACTGGCGGCGGGCGAGCGGGACTCAGAAGTGGGCGTTTTCATCGAATCGTTGGCTGGAGAACGCATGTCAGACGACGATGTCCGCAAGCGATATGCCGCTGGCCCACGGGTCCTCACTCGCTGAGGCTAACTACTCACTCCGGGCTGTATCTAAAGGCGATTCGGCGTTTCAACCCTTTCTTGCATAGTAGTTTGCGCCGTGCGGGTGATTACCCGCACATTCCGATGGCTAGTCGGCGGAATGATCGATGGGAGCCGTGGGATTGCCCATTTGCAGAACAAATCCGCCTGTTCCGCGCGCACTGTCGTTCTCACGGACGGCCCGCACCGCGGTGGAATTGCTCCTCGTGGGGAGCATTCCGTCACGCGCGGCTTCGGATATCCGAAGCGGACGACGACTTTTAACGTGTTGGGACTTGGGTTTGCCTTCGCTGCGAATCACCATGTCTCAACCAGCCGGTTCCTCGCAGCTTGTTTCACGCCGAAGGACCATTGTCGTCATCGGCAACGGCATGGTCGGACAGCGGTTCTGCGAGAAGCTGCTCGAATTCGACACGCTTCAGCGCTATCGCATCGTCACCTTCTGCGAGGAGCCCCGGGCCGCATATGACCGCGTCGGCTTGACATCGTTCTTCGCTCATCGCGACGCCGAAAAGCTGATGATGCAGCGCCGCGAATGGTACGCCGAGCACGGCGTGGAACTGCATCTGGGGGATCGGGCCAGGGAGATTGATCGCTCGCGCTTCCTGGTCCGATCCGACCGCGGGGTCGAGATCGAGTACGACGCCGTGGTCCTGGCGACCGGCTCGTATCCGTTTGTGCCATCCGTCCCCGGCGTCGACAAGCAGGGCGTGTTCGTCTACCGCACCATCGAAGACCTGGAGCGGATCACCCAATTCGCGGGAAAGTCGCAGCGGGCCGCGGTGATCGGCGGCGGCTTGCTCGGACTGGAGGCGGCGAAGGCGGTCCTCGATCTCGGTCTGGAAACGCACGTCATCGAGTTCAGCCACCGTTTGATGCCCCGGCAAGTCGACGACGCCGGCTCGCGGATGCTGGTTCAAAAGCTGAATGCCCTGGGAGTGACGGTCCATCTTCAGGCGTCGACGAAAGAGATTCACGGCAACGGCCGCGTCGAGCGGATGGAATTCACCGACGGCCGGACACTCGACGCCGACATGATCATCGTTTCCGCCGGTATTCGTCCGCGCGACGAACTGGCCAAGTCCTGCGGCTTGTCAGTGGGCGAGCGCGGCGGCGTGCTCGTCAACAATCGGCTGCAAACGTCCGACCCCGACATCTATGCCATCGGCGAAGTCGCGCTGCACGGCGGCATGATCTACGGACTCGTCGCCCCCGGGTACACGATGGCCGAAACGCTGGCCCGCAACCTCTGCGGGGCCGATGAGCATTTTCACGGCACCGACCTCTCCACCAAACTGAAACTGCTTGGCGTTGACGTCGCCAGCTTCGGCGATTACGAGATCGGTCCGGAAGCGGCTCGTCCACTCGTCTGGGAAGATCCCTTCGCGGGGGTCTACAAAAAGCTGCTGTTCAACCACGAAGGGACGCAGTTGCTCGGCGGTATTCTGATCGGGGATGCCAGCGATTATGGAACACTGTCGTTGCTGGCTAAAACCAGGCAGCCCTTGTCGTGTTCGCCGGGGGATTTGATCGTCGGAAAAAAAGAGAGTTCGACCGCCGGCGGACTCCACACGATGCCGGACGATGCCCAGATCTGCTCGTGCAACAACGTCAGCAAAGGCGCGATTTGCCGCGCGATCCGCGAGCAGTCGCTGCAAACGGTCGGCGACGTGAAGCGCTGCACGAAGGCCGGTGCCGGCTGCGGCGGCTGTCTGCCGCTCGTCACCGAAGTGCTGAACGCGGAGTTGCAACAAGCCGGCATCGCGGTGCGGAACCATCTCTGCGAGCATTTCTCGCTTTCTCGGACGGAGTTGTTCGCGGTCATCCAGACAAAAAAACTGCGCACCTTTGATGCCGTGATCGCACAGTGCGGCGCCGGCCAGGGATGCGAAATCTGCAAGCCGGCCGTCGCGTCGATTCTCGCCAGCCTGTGGAACGAGCAGATCACCGATGCCGACCACGAAACGCTGCAAGACACCAACGATCGTTTTCTGGCGAATATGCAGCGCGGCGGATTGTATTCCGTTGTGCCGCGCGTTCCCGGCGGTGAAATCACGCCCGACAAGTTGATCGTGCTCGGCGAAACGGCGAAGGAATTCGGGCTCTACACCAAAATCACCGGCGCTCAGCGGGTCGATCTGTTCGGCGCTCAAGTTCAGGATCTGCCCGACATCTGGGAACGCCTGGTCGACGCCGGTTTCGAGAGCGGCCATGCCTACGGCAAAGCGCTGCGGACGGTGAAGAGTTGCGTCGGCACGACGTGGTGCCGCTACGGCGTGCAGGATTCCGTCGGTTTCGCCATCCGCATCGAAAACCGGTACAAGGGGTTGCGCTCGCCCCACAAATTGAAGTCGGCCGTCTCCGGCTGCATCCGCGAATGCGCCGAAGCGCAAAGCAAGGACTTCGGCCTCGTCGCCACGGAGAAGGGCTACAACCTGTACGTCTGCGGCAACGGCGGCGCGAAGCCGCGGCACGCCGACCTGCTGGCGTCCGACCTCGATGAGGACACGGCGATCCGCTACATCGACCGGTTCCTGATGTATTACATCACGACCGCCGACCGCTTGACGCGCACGTCGGTCTGGCTGGAGAAGCTGGAAGGCGGCATCGAACATCTCAGGGCGGTCATCATCGACGACAAGCTCGGCCTCTGCGCCGAACTCGAAGCGATGATGCAGCACGTGGTCGACACGTATCAATGCGAGTGGAAAGCGGTCGTCGACGATCCCGAGAAGCGACGCCGTTTCCGTCAATTCGTCAACACGGACGACACAGAACCCGGCATCGAGATGGTGGTCGAACGGGGGCAACCCAGGCCGGGAGATTGGCCGGCGGAAACGGTGTCGCTGGAACAGCTCCGGCTGCTCGACGGCCGCACGCTGGCCGAGCATGAACGGGACGCTCTGGCAGCGACGTCGTGGGTCCCGGTGGGCAGTTTATCGGACTTTCCGCAGGACGGCGGCGCGGCGATCAAGTACGGCGACGTGCAGATCGCCGTGTACAACTTCACCAGCCGCGGCGAGTGGTACGCCTGCCAGCAGATGTGCCCGCACCGCAAGGCGTTCGTCCTGTCGCGGGGAATCATCGGCGACGCGAACGGCCAGCCGAAAGTCGCCTGCCCGTTGCACAAGAAAACGTTCTCGCTCGCCGACGGCCAATGCTTGAACGGCGACGAGTACCGGATCCGCACGTTCCCCGTAAAGGTGGACGGCAACCAAGTCTTCCTCGAACTCCCGCCGACCGAGGCGCTCGACAAATTGCTGGGCACGGAAATCGGCTGCAAGCTGGCCACGGCGGACCACGCGGATCCTGCGCTCATGGAATCGTCCGCGGAGCGGGAGCTGCAGCCGGCATGAACTTCTCCAGTTCTCTGACGCTGTCTCCCGTGGATCGTCCAGCGGCTCAACCGCGGGACCAGTTGCCGGTGTCGCAATGGTCGCTCGTCGATTGGTATCTGGAAGAGCAGGGCCGGCTCACCCCGGTCGAACAGTTCTCCCGCGTGCACGAGCACCTGACTGCTCCCGTCTTTCGCACACTGCTGCCGACGAAATCTCCCGGTCCGGGCGAGCAATACGCGTTCGAGGTCGATCTCGACCGCTGTTCGGGTTGCAAGGCGTGTGTGACCGCCTGCCATTCGCTCAACGGCCTCGATGATGCGGAGACGTGGCGCGACGTCGGCCTGCTCACCGGCGGCCACGAACAGCGACCGTTTCAGCAGCATGTCACCACGGCGTGCCACCACTGCCTCGAGCCCGCTTGCATGGAGGTTTGTCCGACGCTGGCTTACGAAAAGGATGCCGCCACCGGCATCGTCCAGCATCTGGACGACCAGTGCTTCGGCTGCCAGTACTGCATTCTCGCCTGTCCCTACAACGTGCCGCGCTACAACCCGCGGCTGGGCATCGTGCGGAAATGCGACCTGTGCAGTCAGCGGCTCAAAGCCGGCGAAGCCCCGGCCTGCGTACAGGCCTGCCCGCACGAGGCGATTCGCATTCAGGTGGTGAATGTCGAACAGGTGAAAGCCGACGCCGAGACCAGCCAGTTCTTGCCGGGCACGCCCGACCCGCAATACACACTGCCGACGACGAACTACAAGACCGAGCGGGCCTTGCCGAGAAATCTGTTGCCGGCAGATTATTTCCGCGTGCAGACCGAGCATGCCCACGGATCGCTGATCGCGATGCTCGTGCTCACTCAACTCTCCGTCGGCGGCTTTCTGATGCTGTCGCTGCTGACGCCCGCCGCGGCCGAGCCGGTCCAGTCCGCGCTCAGCCTGGCGGCGTGCACTCTCGGATTGACGGCCAGTCTGATGCATCTCGGCCGGCCGTGGCTGGCGTATCGCGCGGTGCTGGGTCTGAAAACGAGTTGGCTCAGCCGCGAAATCCTGGCCTTCGGCCTGTTTGCTGGCGCGGCGACGTGGCTGACGTTACAAACACTGCTGCGGCAATCATTCGGCGTTGCGACTTGGCCGCTGGACGGCGCCGTGAGTGCGGCCGGCGTCGCGAGCGTCTTTTGTTCGGCGATGATCTATCACCGCACCAAGCGGCCGTTCTGGAATCTTTCCCAAACCGGTTCGCGATTCTTCCTGACGACAATTCTGCTCGGCTTGTCGGTGACATGGTTCAGTTGCGCGAGCGTTCCCTCTTCCGAATGGTGGCGCGTTTCTCTGCTGTGGGGGATTGCGGCAGTCGCCTTGCTGAAGGGAGTGCTCGAACTCGGTGCGCTCACCCCGCTGATGGATCGTTCACAGACGGCTCTCAAGCGGTCCGCACTCCTGCTGGTCGGGCCGCTTCGGTCCACCCTCTTGCTGCGCTATGGTCTGCTTTTGACGGCCGGAGGATTGGCCCTCGGACGAGCGATCGGAATTTTCGACGGAACGATGGAATGGGCCGCCGCGCTGGCTTGTCTGGCCGGCTTGACGGGCGGCGAACTGCTGGAACGGTCGCTCTTCTTCAAAGCTTCCGTTGCGTTCCGCATGCCGGGAGGGCCGTCGGCATGACGTCGCTCATCCAACAAGCTTGGCGTTCAGCGCGGCAAACCGTCACCCATCTGCTCCATCGTCAGGAAGGCCCGCTGACGCGCGAATTGGTTTTATCTCCGGCTCAACACGGGCTCGGCCGAATTCCCGGCCGCCTCGAGCCCGATCAGGTGACGCGTTCCATCTGCGGCTATTGCTCCACCGGCTGCTCGCTGGACGTTCATGTCCGGCAGCAGACCGCCGTGAACTTATCGGCCACGCGCGATTATCCCGTCAATCTCGGCGTGGCTTGTCCCAAAGGTTGGGAAGCCTTGCGCGTGCTCGACTCCCCGGAACGCGCCGTCGTCCCCCTGTTGCGGAACGATCGGCGGCAGTTGGAGCCGGTGAGCTGGCCAACGGCGATCCAGGCCCTGGTCTCCCGGTTCCGCGACATCCAAGGCCGGTTCGGCCCGCAGTCGGTGGCGTTTCTCGGCACCGGCCAGATGCCAAACGAGGAACTGGCGCTGTTCGGGGCGCTGGCGAAATTCGGCATGGGGATGCTGCACGGCGACGGGAATACGCGGCAGTGTATGGCGTCAGCCGTCGTCGCCTACAAGCAGTCGTTCGGCTTCGATGCGCCGCCGTACACGTACCAGGATCTCGAAGAATCCGACGTCCTCGTCTTCGTCGGCGCGAATCCGTGTATCGCCCATCCGATTCTCTGGGAACGAGTGATGCGCAATCCGCATCACCCGCAAATCGTCGTGATCGATCCGCGATGCACCGAGACCGCCATGCAGGCGAGTCTGCATCTGCGCCTCGCGCCGAAGTCGGACCAGACGTTATTCTACGGCATCGCCCGGCAACTCATTCTCGACGGGACCGTGGATCAAGACTTCCTCGCACAGCACACGCAAGACTTCGACGCGTTCTCCTCGTTCGTCGCCGACTTTCCCTTGCAGCGCGTGGTCGACGAGACGGGCCTGAAATCGGCCGACGTCTTGAGGCTGGTCAGTCTGATTCAACATGGCCGGCGCGTATCGTTCTGGTGGACGATGGGGGTGAATCAAAGCCATCAGGGCGTCCGCACGGCGCAGAGCCTGATCAATCTCGCGTTGATGACCGGGAACATCGGCCGGCCGGGAACTGGGGCGAATTCCATCACCGGCCAATGCAACGCGATGGGATCGCGGCTCTTCAGCAATACGGCCAGCCTGCTCGGCGGGCACGACTTTCAGAATGCCGAGCATCGGGCCAAAGTCGCGGAACGGCTCGAAATTCCCGTCGAGCGCATTCCGTCCGAACCGAGTTGGGCGTATCCGGAAATTCTGGCCGGCGTGCTGTCGGGCAAAATCAAAGGGCTATGGATCGTCGCCACCAATCCGGCCCATTCCTGGATCAATCAGAATGTCGCGAAGGACGTGCTCGACCGGCTCGAATTCCTCGTCGTGCAGGACATGTATGCCACGACGGAGACGGCGCGCCTGGCTCATCTGGTGTTGCCCGCCGCGGGGTGGGGGGAGAAGGACGGCACGTTCATCAATTCCGAGCGGCGGATCGGCACGATCAAAAAAGTCCGCGAAGCGCCCGGCCAGGCCCTCGCCGATTTCGCCATCTTCAAACTGGTGGCCGAGGCGTGGGGCTGCGGCGACATGTTCCGCCGCTGGAGTTCGCCGACCGCCACGTTCGACCTACTCAAGTCGCTGACCAAAGATCGGCCTTGCGACATCACCGGCATCCGCGATTACGACCATCTCGACCAGGCGGGCGGCATCCAGTGGCCCTATCCGGAACACAACCCGGATGACCGGCCTCAGCGCCGCTTGCTGGAAGACGGCCGCTTCTTCCATGCCGACGAAAAGGCAATGTTTCTGTTCGAAGCCCCGCGTCCGTTGCCCGAGCCAACCAGCGAGCCCTACCCCTACCTGTTGCTGACCGGCCGCGGCACCGTGGCGCAGTGGCACACCGAAACGCGGACGCGGCAATCCCCTGTGTTGCGCAAGCTCAGCGCCCCGGGAGCGATCTGCGAAATCAATCCCGTGGATGCCCGGCGGCTTCAGATCCGCACGCAGGACGCGATCCGCATCGCGTCGCAACGAGGATCGATTGTGGCCAGCGCCTTCGTAACGCCGACGATCTCCGCTGGCCAGGTTTTCCTGCCGATGCATGAGGGAACGATCAATCAACTCACCGATGCAGTGTTCGACCCCTACTCGCGGCAGCCGGCGTACAAATCGTGCGCCGTGCAGATCGCGAAGCTGTAACTTGAACGAGACTCGTACATGAAACTCCGCCACTTCTTTCACTCCGGACATCTGGGCACACTGCTGACGGCGCTGCTGTATTTCGATTTCTGCTTCGCGGTCTGGGTGCTCAACGGGGCGATGGCGCCGTTCATTGCGGAATCGTTCGGGCTGACCGACGTGCAGAAGGGATTCCTCGTCTCGCTTCCCGTGATGGCCGGCGCGCTGATGCGGTTTCCGATGGGACTCGTCTCGCAGTACATCGGCCGCAAGAACGCCGCTCAACTCGAAATGGGAACGATCGTCATCGGGCTGTTGATCGGGTCGTGTTTCGTGCAAAGCTACGGCGGCGTGTTGCTGATGGGAGTCATCATCGGCATCGCCGGTGCGAGTTTCGGCGTGGCGCTGTCGCTGGGGGCCGGCTGGTACCCGCCGGAACACAAGGGGCTGGCGATGGGCATCGCCGGCGCTGGCAACAGCGGGGCGGTTCTCAGCGTGTTGTTCGCGCCGCCGCTGGCCAAGTTGTACGGCTGGCAGGCGGTGTACGGACTCGCCACGCTGCCGCTGATCGCCGCGATGATTCTGCTGCAAGTTTTCGCTAAAGAGCCGCCCGATCGCGAGCAGAAGTCGCTGCGCGAGTATTTGAAAGTGCTGGTCGATCGCGATGCCTGGGTTTTCAACCTGATGTACATGGTCACGTTCGGCGGTTACATCGGTTTGACCAGCTTTCTGCCGACGCTGTTTCACGACCAGTACGGCATCCCCAAGGAGAATATCGGCCAGTATTCCGCCGGCATCATCCTCATGGCGAGCGTGCTGCGGATCGGCGGCGGCTGGATCGCCGACCGGATCGGCGGCATCCGCGCCATTCTCTCCTGCGGCTTCGTGATCGTGGTCTCGACCGCTGTCGCCGGCTTGCTGCCCGCAAATCCGTGGCTGATGGTCGCGATTCTCGTGATCTGCTTTTCGGCGATGGGAGCCGGCAACGGGGCCGTGTTTCAATTGGTGCCGTTGCGATTCAAATCGAGCACCGCGGTGGCGGGCAGTTTGATCGGCGAAGTCGGCGCGCTCGCCGGCGGCTTTTTGCCGGTGACGATGGGCTGGTCAAAAACGGTCTACGGCAGCTTTGCGCCGGGATTCCTCACGGGAACCTTGCTCGCGTTGACGATGTTGGGTTGCCTCTTGCTCGTCGCCGGCCGGTGGACCCGTTCTTGGGTCGGAGCGGGTGGCATCGCGCTCGCGGCGCAGAATCAACAAGCGACTCCGCCGGATTCGCCGCCGATCGATTCCCTCGCAGCGCTCGAACCGGCCTGAAGGGAATTAGCCGGTTCCCATGCCGCGGTCGTAGGCTTCGAGATCGCGCAGGTAGACTGCAAGCGTCGATTGCAGTTCCTCGCGGGCGATCTTCCATTTCGGGTTGTCGTCGGTGTAGCGGTGGCAGTGGTCGACGATCAGGCGGTGCAGGAATTTGAACATGTGCCGCGGCACCCGCAGCCGGCCGAGCGTGCCGACCAGTTCCGGCTCGGTGATCGAGTCCTCGAACCAATCCTTCAATTTGCCCGCGCCCGGCTGGCCGTTGTGGCTCGCCTTGATGCGGTCGTTCGCCAAGTCGTAGAGCGATTCGCCCGTCCATTCCAGCGAGCGGATCATGTTCTGCTTGTCGAGCCGGGACCGTTCGTAAAACGACTTGTCCTCGCGGCTCAAAAAGTAACTGACTTCGATCGGCAACAGCAGCTTGAAGCCCAGGCCGGCGTGCTGCAGGAACTTGTTGTCGAACATCGGCCACAGGAACGCCTTCATTCGTTCCGGGTTGCCGTTGATCAGATGCGGCTCGTCGACGCGGTCGACGACGATCATGATCGACGCGAAGCCGAGCGTCCGCAGCACGCTTTGCAGTTTGCCGAGCAGTTCGTAGCGGTCGTCGCTGCGGTCGCGGTTCGGGGCCGGCTGATTGATCAGCTCTTTGCCGTCGAACGACGTCAGGATCGTCCGCAGCGGCTGCATCGGATGTTCGAAGACTTTGACTTGCCGGGCGACACTCCAGGCATGCCACAGCCACTTCGCCTGCTTCGCCAGCCACGGACTCCAGCCAGCGACCAGCAACAGCCACGGCCAGACGGTCTTGAGCGACGACAGCCAGCCCATCTGTATGAGGAACCCGAAGAGGACGAGTGTCACGCCCAGACCGATGGCGAAGTCGCGCCAGCTCATCCAATTGGCGAACTTCAATTTCTTCCGCAATTGATTCCACCGCTGTACTGGCGGGGCGTGCGTGCTGTGGTCGTAATACGCCGCGAGCAAGAGCAGATCGCGTCGCTGAGAGTGCGTCAATTGCCCCAGTTGTTCGGCCGTGACTTCGAACGGCTGGGGCGTCCCGTTGGCGCGGTCGTGCAGAATGTCGTCCACCAGTTGCGTGACGGCGATCGACAAAATCGCGTCCATGTGATCCCACAGCCGCCACTGCGACAGCGAGCGCTGCGGCGACCGGCTAAACGACGCCATCCGCTCGTGGAAGCAATCGAGGAAGCGGTTGAAGTCGTCGTACTCGACGACGAAGACCCGCTCGTGGGGATGGGTGCGGTCATGCTCGGCGAGCTGTTCGATCATCTGCAGCCGCAGAGCCGTCTTGCCGCTCCCTTTTTCGCCGAAGACGACCGCTGTCGAGGGATGATTCGGGTTGCCGTAGATCTTGTCCCAGGCGGGGTGATAAGTGCATTTCGCGCAATGCTGCTTGAACAGCGGATCGGCCTGGGCGTCTTCCTGGCTGAACGGGTTCTGCGCGAGGCCGTGATGCTCGAGAAACTGCTGGACTTTCATGCGGGCGATGTTCCGTAAATCGAACCACGCCGCGGCTACCGTCGCCGCGACTGACTCGACTGTAGAAGCTCATTGCCGCGGCGTCTACCAAGCGGCTCGATTCGAGCGTCGACAGCACCGGACTCTATCGGATCGATGAACGCTCGCTGCGAAGGGTGGGATAATGATCGGGCAGAGAGTTCTAACAAAAAGAGCGTGGTGAACTCAGTTCACCACGCTCTTCAAAGAGTATCTGGCGATCAACCGCTGCGAAACTCAATACCCTTCGTTCACCGCCGCCACGATCAACTGTTGGAACGCGTCGGAGTTGATGGCGCGGTGCTGGGCGGCGAGGAAGTGGCCCAGGAAATCTTCGTACGTCGACGAGTACGACTCGTTCAGCAGCCGGCGGGCCATCTGCAGCGCGACCGGGTGGAACGGCAGCAGGCTGTCGACCGTTTCGTGCAACAGGGTCTCGAAGTCCTTCGTGTCGCAGACGGCGTCGAGCAGGCCCCAGTCGCAGGCCTGCTGGGCCTTCAGTTTCTTGCCGGTGAGGACGATGCTCTTGGCGCGGCCGAGGCCGCAATACTTCGCGAGGCGGTACGTCGCCATGCCGGGCAGGAAGCCGAGCTTCACTTCGTTGAAGCAGAACGTGGCTTGCGTCTCGGCGATGCGGGCGTCGCACAGCAGCACGAGCTGGAAGCCGCCGCCGACGCACGCCCCTTGAACGGCGGCGACGGTGAACTTGTTCAAGTTCTCGAGCTGCCGCGCCATCTGCTCCCACTTCTGCAGGCCGTAGACGTCGCGTTTCTTGTCCATGGAGAAGTCGTGCAGGTCGATGCCGGCGGAGAACATCTCGGCGCTGCCGCGCAGCACGAAGACGTCGATGTCGTCCGCGCTGTCGACGTAGTCCATCAGTTCGCTGAGCTCGTTGACCATCTGCATGCTGATGGCGTTGCGGAAATCGGGACGGCTGAGTTGCGCGGTCAGCACGTTGCCGTCCTGAGTCACCTTCAGCGTCTCGTAGGCCGTCAGCGGTTTCGCTTCAACGACTGCGTTCTCGGAAATCATTTCTCGGTTCGCTTTCTGGGATGAGACCACGTGTTGTATTTGCTTGTCCCTTCTTCCCCCGCGGCGGGAGGAGAAGGGATAAAATCCGCTACCACGACACCAAACCCGTTTCGATCGACGTGCCCGGGCCCATGGCGATGAAGACGCCGAGGTCCCCTTCACGGACCCAGTTCTCTTTGCGCAGTTCGTTGAACGAGAAGAGCAGCGACGCCGACGACAGGTTGCCGTAGTTCTTCAGGATCTGCAGCGTGTGCCGGACGTCGTGCGGCGTGAGTCCCAGGTTGTATTGGATGGCGTCGATCACCTTCTTGCCGCCGGAGTGGATGACCCAGTGGTCGATGTCGCGAACGTTCAAACCGTGGCGGCCGAGCAGCCGCTTGATCGGCTTTTCGACGTTCTGGCCGATGAGGTACGGGATGTCGCGGTCGAGATAGAACGAGAGCTTGGTCCCTTCCATCTGGTATTTGAGGGCGTCGATGGCTTCGGTGACGATCTGCGGCTCGAAGTCCATCATCACGGGGCCTTGCTCCCAGGTGTCGTCTTCGTCGGAGCGAATGACCGCCGCGCCGGCGCCGTCGCCGAACAGGGAGTTCACGACCGCCGTGTACATCTTGGGGTTGTAAACGTAGGCCGCCGAGCAGATTTCCACGCTGAGCATGATGCCGGTCGAGCCGGGCCGCGCCGCCGCCAGGCCGTGCGCCGCCTGAAAGCCGTTCATGGCCGCGCTGCAGCCCATGCCCAGGATGTCCACGCGCTGAATGTCTTCGCGGAAGCCCATTTTCTTGGCGAGGTGGGCCGTGATGCCCGGGCACAACAGTCCCGTGCTGGACGTGGTCACGAAGAAGTCGACGTCGGCCGGGACGAGCCCGACGGGATTCAGGGCGTTCTCGATCGCTCTGCCGCCGATGTCGAGCACGCCGTTGAGGTGCTTGTCGATAAGTTCCTTGTTCGTTTCCTCGCGGAGCGGCTCCCCTTCGACGCGCTCCGGCAGGTAGAGGTATCGCGTCTGGATGTGGCTGTTGCAGAACAGGCGTCGAATCTTGGTGTTCGTTTCGCCGAAGTAATCAAGGACGTCGGCCTGCGAATACTTCTTGGGCGGGTTCGCCGTGCCGATCGAGATCGGCCGGACGCCGACCTGCGGGCGAACGAAGCCGCGCTTCCGCCGCGACGGCAGGTTGCGAGTTTCAAGGCGTTCGACGGTGTTCAATAGCACAACCAGATCCTTTCGAGGTTTGGTTGAGGGTTGAGGGTCAGAAAAGGCGTCGTGTTCTTCTGACTCTCAACCCTCAACCATCAACTCTCAACCCTTCACCAGACTCGCCTGCATGATCAGTTCGATGTTCGTGCCGATATTCCGTCGGACGCTTTCGTCGATCGCCTGCTTGGCGAATCGCAACGCGTCCGCAGTTCGCTTTTCGATCCGTTCGATCCACGCCGCGAGCTGCGCCGGCATCTCGCTGGCGCTCACGACGTCGTTTAACAATCCGATCCTCAAGGCCTCTTGCGCGTCCCACACGGCTCCGCCGAGGATCATCTCTTTCGCCTTCGTCGGCCCGACGATCTGCGGCAACAGTTCCGTGCCCCCCGCAGCGGGAATCAATCCCAGCTCCGGTTCGGGGAGCCAGAATTTCGCCTCGGGAACGGCGAACCGTAGATCGCACGCCAACGCCAGTTCCAGGCCTCCCCCCACCGCCGCGCCGTTGATCGCCGCGATCGTCACGCAGCGGCTGCTCCGCAGACGGCGAAACACCCGGGCGCTGGTGAGGTTCAGCACGCTTTTCCAATCGCGGGTGGCGATCTCGGTTCGATCGGCCCCCGCGCAAAACACGCGGTCTCCTGTTCCGGTAACGACGAGGACGCGGATCTCCGGATCCCGGTCGGCTTGTTCAATCTGCTCTTCGAGAAACGCCAGCATCTCCTGCGAGTATGAGTTGGCTTTATCAGGCCGAGACAACTTCAGTTCGAGCGCCGAGCCGCGACGGGTCACAACAACCGAACTTGGTCCGGAATTGCTCATCGGGAGACTGTTGTCGGGCGACGGGACAGACATCCGCTCATCTTGCCGTCGATCGGCTTCGACAAGGAAGAGGAGTTTTGGTAAATCCCGGCAACCCAGGCAAAGCAGGTGTGTCCTTACTCAGGTTGACTTGATTGATGGATAAAAAGGATGTTTGGTGAAATTGGGTGACGCATAGGCGTTGTAAATCAGCATCACAAAAACTTCTTAAATTAACCAGAACACTCATATTAACTTTTGGGATTCAGGCTGGCAACAAAAAAGTGGAGCAATAGTTCAACGCCACAAATTGTCTTTATAAACAAAAAACACATTGGAGTATGCAATTGTTCCAGTGAATCGAAAAAGAAGTTAAGACGCTCGGCCACTCATTCAGTGCTCAGCGACTCCAGAATGAACCGTCACCCAGTCTGACGGGCTTTCGTCAGTCGGCCGCTGCGGAGAAATGACGTCCGTCGCGCGGCTTCTCAAAGCAGAAGCCGCGCCTCTGCGGTTCTACGGCACGTTAGAAACGTGCCCGACGTTATTTCAAGCCGACGGGTTTGCCGTCGAGTTTCCACGCGGGGTCGAGTTCGATCCCCAGATGCGTGAGGGCCGTGGCGACGACGTCGACTTGATACGTCGGCTGTTCGTAGCGCTGCTGCACGGCGGACGGGCCGCTAACGATGAGGAAGACGTCGCGAATCTCCGGCGTCTTGCGGCCGCCGCCGTGATTCAAGCCGACGCCGCCGTGGTCGGTGCAAACAATGATCAGCCAGCTTTCCTTGGCGATTTGCGGCCGGGCTTCGATCGCCGCGATCACCTCGCCGACGTGAGCGTCGACCTTTTCGATCGCCGCGACGTACTCGTTCACCTTCGGGTGAAATCCGAAGCGATGCCCTGTTTCGTCGACCTGACCGCAGTACAGCATCACTGCGGTCGGGTCTTTCTCGGTGAGAAACTTCACGCAGGCTTTCGTCGCCAGGTCGTCGCCGCGGATGTAGTTCTCCAGCGTGTTGGCTTCCTTTTCCGGGAAGTTTTCGCCGACGTCGGCGTCCGAGAGAATCTTTTCCTTGATCGGCGTCCAGGTGGTGAACGACCCGTTCACGGCGTGCGGAGAGCGCTGCTTGATCCGCGTGAAGAAGTGGGGATACTCCTGGTAATTCATTCCCTTGAAAGAATTGTCGACGACGCCGTGCTTGTCGGGCCAGACGCCGGTCAGAATGTTCGACCAACCCGGCCCGCTGACGGTGTCGCCCGGCGTCTCCCGCGGCGCGAGAATCTGCGTGTCGACACAGTACGTGCCGCGCTCCATCAGCTTCTTGAGATTCGGCGTCTTCGCCGCCGCGAGCGCATCGGGCCGGCAACCGTCGATGCCTAGGACGAGGACTTTCCGCGCCGGTCCGTCGGCGGGGAGATCGGAAACGCCGAGCAT
>CAZDGB010000097.1:0-21373 GCA_964504645.1 uncultured Planctomycetaceae bacterium | reverse complement strand
TGCTACCTCACGCTTCGTCTCCTTTGTTTTTAGGGGTTTCGCGATTATTTCGCCTGTTTTCTTGTTCCCAGGCCCGATTGATCTCATCGGCCCAGTGATCCGCCTCTGCGGTCGCGTAATACTGCTCGGTCGTGAGCACCGATTCGTGCCGCATCATCCCCTTCAGCACGAACGGCTTTACGAGTTTCGCCCAACGAAGTCCGAACGACCGGCGGAGATCGTGGGCCGTGGCGAACCCGGAATCGGTCTTAATGGCCGCCGCCTCGCCGATGGCCGAAATGAACCGCGTTGCCTGCCGCGAGTTCGCGACGCGATGTCCGTAGCGGACGAGCGGGTTGAAGACGAAACCGGTGCGATCCGCTTCCGGCGTAGCCAACAGGAATTTTCCGAAGTCCGTCGCGATCGGGGCTATCTGCTCTCGACCAGACTTTTGCTTTTTGAAGACGAGCCGCACACTGCCATCGTCGGGAATATCGACGTAGACGCCGTTGGACGGTTCCCACGAGAGACTGATCGCCTCCGAGATCCGCAGGCCCGACAACCAGAGCCCGCGGAGCAGGTGGCGCCACGAGTCCCCGCAACCAGGTTCAACGGCCGCGTCGACCGACTCGAGCATCTTGGCGAACTCGGCGTCAGTGAGCGGCCGGCCGCGATGTTTCTTCTGTTTGGTGCCGCGGGCAGCCCGAGGAAACTTCGGGACGACCGAGATATACCCCTGATCGACAGACCAGCGGAGCAACGCACGGAAGGTTCGCAGGTGGGCCTGCACAGTGGCCTCGCGGCGCCCGTCCTTACGCAGTGCCGTCGCGTACCGAGAGAGTGTGTGGGCCGTGATGTCCGCGATAAATTTCGGGTCGATCTTTCTCCGGAAAACGGAGAGATGAGAACCCATCTGAGTTACCGTGGATTTTTCTAGCCCCGGCAAATAGTAAGCCTTCACAAGATCAGACCAATCGCCGAACGTGATGCGGCCATTCTCCGCGACGACATCCGAAGCGTTTAGCTCCTCTTCCTTCTTGTCGGCGAGCGTGCTGGCATCGCGACGCCGCGTGCAGTCCGTGGCCTGCGTGTGCCACTTGCCGGAACGATCTTTCCAGCGAAGTTGCAGGCCGCGACGCTTGCCGGCGTACTTGACGACGTGGACCCGGATTCGGTCGGAGTTGCGAGGCATCGCTACTTCGGCTTCCGGAGTTTCGCGTCGTTTTCGAGTCTCTTCTTTCGCTTCTCGACGCGAGCGGCCTCGTACTCCTCGTCGGTAATGCCCCCGTTCTTTTTCGTCATCACCTGGCGTTTGGCGGAAAGAAGAGCCTTTTCACCGAGTTTGGTGATTTTTGGCTCGTAGGTGTTCTTCGTTGAAAGCCAGTGAAGGCGGATTGTCTGGACGGATTCCCTGTCCATTTCATCCGCAGCACCTTGAAGCTGACTGGCCACATACCGCAAGGACTTTGACAGTCCTCGTAACTCGTTTGCAGTTACTTCTTTAGTGCCGGATTTTCTCTTGGAAGTGCTCTTTTTGGCCATGCTGATTCGTCCTTAAGGCGGGTTCGTGAAAATCCTAATCCACGAGAGCAGAAAATAAGAATCCAAAATTATTTTCTGCGAGCACAAGTATAAAAACCACAACACCTTGCGTCAATATAGCGCCTCGATTCGTGTTCACTAATGGCGTTGTGTTCTTTAAGAAGTGCTTGACACTTTTTTAAGAAGTGCTATAATCAGCACGCACCGGAGACGCACTCAAGGCGTACCCGACGTAAAGGATCGTTGAATTATGTCCAGCAAAGCGAAGTACGCCAAAGTTCGCCAAGGCGGAGATGATCGCACGATCCGCGACGACGAAAACCTCTCAACCGAAGAGTTCAGGGATCGCCTGCGGATCATCGACTTGCGGTGATACTGCGTTGCGTCGACGGTTTTTGGCCCAACTCGGTTGATCGCGATAAAGTCGTTCTGCCACATGGTCTGAAGTCCGTTTCAGGTGTTGTGCGGTCAATTGATTCGCCGACGATTTGAACGTCGCTCGCCGATTCCACTTTCTTCGCAGGGTCGCTTCGTGCTGGCTGGGCGGCTGACAGCTTTCACCGGAATATCGTCCGCCAGTTGGCCTGCTCTCCCGTGCATGAATCGGATACCACTAGGGCCTCAGATGGCCGGTTCCCACCCCGGCAAGGCGAATCAAAACCGGCCTCGCAGCCGGCGTGTCGTCATCCAACGCTTCGTCCCCGAATCCCACGTCGCCTCGGAGAACAGCGGGCCGACCACTGCGGCGGCAGTGAAGAACAATCAAAAGCTGCCGCACTGGGTCTATGGCCTCTTGTCGCCGCGTGCCGCTACAGCACGCCCGACATATCCGGTACGCCGCCGCCGCTCGGGACCTGCGTGTTCGGCTTCGCTGCGGGCTTCGGATCAGCCGCCCGCTTCGCCAGAACGCCTTCCATCGGCCGCGTGTCCGGGAGCTTGATGCCCTCGCGTTGGATGACGGCGGCGTGCAGCGGAATGTGAGCGGCCCGCTTGTCGTCGGGCGACCAGATCGAATCCCACGCGAGATTGATCCACTTCTTGTCTTCGGATTCTTCCAACCGCATGCACACCGAGCGGCCGACCGCCTTCGACCAGTCGATCAGCGGCGACTTGCCCTCTTCCTGGCACTTCTTCAACTGCTCTTTCGTGATCAGCCGGGCGGCGAGAGCAAACGCGGCGAGCTTGCGTTTCGCCCATTTCGTGTATTCCCGCTTGAACCGCATCTGGAAGATTTTGTCCCGCTGGCCCTGCACCGTGCCGTGCAGCACCTGGAAGTCGACGACCATATCGCCGTTGTCGTTCCCGTCCTCGTTCAAGGCGGCGACGAGCATGTGATAGTCGCCGGGAAGAACCTGCTCTTTGCCGCCGATGTCGTCGGCATCGTAGTCGCTGGTATCGAGTTCAAAGGCCATGATCGAATCTCACTTTCGCTATTGCTGGTTGTGTGGGTTGTCGGTCATTCAGAACGGAACTGAGTCGTCGTCGTAATACTCACAATGCTTGACGATCCGCTCCGCTTCGGTCTGTGTGTGAATCCAGCGGATCGGGAATCCCAGAACTCGCTCGCCGATTTCCTCGACCTTCGCGAGTCCGTGCTGTGCGACCAGACGCTCAAGCCCTCGCGGGACTACTGAGGCGCCTGGGTCTGCTGCTTTTTTGCGACGGCGTTCCGCACCTTGTTCAGCACGTCCTGCAAGCGTTCGAGCGGCATTTCGTCAAGCGTCTTGTAGTCCTGATAGCGGGCGTAGGACTGGGCCTCGTAGTCCGCCCGTGCGATGCCGAGTTTTCCGAGATGGAACTCGATGTCGAGGATCGTCGCGTTCACGTCGGACGTTTCTGGCGTGGCGGTCGGCGACGCTTCAGCGGCCGCAGCGGCGGGCTGCTGCTGATTCAGCACCGCTGTTGATGCCGGAGACGATCCGGGGCCGGAGAACTTCGCCTGCGTCGCGGCCGTGTCGCCTGCGGCGGGCTGTGCGGACGCTGCCTGTGTTCCGCCGTCGAACGGTACCTGCTCGGTCTGTTCGCTCGCCGAGACGACCTCAGCGTCGATCACGTCTTCCGCAGGAGACGCAGCGGTCTGCGGCGCGACAGCAGGGGACGCATTTCCCGCCGTCGTCGCCGCAGCCGCCGGTTTTCGCCCGCGGCCCGCTCCGGTCGTCGCGGCCGCCGGGGCCGGTCCGTCCGTCTGGCCGTCGAGTTCTTCCTCGGTGTTGAAGCCGGCCTTCACTTCCGGGGCGACCATACCGACGCCGCCGGTGATGACGCGAGCCCGAAGCATGCTCGCCGGGTTCTTTACCCAGCGGCTGCCTGTCTTCACGAGACCTTCCTTGTTCGCGTCGTCGATCGTGTACATGAACGTGATGTCGTTGTCGAGGTAGACGAACCGGTACGTCGCCTTCTTGCCGTCCGATCCGTCGTCGATGATGAAAAACTTGCCGCCGATCTGGCGGAAGCGGCTCAACACCCATTCGGCCTTCTTGGCGAGCTTACCGTCGTCCATGATGTGAAATTCGCTGATGACCTGGAGCGGCGTCTTGCCCTCGGTCATGCAGATCAGGAGCAACGTCGCTCCCCGTTCCGGCTTCGCGATGCCGAGCATGCCCGACTTGGCGACCATCTCGCCGGCCTTACTCAGAAATTCGATCGGGTTCCCCGCCTGCTGAGCCAGCGTGAGGATCGCCCCCGGCTCTTTCTTAACCGGGACCATCAGGTCGGTCTGCGGTGCGGACGATGCCCGCGGCGTGATGTCGCCGAGCCGGCTCTCGCCGTTCGGGGTTGCTACGGTCGCTGTCATGATCTCTGCCCTATCTTTCTTCTGCAAAATCGCCACGTTGAGCAGTGGCACGCCCGCGACGGTTTACACGCCGACGCGATGAAAAGTTAGATTCCGCTGGTCAACAAATCTCGGATCGTGATGAGGATTCGCACGTACTCGGTCGGGATGCCTTCGGGCCAACCTTTGATCGCTCGCGTGATCATGTAAAGCGGCGGGTCGAAGTATCCCCAATCGAGCGGAAGTCCATCGTCAATTCCCTTGATCGCGAAAAGCGTGATATCTGGTCGCATGATTTCTCCAAAAAGCAGGGGGTCGGAGTCGAACCGACAACCTTGCAGAATGGCGGCACGAGCTTATGAGACTCGGACCGACGTATAGCTGCTGCTCTAACCAATTGAGCTACCCCCGCGAATGCCGGTCTCTCCCGGCTGTCACACCACGGGCACGTTCCCCACTCCACCCTCGGCTTTAGCCGAAATATGGAGAATGCGGCTTGCTTGACGATTGCAGGTGTCGCTCGCCACTCGACTCGTAGCCGTTTGAGAGGGTTGGTATCTCTGTTCCCTTCCCCATTCACGCGACCCCGGTTTGCAGTCCCGAGTGCCGGCAGAGATGAAACGTCGCCTTAAATCCAAAACAGCCCCCGTCCCCGCCGATAAATCTCCCGCGTCACTTCCACGTCCGACGCGTTGTATTCCGCCAGCTTTTTCCGGTCGGTCCGCCACATCTCTTCGACCTGGCTGCCGTCCGTGTCGCCCGCCGGAACCTTGACGCCGAACAGCGACGCCCACAGCTTCAACTGCATCGCCCCCGCCTTTGGCCAACGCAACGCCATTAGGTCGCAGGTGTCGCCCTTCCACGGCGTCAGGTCGATCTTCCGCAGCGGCGTGATGTTGAGCATCGCCGAGCGGAAGAACACGACGGGCAGATCGAACCCGTTCGAGTTGAATCCGCAGACGACGCGGGCCGACTTCGCCAACTGCCAGAACTTCCGCAGCAGCACGCCCTCGGCGAGAAACAGATTCTTCTCGTCGGGTGAGTACTGCATTGACTCGACTGGGCCGTCGCCGAAACACCACGCGATCGAGACGATCTGGCACATCTCCGGCGTGACGCTCATCTTCTTTTTTCGGGACTCGACCGCCGCTGCGATGCTGCTCTGCTCGCCGTCGATGGCCGCGATCATCCCTTCGAGTGCCGACAGCACGCCCTTCCGCGGCTTCGGCTTGTCCCGCTTCATCTCGAACTGAATCGCCGCTTCGAGGATCTTCCGCGGCAGCAGCTTCCCGCCGGACTGGGCCTTCGTGATCGCTGCCTTGAAGTCGTCCTCGGTGCCGCTGACGAGTTCGCTGGGGGCCGGGCCTTCGTTCTCGCCGGCGTAGACGGCCGGTTGCGGGACAGGCGGCAGGTCGAACAGCGACTCGCGGCTGTAGTCCGGGATCGTCTCCACGTCGAAGAACAGATAGTTCGACGGGACTGATTTCGCCTCGCCGGCGGGGCTGTCGTCGCCGCTGTCGAGTATTTCGTTCGCGGTCGCTGCGGCTGCTGGCCGCTTCGCCGTAACGGCCGGCGGCGGTTCCGCAACCGCAGTTGCCGTCGAGCCGTTTTCCGCCGCGTCCGCCGGATCGTCGAACAAATCGCCGAACAGATCGTCGTCAGTTTTGCTTTGTGACATTGCGTCGCCCTTTCTTGGTCGCTGCTTTTTTCGTCGCCTTTTCTCGTTTCGCCGGGTCGTCCGCCTCGGGGCGGCACACGTTGATCCGGCGGTCCGCTTCAACCCCCAGCCGCACAGAGTTCGGGCCGATCCGCACGACTGTCAGCGTGATCGGTGGAATTTCCGGCGTCGCTTCCCCAGTCGAACAGCCCCTGTCCGCTAGAAGCTGCTGCACGAGTCCTTGAACGTCGAACCTTAGTTGCTGCTGAGCCTTTCGAGTCAACACGAGCATGGTTTGCCCCTTCCTTGGCTAGTTGAAACGCGTCCCCGTCTCCTTCCTCTTCGCCGTCGTCATCGTCGGCGTCTTCAACGTCGATCTCGTCGAGGTCTTCGGCCCGCAGCAGCGTCCCCGCCGCGTCGCCCGGAAAAATCACGTCCAGATCGGAGTAGTCGTTGCGGGGCCGTGCGGTCCGCAACTCCATGATTCCGGCGACCGACCATCGCTGGTAAACGCCGGCAAGGCATGTCGCGTGATCCTGGCCGAGCAGTTCGCAGCACTCGCGGAACGAGAGCGTCGATTTCCACTCACCCGACAGCCAGCCATCGGCCAGTCGTGCGTTGTGCCGAATTTCCCGCAGGATCAACCGGGCTTTGCTCCGGTCTTTCCACCCGTTCCGCCGAGCGTCCGCGAACCGCTGAAACCAGCGGTCGATGTCGGCGACGGCGAACTCGACCGCCTGAGCGATCAGATCGCCGTACCGGATCGGCGGGCCTTTCTTGATTTCGATGTTGGTCGCTCGCATGGCCTGTTCCTTCAGATTTCCTCGTGGGAATTGTCCATGTCGACGTGATCGAAACACACCCACGCGACCAGCGCGAAGACTCCCGCTGCGTAGGCAAGAGCAACGACGGGCCAGTGAGTTTCGAGCCACGCCAGAGCGACGTCGGCGAAATGCGACAGAAAGGCAATCATCATGCGTCCCGATGAATTTGCCCGGATGTCCGTCTCCGGGGCTTGCGTCATGCTCCCTCGCGTCCGTTACGAGGGTTAGGCGTCATGCCTGAACGACCGGTTCCTTCGGCTGTTCACGTGGCTCTTTTGCGTCCGCTGGGCGGGCGGCGAGCGGCCGCGTCTCCGCCCAGGCGTTGAATTCTCTTCCTGAGATTCGTCGGTAGCGGCCGAACTCACGGACCGGCAGGCCCTCGTCGACCCACTGCCAATACGTCGTGTAGCTGATCCGTTGGTTTCGCGAGGCGACCGCGAAGGAGCGGGAATACTCGCCGCTCGCGAAAACGGCGATGGGGATGATCGACATGAGCGAGGTTTTTCTCATCTCGCAGTCGGTCGAAAACATTCATCTCCAGTTGCAAGTCAGCGACCGCAACTGACGACCAAAGCGACCAATTCAGCGACCAAACCGTTCACGGACGCAGCGACCATGCCCGCTCAACAGAAATCTATCCGCTACCAACGGGATGCCGGCGAACTCGTCGGCGTCTTCGAGCGGTACAACCAGCAGTGGAAACGCGACGACGGATTGGCGGAGACGGCCATCGCCCAAATCTCCGAGGAGACGGACGACGGCGGCTTGATCTACCACACGATCAAGGGCGTCACGCCGATCAACGCGTTCACGCCCGGCATGACCTATCGCTTCTGGGGCCGCTGGTCGAGTCATCCGAAGTACGGCGATCAGTGGTTCTTCGAGACGTTCCTGGAAGAGACTCCCGCGAGCAAGTCGGCCATCTGCCTGTATCTCGAACAGTGCGACGGAATCGGCATGGCGACGGCGAAAGCGATATTCGACGCGTTCGGCCAAGATTGCATTGCCACGCTGCGGGAGCGTCCGGATGAAGTCGCGGCGGCAGTTCCGCGACTGAAGCTCGAACAGTGCCGAAACGCATCGGCGTTGCTCAAGCGGAAGCACGGCAGCGAGCGGGCGAAGATGGACCTGATGACGCTGACGCACAAGCTCGGCGTGCCGGCGAAGGTTGTCGACGCCGCGTTGCGGGAGTGGGGGAACCTCGCCGCGAGCGTGATCAAGCGAAACCCGTATCGACTGATGCAGTTCACCGGCATCGGCTTCCTGAAGGCCGACAAAATCTGGCTGGAGTTCGGCTACTCGCCGACGCGGATGAAGCGGCAAGCGTTGTGCTGCTGGAATGCCGTCAACAGCAACCGGGCCGGTCACACGTGGATCAAGGATGGCATCCCGCGGGCGGCGTTGGATCGGTCGATCAGCGGGGCCGACGTGGACTTCGAGCGGGCAATGGAACTTTGCCGCCGGTCCGGCTTGCTGCGGTTCCGGCAGGACATCCGCGGCGTGTGGATCAGCGAGCGGCAAAAGGCCGACCAGGAGTCGAAACTCGCCCGGCTGATCGAAGCGGCCCGGCTGGAAACGCAGGCGGCGGTCGAGAGCGGCACGCTTAAATGGCCGGACGTGGCGACGCTGGCGAACGTGTCTGAACACCAGCGGGAAGAACTGGCGAAAGCGACCCGCGGCGTCGTCGGCGTGCTGGCGGGCTCGCCGGGAACCGGCAAGACGTACACGGTCGCGGAACTGATCAAGGCGATCCTGAAACTGCATCCGTATTCGGCCATCGCCGCCGCAGCCCCGACCGGCAAGGCTGCTGTGCGGCTGACGGAGTCTCTGGCAAAGTGCGGCGTCAACCTGACCGCGACGACGATTCATTCGTTGCTCGGGATCGAGGCGGGCGAATACGGCCTGCGGTTCCGGCATCGGGCGGGGAATCCGCTGCCGGCGAAATTTGTATTCGTCGATGAGGCGAGCATGCCCGATATCCCGCTGATCACGTCGCTGCTCGAAGCCCGCGGCCGGCGGACGCACCTGCTGTTCATCGGCGATCCGCACCAATTGCCGCCAATCGGCCACGGAGCGCCACTGCGGGATTTGTTGCAGTGCGGCGAGTCGATCCCGTCCGGCACGTTGAGCGAGATTCAGCGGAACGCGGGCCGCGGCGTCGAAATCTGCAAGGCGATCCGCGAGAAGCGGCCTTGGAGCGTCAGCCCGAAGCTCGAACTGCCGGAAGAAAATACGGTGCTGAGCGAGCAGGCGACGCCGGCGAAGCAGATCGAGGCACTTGAAGCGGTTCTGACGCAGTTCCGCGACTCGTCCGCCCGGAAGTTCGATCCGATCTGGGACGTGCAGGTCGTCTGTGCGTTGAACAAGAAGGGCGACTTGAGCCGGAAGGCATTGAACACTCGCTTGCAGGGGCTGTTGAACGCGGACGGCCACACGATCCCGGACTGCCCGTTCCGCGTCGGCGACAAGGTCGTCAACACGAAGAACGGCCAGATTAAGTCGGCCGATCCGATCCGCGACCAGGCGGACGAGGACGGCATGGTCTACTGTGCCAACGGCGAGCAGGGCGAGGTTATCGAAGTCGAGTCGGGCCGCATGATCGTCCGGCTGGAGTCGCCGCGGCGGACCGTCATCGTGTACCGCAAGGCGAAATCGAAAGATCAGGAAGCCGCCGACGCGGCGATGGGCGACGACAAAGAGAGCGACGAAGAGGACGCGGGCGGGACGTCGATCCCGACCGGCTGCTCATGGGACTTGGCGTACGCGATCTCGGCCCACAAGAGCCAAGGGAGCGAATGGCCGGTCATCATCGTCATGCTCGACGACTCCTCGTCGGCGAAATGGACGACGTCGCGGCAGTGGCTTTACACCGCGATCAGCCGCTTCCAGCAGTTCTGTATCCTGATCGGCACGAAGCAAACCGCGATGACCATGTGTCAGCGGGACTCGCTGTTCAAGCGGCAGACGTTCCTGCAAGAGCGGATCGCAGAGTTGCGCCTGCAGGCGGATTCGGTTAAGGCGTTGGAGTTGATCGCGAAGGAGACGTCTGCGGCGGACTTGGACGGCGACGACGCCGGGGAGTTTTTAGCAATTACTGAAGAAGTGCTGTCGGCGGAATCGGGAGAGGACGCGGCGGCGTTGATGGAGTCAATTCTATGAGCCGAAAACTCACGTTCTGGAAATGCACGCCGAAAGTATCCGCAGAGATCATCGCAGCGTGGAAAGTGTGGCAGAAGACGCTCGCGGCCGCGAACAGGCTGGCGAAGTCGTACGGCGGAACTGGCACTTACACGTGCCGCGGAACGTTCGGCGATCCATTCGTCGTCGGCATCGCTTTCGACAATCCACCCGACAAGAAACTGTTTGTGAAACTCAAGAACACGGCCAACGGCTACCGCCCACGAGCAAACACGGAACTCGAAAGACAGCTGAAAGATTTCGGGTGCGACTGCATCCGACTGGCGATGAAGTTGACGGGAATAAAATCGTCGATGACCGCTGAAGACGGCGGGTTCTACATCAACTCGGCGGGGGTCTCACTCATCGGAAAGACGGTGTATCTCGAAACTCACGGCACTCCCACCAAAGGCGGAAGGCGGGTTTCGGACATCACCTTCGAGCGGGCCACAAAACAACCGAAGGCGTCGCGTAAATGATCGAAACCGTCTCCGATCTCCTAAAGCTGATCACTCGCTACTCCGCGACGGACAAAATCCGCGTCGGCCGGAACGTCGACGTGACGGGCTGTCTGTCCGGCGAAGTGATCCACGGCAGCGACGGCGAGTTGATCCTGCTGCTGTCGCCGCCGCCGAACGCGGGGTCGTCGGGCGGGGACGCGGCGGGCGAGGACGACGGCGAGGATCTGCGGCAAGCCGACGACGCGATCGAGCGTTGCGACAACATCCTGAAATTGATCGAGGAAGACCTGCCCGAGCGTGCCGAGGACTTCGGGGAGTCGGTCGCAGAAAAGGTCCGGGATATTCGGGCGTGGATCGAAGAGAACGACCACGCGACGGAAAACCAACGAAAAGCCCTAGAGAACATGGAACAGGCGGTGCTGCGATGGATCAGGTGAACGGTCCGAACAAGTCGGCAACAGAGACTCTCGACTTCATGATCGAGACACAAGCCGAGATGGAGAAGCTCCTGACGGACTTTCGCAAAGCATACGCCGAAGAAATCCATCCGTGGGCGTTGAATCCTCTCGCAAACGCCATCGGGTCGATCCAGGCGTGCCAGTCGCATTTGAAAGCGGCGAAGGATCACATTGAGACGCCGGAACCACAACTTCCGGACGATCCCAGCACCGTCATGTAGGAGTTGAAGCTATGGCAGGGAAGCCCCGCCAACGTCGCCAGAAAATCTGCCCGTTCGTCGTCGTCGTGGACAGTCGCGAGCAGGCCCCGTTCGCATTCCAGAACATCGACGACGATATCGACGTGATCCGCACCGTCACGAAGGCGTTGCCGACCGGCGACTACTCGATCGCCGGGTTCGAGGACCGCATCTCGATCGAACGGAAGTCGGTCAGCGACTTCTACGGCTCAATCGGTGCGGACCGCGAACGGTTCGAGCGTGAGGCCGAGCGGCTCGCAGCAATGGAGTTCGCCGCCGTCGTGATCGAGGGGAACTGGCGGGATTTATGGGACGACCGGCCCGACACGATCCGCATGTCGGCGAAATCGGCGACGCACACGATCCTAAGTTGGCAGGTGCGGTACGGAATTCACTTCAATCTGAGTGAGCATCGGCGGCACGCGGAGATCGCGACGTTTCACCTGCTGCGGCACTTTTGGAAACAGCAGATGGAAGAGAAGAAGGACGTGCTGAAGGAATTGTTGACGGCTTAGATTTTTTATTCAAGGACGAATCCGATGGCCTCAATCACGAAACTGAAAAACGGCTGCCGAAAAATCCAGTTCACCGATCTTTCTGGTGTGCGTCGGGCGATCTACTGCGGCCCGATCAGCGAACCTGACGGTGACGACGTGAAGCGGCACATTGAGTCGATTCTGCTCGCCTCACGAACTCACAGCACGATACCGCCTAGAACCGCGGAATGGCTTATTAACATCCCCGACGTGTTCTACGCGAAGCTCGCGAAGTCCAATTTGGTTGAGCCTCGGATTGTGCCTTCGACTCTCGGTGAATTCGTCGACTCTTATATCGCGAAGCGCGTGGACACAAAGCCAGCGTCTCGCTCTGTGTTCGAGCGGGCACGTCATCACCTGATTGAGTTCTTCGGGGCTGATCGCGACTTGACCAGCATCACCGAAGGCGACGCTGAGGACTATGCCCGGCACCTGCAAGCGAAGGAAATCGGCAAGAAGGAGAAGCGGCGAATGGCCGATGCGACCGTACGCAAGATGTGCGGCGTGGCCCGGCAGTTCTTCCGCTATGCGATGAAACGCCGAATTATCGCGTCTAATCCGTTCGACTCATCCAATATTAAAACGAAAGTGAAGGGCAACCAAACTAGCTTCCGGTTCATAACTCCCGAAGAGTCTAAATCAATTCTGGACGCATGCCCGAACGCAGAGTGGCGGCTAATTTTCGCGTTGTCACGGTTCGGCGGGCTGCGATGCCCCAGCGAGATTCTGTCGCTTCGGTGGGAACATATCGACTGGGAAAACGACCGGATCGTCGTCCAGCAAAGCAAAGTGGAACGCTGGGGCAGTCCCCAAAGGAACGTGCCAATTTTCCCTGAACTTCGACCTCATCTACTGACTGTTGCTGAAGAAGCTGAGCCAGGGACGAAATGGCTGATCACGAGGTATCGACACGCCAACAGTAATCTTCGCACGGAATTCAACCGGATAGTTCGCAAGGCTGGACTGACACCGTGGCCAAAGCTGTTTAACAATTTGAGAAAATCTCGGCAAACCGAGCTAACCGACCGATTCGCAGAACACGTCGTTTGTGCATGGATGGGGAACAGCGAGCAAGTGGCTCGCGAACACTATCTCCATGTAACGGAAGAGCATTTCCGTCGAGCAACCGAGTATTAAAAACGAGACGCATCATGCCTCGCTACAAAAAACTAAAACCCGAAACCGTGATGACGCTCGACGAAGTCGCCGCCCAACTCGGCGTTCGTTACCAGGGCGTCCAAGTGAGCGAGCAGAAAGCACTCTACAAGCTTCGCGAGGCGTTGGTCGGCGACGACGACGCGAACGCCGTGGAAGAGGAACTGCTTGAACCGCCGCTGCGGACGTTCGTCGCGGGGCGATGGAACGGCAAGAAGATTGTGGCGGTCAGGTAAACAAGAAAAATCGTCAAGGACGACACCGTGAACGACAGCACCGACTACCAGCAGTTCCTCGCCGCCAAACGCGTCTCCGCTCCGCCGACCGGCTTCCACGTCGAAAAGTCGACGTTGAACTCCCGCATGTTCGGCTGGCAGGCGGATATCACGCAGTGGGCCATCCAACGCGGCCGGGCCGGTCTGTTCGAGGACTGCGGTCTCGGCAAGACGTTCCAAGAGTTCGAGTGGGCTCGGATGGTCTGCCAGCACACCGGACAGCCTGTTTTGATCCTCGCTCCCGTTCTCGTCGGCTGGCAGATGATCGAGGAAGCGAAGAAATTCCAGATCGACTGCCCGGTGCGGTACGTCTATGACGCGTGCGGCGTCGGCGACGGGATCAACATCACGAACTACGAACGCCTGCACAAGTTCGACGCGGGCCGATTCGGCGGCGTCGTGCTGGATGAGAGCAGCATCCTCAAAAACTTCATGGGTGTCCGCAAGCGGCAGATCATGGAGAAGTTCGCCCGCACGCCGTTCAAACTGTCGGCGACGGCAACGCCAGCCCCGAACGACCTGCTCGAATTGGGAAATCAGGCGGCGTTCCTCGACGTGATGCCAGCGAACGAGATGATCGCACGCTGGTTTATCTCGGACTCGATGCACGCCGGAAAGTATCGGCTGCGGAAGCACGGGGCCGAAGATTTCTGGCGTTGGGTGTCGTCGTGGGCGGTGTCGCTGGGATCGCCGGCGGACCTCGGCCACGACGCGACCGGCTTCGTGCTGCCCGAACTGAGGATCATGGAGAAGATCGTCGCGGCGTCGGACGAGTGGTTCGGCGGCAACACGAAGAACGCGTCAGCAACCAACGTCCACGAGGAAAAGCGGAAGTCGCTGGAGTCGCGATGCGACGCTGTCGCCAACTGGAGAAGTACGAAACATGTCAACCGATACGCTTGCCGAGCTTTTTGACGACGAAGTGCTGAACGATTCCGTACTGGACGCTGCGGCAGACGTCGGGGCAGTGACGCTGCCGCCCGAAGCTGCCGCCGGCGTGATCACGCAGGAGAGCGGCCGCGACTGGATGATGTATCGCGGCGACTGCTGCCAGGTCATCAAGGGAATGCCGAACAACTCGATCGACTTGTGCGTGCATTCGCCGCCGTTCTCGAATTTGTACGTCTACAGCGACTCCGAAGCCGACATGGGCAACTGCCAGTCGCACGAAGAGTTCATCGAACACTATTCGTTCCTGATCCGCGAACTGTACCGCGTCACCGTGCCGGGCCGGCTCGTCGTCGTGCACTGCAAGGATCTTCCGGCGTACCTCGGCCGTGACGAAGCAGCGGGCCTAATCGACTTCCCCGGTATGATCGTGCGGGCCTACGAGGAGTGCGGCTGGAAGTATCATTCGAAGGTGACGATCTGGAAGTGCCCCGTCATCGAGCGGGCCAGAACAAACAGCTACGGACTGCTGCACAACCAGTTGTCGAAAGACTCGACCGCGAGTCGGCAGGGGATGCCGGATTATCTGTGCGTGTTCCGCAAGTGGGACGGGATGCAGCCGAGCGAGTTCCCGAAGCCGGTCAACAATCCGGCGGGCGCCGCGGCCGGCGACGGCAAGCGTTGGCGGTTCGAGCACTACGAAGGCGAGGAAGGCCCGATCGGCGAATTCGACGTGCGGGACTACTCGATTCAGGTCTGGCAGCGGTACGCCTCGCCGGTGTGGTTCGACATCGACCAGACGGATGTCTTGAACGACAAGGGAGCGAGGACGGAGCGGGACGAGCGGCACATTTGCCCGCTCCAGATGGGTGTCATCCGCCGATCCGTGCATCTCTGGTCGAACCCCGGCGACGTCGTACTGTCGCCGTTCGCGGGGATCGGCAGCGAGGGCGTCGGAGCGTTGCAGTTGGGCCGGAAGTTCGTCGGCATCGAGTTGAAGGACTCGTACTTCGCGAAGGCGTGCTCGCATCTGCGGATCGAAGAGGGGAAGACGCAGCAGAAGAAGCTATTTTAGGTTGGAATTGCTTTTAGCAATTTTTCAAAAAGTGCTGTAGTCTCTCGACTCGAATCTTGATCGCATCACCGCACGGACGCACCCGCAGGTGTCACGATGACCGACGGCCCTCTCGCATCTTCGTCTCGACCTCTCGACCGATTCCTCGCCTGCCTCTCCGGCGTCGTCACGAACGGGCCGAATTCCTGGAAGTCTCTCTGCCCGATCCACGAGGCGGACGGCGGCAGTCACAATCCGTCGATGGTCATCACGGAAAAGGACGACGGGACGGTTCTGATCTACTGCCACGTCTGCAAGCTGCCCGACTTCGGTCCGAAGGCGTGCGGGGCTGTCGGTTTTCCGATTCGCGAACTGTTTCCAGACTACGGCCGCACGGCGTCAGACGGGCGCCGCGACAAGAAGCGGCCAAAGGGCAAAAAGACCGGCGAGTGGGAATACCGCGACGCGGACGGCGTCGTGCAGTACAAGACGATGCGGTTCGACCAGTCGAACGGCACCAAAGAGTTCTCCTGCTGTCGCCCGAACGGCCGCGGCGGCTGGCTCAACAACATGCGAGGCGTCGCCCGCGTCCCCTACCGCCTGCCGGAGTTAATCGCGGCGTCGAAGGATCAGTACGTCTTCGTCGTCGAGGGAGAAAAGAAGGTTGAGGCGTTGCGAGACTGGGGACTCATTGCGACCTGCAACGCGGGCGGTGCCGGCAAGTGGAAAAAGGACTGGGCGACCTACTTCCGCGACCGGAAAGTGATCGTCCTGCCCGACAACGATCCGGTACACCCGGAGACCGGCAAGCGGCCCGGCCAGGATCACGCGAGGGACGTCTTCGAGTCGCTCAAAGAGCATGCCGCACTCGTTCGCGTCCTGGAATTGCCCGACCTGCCGCTCAAAGGCGACATCGTCGACTGGAAAGCCGCTGGCCACACGCTGCCGGAGTTCCTGGAGTTGGTGGAGCGGGTTGCGGCGGGGGACGGCGGCGGGCCGGACGGGGCGGGGGGCGTGGCCACGTCAGCGGTTGCCTCTGCGATCGCAGCCGCAGCCGATCCGCTGTCGATCCAGTACCTGAATTCGCGGACCGACGTGGCGAACGGCCTGCGGTTGATCGAAAAGTACGGCAAGCAGATTCGCTTCTGTCAGCCGATGGGAAAGTGGTTCATCTGGACCGGCCGCCGCTGGTGCGTCGACCAGAAACACCAGATCGACCGTTTCGCGATCGACTGCACGCGGGATATGTGGACCGAGACCGCCGTGACGAAGGCCGCCGGCTCGATGCCGCTGACGGTCGGCGAGATGGAGAAGCACTGCAAATACTCGGACAGCATTCAAGGGATGACGCGGGCGGTCCGGGCCGCACAGACCGACGCGAGCGTGCAGGTGCTGCCGCACGAGCTCGATTCCGACCCATGGCTGTTCAACGTGGCGAACGGAACGATCGACCTGCGGAGCGGCGATCTACTGCCGCACGATCCCACGCATCTCAACACGAAGATGTCGCCGGTGACGTTCGACCCGGACGCGACGTGCCCGACGTGGGAACGGTTCGTGAAACAGGTTTTCCGCGGCGACGTGGAAGTGATCAGGTACATCAAGCGGCTGTGCGGCTACTGGGCGACAGGCCTGATCCGCGAACAGATGCTGCCGATCTTCTGGGGCGGCGGATCGAACGGCAAGACGACGTTCCTGAACGTGATACTCGAAGTGCTCGGCATGGATTACGCGATGAAGGCCCCGCAGGACTTCCTGATGCAGAAGCGGGGCGAGCAACACCCGACCGAGAAAGCGGACCTGCACGGGAAGCGGTTCGTTGCGTGCTCGGAGACCGAGGAAGGCCGGAAGCTGTCGGAAGGCCTGGTCAAAGAGTTGACCGGCAAAGAGAGAATCCGGGCGAGGCGGATGAAAGAGGATTTCTGGGAATTCGACCCGACCCACAAAATCATCCTGATCACGAATCACAAGCCGGTCATCTCCGGCGGAGATCACGGACTCTGGCGGCGACTGCGGCTGATCGAGTTCGGACAAACCTTCTGGGACCCGTCGAAGTCGGAGAACGGCCCGCCCGATCTCCGACAGGACAAACTCCTCGACGACAAACTGCGGATGGAGTACCCGGGGATATTCAGGTGGATCATGGAAGGCTGTCAAAACTGGCAGCACGAAGAGGAATGTGTCCCGATGTCGGTCGAAATCCAGACCGCGGAATACAAGGACAGCCAGGACGTTGTCTCGCAGTGGATGGACGAGCGTTGCGACCGGAACGACGACGCGACCGAGAGGGCGAGCGATCTCTATCTCGACTACCGGGGCTGGGCCTTGAAAATGGGCGAGTATCTGATGAGCCAGCGGAAGTTCAGCATGACGTTGGCCGACAAGGGCCTCAAGAAAAAGAAAGTTAGCGTAGTTTACTTTTGCGGACTCAGCTTGCTCAATTTGCCGGACAGCACCGCGTCAAGCATCGGTTAGACACTCGAAAAACAAAACGTGCGCAGTTTGAAAAGCCTGAGATTTACGCTTGTGGTTTTGTGGAAACGACTTACGCGATTTTATGCACGCCAAAAGTAAAACGTGGCGCGCTTAGAGAGTAAACCTATTCTATATCTAATAGCTCCATATCATCCCTAACTAGGGAGCAAAAGGGAGGGAGGGCCATAGAAAACAGTTGGTGACTTAAGCGCGCCACGTTTTACTTTTCGAGTGTAATAAATGACGCAAGGCTATACATAGCAAATAGAACCGTAGAACTTTCAAAAACCGAACTGCGCACGTTTTAATTTCGCACTGCAAAAAACCATGAGCACAACCGCCGTTTCCAGCCATCGCCGCTTCCTCGGCCGCAACGCGAAAACCTGCCGAAAGTGCGGCGGCGTAGAGCATTACGTCAACAAACTCGGCGGAATTTCGTGCCTTTTGTGCATGCCGCCGGCCAAACCGGAGCACTGCCTCTTCCGCATGACGATAGTTGGGGGGCTTTGGGACGACGCGGAGAACCCGTTCGGGGCGTCGGACGCAACGCACGCGGAAGATTTTAGTGATTCTTCAAAGAGTGCTTCAGAATCGCACAGAATCGCGTCTGCCGCGTCCGGCGGTGCAACCGTCGCCGGTGAGTCGCCCGACGCGTCCAACGTCGTCAAACGCGACGCCAGCGGCTCGCTCGCGCCCGCCGAGGTGAACTGGTTTCTCGAACCCGGCGGAATCATCGACCAGATGGCCGTGTCGGCCCGCCGCCCCGACCTCTGCCGCGACAGCCCGCTCCCGTACCCAGTCAGCCGCCGCGGGGAAACGTTGCAGGAGATCGCCGACCGGCGGGCGGGCCTGGTCAAGCCGTGGAAGTCGAGTCGTCGCCGCTCGGACGCTGGGGCCGTGACGGCCGTGCTGCGAGAGGAACTGCAGTTCGTCGTCGGAACCGACATCGGCCCGGACGGCCACGCGACGCACCGACTCGAATCTTTTCCGGAAGGGACCGGCTGCCTGCTCTTCCCGAATCGGAAGTTGCCGCCCCGCGACCCTGAGACGCCGGAGATCGAAGCGTCGCTGAAGGGGATGACGCCGGACGACGTAAAGACGAAGGCGGTTGTACGCCTCGGGGATAGAATGCGGATTGTGGACATCAAGCAGGTGAGGTCGGTGTGACCCGTCGCGAGCGAACAAAAATCGAGCTACTCCTGCTCGTCGCCGAAGGATCGGAAGTCGGCGGTAAGTGGTGGGAACCGCCGCAACTTAAAACCGCGACGGTTCGCTGCGAATCGCTTGGCCGAAATGTGACGTACGTCTCCACGCGGGCGGCGAAGGCATTACGCGATCTTGTGAGCGACGGGTTCGTGGAGTCCGCTGTCGTGGAACTGGGGAAGCCGCTTCCGCCGCGACGGACTTTTTCGAGAAGAGCAGGCCGTCAGTATTGGCACTGGTGCCGGATCACTGAGGCTGGCCAGAAGAGAGTTGCGTACGTGCTAGAAGAGATCAGGCACGGCGAGTTCTACGGATTGAGACACGCATGAAAATAAAAATGAAACCGGTTAAACGCGGCAGCGGGAAACTCGCTCCGGACGCTGCGGTCCGCGTCCTAAGAAGGACACAACATTGCCGTGATGGCTGGTGACTCGTACCTTCTGCATGAGATCGCCGACGAGATGGGATGGCCGCACGACTGCTGGTTAACAGAAAAGCGAGTTCTTGACGCAATACAGAGGCACAACGACGGGCAGTTGGTGTATCGACTTACGCGGCGATGCGGAGACAATCGCTTAGCCAGAGTCTTCTACCTTCCGGAGCACGCAACTGTTGCACCCGCCCCGCCGGCAGGCGACAATATCCCGCATGAAACCTGAACCGCGTCAGCAGAGCCCGCTCTGGTGTTGGTCATGCAACGCCGTGCTCGACATCGACACGATGGTTCATCTCGACGAAGGGTATTCCGCCCCGTGCTGCCTCGAATGCTGGCAGAAAATTCCCGTCGAACAGCGGCTGCGGATCGCCCAGATGTTCCGCGACCGGCAGGACGGCGGACTGATCGACTCGATGACGACGCTGTTCCGGTCGTCGCTCGGTCGGTTCATGGAAGAGCGTGGCGGGGATGAGTGGCTAAGAGGGACGGGGAATTAGCTCGCCGCCGCCAGATCGTTCATCTGCACGAGCCGCTTTTTCAGATCCTCAGTCGTCACCGGAACGATCCCCATCCGCTCGCACTGCATGCCCGCCGCGACGTTCGCCACGAATACCACGTCCCGCAGAGGATGCCGAGAGAATCCGTTCCCGAGGCTGCACACGAACGCGGCGAGGAACTGATCCCCGGCGCCCGTGACATCCGCGACCGCCATCGCGTTTGACGCGAAGCTGGCGACAGGCCCGGCTCCGTACAGTCGGCATCCTTCCGCGTCGAGTTTCGTCACAACCGCCGAGAAGCCCCGCAGGTCTTCGTCTTCCAAAAAGCCTGCGGCCGCGGCCCGGCTCGGCAGGATGATGTCGGCCCCGTCGTACTTCTCCCAGTCGGACGTGTACGGATCAACGACGATGGTCGCATGCGGGCAGACGTCGCGAATCTCGGCCGCGAGGCCGTCGCGAACCACGCCCTTGCCGTAGTCGGAGAGGGCGACGATCTTCGGCTGCATCCGCGTCAATGTGTCGCGAAAAACCGTCGTCGTCTCTTCGGTCCACTCGAACATCGTGTCTTCGTCGAAGCGGCCGACGATGGTCGGGTTCCGGCTGCCGGCACAGACGTAGCGGGTTTTGCAGGTCGCCTGAAATCCTTCGCGGCCGGCGAACGTCACCGACAGCACCTTTGCGTCGAGAGCGTGGATCATCGCCTCGACGGCCCCAGCCCCGCCGTGCGTGAACTCGTCACGCTTCACTTTGTAGGCAATGATCGGGGCCTCTTGGGCAATCTTCGACGGCTCGACGTAGACCGTGTGGTCGATGATCAGGTCGCCGATGACGACGATGGGCGGTGTCATTTTTTGACCTCCTTGTAAGAATCCTGCTGCATCACGTCGGGGACTCTCGCCCGATGTATTCGCGAGTCACGAGATTTCGAGTCTCATCCCTACGCTCGTTGATAGGTAATCTGGTACGGCAATCACCTCGCGAGCAACTAACCGCCAGTCGGCGAACAACGTGCGGTGATGCAGCAGGAATAGCTACTGGTCCGCCGTCCGCTGCACAAATCCCAGCCCCAAAAAGAACTCCGGATCGGGAACGGCATCACACGTCCACCCGGCCGCGTGAGTCTTCGCCCAGTTGTCCCACCCTTCTGGAACGCTCGACGAGAACAGGCAGGTATCGTGAACGAGAATGGTCCCTTTCGGTGCGAGGCATTGAGCCGCGACCGTCATGTCGGACTGCACCGCGTCGGACGAATGTTCGCCGTCCACGAACGCCACGTCGTACGGCCCGCCAGCGATAATCCGATCCATCACTTCGCCGTCCCGCGAACTGCCGCGGATCAGATTGAAAATCCCCTGAAACTTGCCGTACTGCGTCCCGCAGATATTGCGGTAGACGACCGACCCGTTGTCGCGGTTCGGGTTGTAGTCGGCCAGATCGACGTCGCAGATCGTGATCGCGTCCAGCCACGTCGGATGCGTCTGCAAGAGGTACGATTCCGTCGTGCCATACAATGCCCCGATGGTCAGTAGCCGCTTCGGCCGGAGAAGCGAGATGAGCTTCGCCAGCCGCGGTAGATACCGCTCGTGCTTGACCATCGTCAGTTCGCCGCGGCAGCGTTCGTTGTCGAAGTACGCGTCGTGCTTGAAGTCGGGGTTAAGTTTGAGGGCTTGAGCATCACCCAAGAGGAATTCACGGATTTCGCGGACGTTCAAGATGGACTCCTTTCAACGGGATACACGATGGC
>CAZDGB010000096.1:0-21666 GCA_964504645.1 uncultured Planctomycetaceae bacterium | reverse complement strand
TGATCGCGATCATCGCGATTCTGATTGCGTTGTTGTTGCCGGCGGTGCAGCAGGCCCGCGAATCCGCCCGCAGGACGCAGTGCCGCAACAATCTGAAGCAACTCGGCCTGGCGCTGCATAACTATCACGACACGTTCAAGGTGTTCCCGGCCGGGTATCACGGGCTGTACGGCGGCGCCGGCACGAACTGGGGCTGGGGGGCGGCTATCCTCCCGAACCTCGACCAGGCCCCGCTGTATAACACGATCAACATTGGCGTGTTGGCCGCCCACCAAGCGGCGCAGAACGCGACCATCTATGCCGCGATGTTGCAACCGCTCGAAGCGTTCCGCTGTCCGTCCGACAAAGCGAAAGGCGTGAACGGCCACTGGTTGTTCCGGCAGGGGTTGAGCGGTTCGGGCGTCCCTGTCGCCACGTCCAACTACGTCGCGTCGAATCACTCCTACACCAATTCGCGGAACAACGTCGCCAATGGAGTGTTCGGCAACTCGATGCCTGTGTTCGGCAACGACGCCATGGGCTGCATCTCCATCAAGGATATCAGCGACGGCACCAGCAACACATTCGCCATCGGCGAACGGGCCTGGCAGCTTAACGGCGTGCAATTCAACGCGTCGAACGTTTACGGCTGCACCGACTCCGACGAGAACCAGACGACCTACGGCACGTCGACTCTCTTCGGAGCCGGCGCCTGGCCCCTCAACAGCGACTCCCGCGGCTTCAGCAGCCCGCACGAAGGGGGAGTCTTCTTCCTGCTCTGCGACGGCGCGGTCCGGTTCGTCAGCGAGAACATCAATCACAACACCGATGCGACTGTCAACAGCACGCTCGAATTCCTGATCGCCCGCGAGGACAACCAAGTCGTCGGCGAGTTCTGAGTTGAGACCTTCGTCCGCCGGAACGTGGAGCCGGCGGACAGGCTGTTGGCAGGCGTATCTCAATTTTTTTCTGGACCAAGGCGCTTCTCATGTCCCGACTTCGACGCTCGCGCGGGTTTACATTGATTGAATTGCTGGTGGTGATCGCGATCATCGCGATTCTGATTGCGTTGTTGTTGCCGGCGGTGCAGCAGGCTCGCGAGTCCGCCCGACGGACGCAGTGCCGCAACAATCTCAAACAACTGGGTCTGGCGCTGCATAACTATCACGACACGTTCAAGATGTTCCCGCCGGCGTACTTCGGGCTGTACGGCGGAGCCGGACAGAATTGGGCGTGGGGCGCGTCGATTCTGCCCTATCTCGACCAGGCGCCGCTGTACAACATGATCAACATGGGCGTGTATGCGGCGCACGATGCGGCGGCGAACCCTACAGTCCTGCTGGCGATGCAGCAACCGCTGGAAGCGTACCGCTGCGCGTCCGACAAGGCGAAAGGCACAAACAGCGCCTGGACGTACCGGGCCGGCTTGAGCGGTAGCGGCGTGGCGACGGCGACTTCCAACTACGTCGCTTCCAACAACACGTACGATAACGACCGCGACAACACGGCCAACGGCGTGTTCGGCAACGCGCTCTCCGGCATGGGCTGCCTCGGCATCCGGGACGTCAGCGACGGTACCAGCCACACGCTCGCCATCGGCGAGCGGGCTTGGAGTCTTAACGGCTCACAATTTAACGCCGCCCTGGTTTTCGGCTGCAACGACACCGACGAGATGCAACCGACTTACGGCACCTCGACCATCGTCGGGGCCGGCCGCTACCCGTTGAACTCGCATTTCAGCGGCTTCAGCAGCCCGCACGAAGGGGGCGTTCAATTTCTGTTGTGCGACGGAGCCGTGCGGTTCGTGAGCGAGAACATCCATCACAACACCGACGCCGCCGTCAACAGCACGCTCGAATTCCTGATCGCCCGCGAGGACAACCAGGTCGTCGGCGAATTCTGAAAATCATCATCTCCGCGGCATCTCAGCCCCCGCCGGGCCGGGGCTGAGCGCCGCTTCCTGAGTGGAGGATGCGCTCGAACATGTGTTGCTCAAATTGTAACGTCCGCTTTTCTGCGATATTTCTCGTCTGTTTGTCCGTGGCGGGCTGCGGACAGAAGAACGATCGGCCGCCGTTGGGACTGGTCAAGGGCACGGTCACTTTGGACGGCGAACCGTTGGCCGAGGCCAACGTTTCGTTCTCACCAAAGGAAGGAGGCCGGACATCCACGGCCGTGACCAACGACAGCGGCGAGTATGAGTTGAAATACACGACGACTGCCAAGGGGGCCAAGATCGGCGAGCACACCATCCGCGTTTCAACCTTTCAACAAGGGGGAGACGAACCCGATTCCCCTCCTGGTGTTCCCGAAAAGGTGCCGAAGAAGTACGAAAAAGAGCCGATCACCCAGGATGTCGCCACCGGCGAGAATACGATCGACATCGAACTCTCCTCGAAGTGACGGCGGAGGCATTGTGATCCGGACCGGTACTCTTCTCGCCATCGGTTGTTTGTGGTTGTTCGGACCGATGGTAGTACGCGCTGACGACAAGCCGTTGCGCGTCGGCTTTTTATCCGGCTGCCCGACGTACCACTCCGAGAAATCGCTCCCGCCGTTCGAAGCGTGGCTGGAGAAGAACTACCCGGTGAAATGCGTCCACATCGCCCGCGAGGGGAACGCGTTTCCGCAGTGGGCGAAGCTCGCCGATTGCGACGTCACATTCGTTTTCTTCAAACGGACGAGCTTGGAGGGGCCGCAACTGGAAGCCTTCCAGAAGCACGTCCGGTCCGGCAGGCCGCTGGTCGCCGTCCGCACGGCGAGCCATGCCGTGCAGACCTGGCTGGCGTTCGACAAAGAGATTCTCGGCGGCAACTACCAGGGACACTACGAAGCCGAGCCGAAGACGGAGATTGAAGTCACCGCCGCCGGGAAAGAGCATCCGATTCTGGACGGTGTGGAACTGAAGTCCGCTCCCGGACCGCTTTACAAGAATTCCGGCCATGCGGACGACATCACGCTGCTGCTCACCGGCAGCAATCCCGGACGGACGGAACCGCTCGCCTGGACCCGCGAAGTGAACGGCGGCCGCGTGTTCTACACCTCGCTCGGCAACGTCGAGACGTTCGAGGACGAACAGTTCCGGCGGATGCTGGCCAATGCGATTTTGTGGACCGCCCGGCGGTGAGATTTTCTCCGTTCCCTGCGAACTCGCCAGCGTTGAGGGAACACCGGTCCTCCGATTCACGCTGGCGGGTTCGCAGCCATTCGACGAGCCGGCATGCTATGATGCCGGGATGAATCTCCCTGTGCTTCCGGCCGCGGTGTTGCCGCGGGTTTATGAATTGACGCCCGACGAACTGGCCGCGTGGTGCCAGGCGCACGGGGCGACGCCGTATCGCGTCGATCAGATCCGCAAATGGATCTTCGGCAAGCGCATCACGGACTTCGCCGAGATGCACGACTTGCCCGCGGCGCTGCGGCAAGCGCTGGCGGCCGAGTTCTCGCTGTTCCCCGCGGAAGTCGTCCGGCATCAGGTCTCCGCCGATGGAACCGAAAAGCTGCTGCTGAAACTCGACGACGGCGAGTTCGTGGAATGCGTCCTAATGCGGGAGGAGGATCGCCGCACGATCTGTCTCAGCACGCAAGTCGGCTGCGCGATGGGCTGCGTCTTCTGCGCCAGCGGGATGCTGGGCGTGAAACGGAACCTCACCACGGGCGAAATTCTCGAACAGGTGTTGCGGTTGGACCGATTGCTGCCGCTCGCGGAGCGGATCACGAACGTCGTGATCATGGGGATCGGCGAGCCGCTGGCCAATTTGAAGAACCTGCTGCCCGCGCTCGACAGTTTGAACATCAAAGGCGGCATGGGCATCGGCGCGCGGCGGATCACGATTTCCACGGTCGGCTTGCCGGACAAGATTCGCGAATTGGCGCTGACCGACCGGCAGTACAATCTCGCCGTGTCGCTCCATGCGCCGAATGACGAATTGCGGACGAAGCTCGTGCCGGTCAACAAGAACATCGGCATCGACGAGGTTCTCGCGGCCGCGGACTACCATTTCGAGAAAACGGGGCGCCGCGTGACTTACGAATACGTGCTGCTCTCCGGCGTGAACGACCGGCCGGAACATGCACGGCAGCTCGCCGGGCTGCTCCAGCCCCGCATCGCGCATGTGAATCTGATTCCCATGAACGGCGTGACGGAATTGCCGTTCGTCGAACCCACCGCCCCGCGCACGCAGGACTTTCTGTCGATTCTGAAGCAATTCGGCATCCCGTGCAGCGTCCGCAAGCGCAAAGGAGCCGACATCGACGCCGCCTGCGGGCAACTGCGATTGCAGGCGGAAGGCCGCGGCGCGTAGGGTGGGCTGTGCCCGCCACGCTCTGTCGGGAACGCCCTCTGTGGCGTTCCGCGAACTTTTCCCCCGTGAGAACTCTCGCGGAACGGCTCAGAGGCCGTTCCCTACGAGAGGCCCAACTGCCAGAACGCGGGTTCGCCGACCAAGCCCAAGTGGCCGGATTTACAACGTTGGTAAGTTTTCCAAAAATTCGTCCCCGCGGCATGAATCCTTGAAGCTGTGCGGACTGGAGGGAATCTCCCGGCGGCGCGTGCAATTTCTACAAGTCTGCCGGCGGACAGTCGGTTTACGGCAGAAGTTGCCGGTCGCGCGCGCCGCACAGTTTCTCCGGACCGCACGGTTCGCCCAGAACCTTCGACGCGTCGATCTGCTCTACTGAGCGCGCGGTCGCGGTTTCTCGCCGTGAAGACGTCGATTGGCGACCGGCACTTGACTTGCATGACATTACAATGGGAGAGCCGACGCCGAGGGGCGGCGGCCCGCAACGGAATCACCCACATCATTCAGACGCAAGGCGCAGGAGATGGCTGATCGTTGGCTCGACAAGTCGACGATTCGCTCATGGATGAGCGGATTGGTGCTGATCAGCTGCATGACGCAGGCCTTTGGCGAGAACCCGGTCCCCAAACCGACCGACGAGGAAGCGCGGCGCTCCGCCGCCGTCGCGCTGAACTACAGCCGCGCGGCGCTGCACCACATTCGGCAGAACCCCTCGAAGCGGGTCCTGTACGAAGAGCAGGAGAAGATTCTCAACCACCTGAACTTGAACGGCGTCGCCGACGAGGAAGTTCTCAAGCTCTATTCCTCAGTCCTGGATGAAATCTCACAGATCCAGATCGCCGACCGCGAAAAGATGTTCCTCAAAGATCGCTTCCGGCACCAGTTCCGCTCGCAGGCGACGGCCCACGCGTTCAATCTCGCCGCCGATATGGCGACGCAGAACTATGTGAACGTGGTCCGCACCGGCGCCAACAGTTGGTGGGACTACCGCAACATCACGACGAACCACGATTTCGACCAGTGGAAAGTCGAGAAAGGCCGCATGACGGCCGTCGTCGACAAATCGGCCCAGTTCCTCGATACGTCCTGGAAAATGGCCCGCGCCAAGCAGATTCCCGACCGCTGGCTGGTGCGCAACGACGACCTCGACCGCCTGGAAGACGCCTGGAAGGAAACGAACCCGACGGTGCGCTTGCGCGTGCTGAAGCGGATGGAGCCGTTCATGGAATGCTATCCGCCGTACTGGTACTACGTCGCCCGCACGCAACAGTCGCTCGGCCAGATGACGGCGGCGGTGGATACGTACCACCGGCTGGCGAAGCTCGGCACGGGGCACTTCCGCAAGGATGAGATGCTCGCCGCCGGCCTGGCCAACCAATCGTTGATTCAAGCGCATCTCGGCTTGCCGGGGTCGGCGGAATCGGCGCGGCAAGCGCTGCTCCATTCGACCGACGTGTGGGAGGCGAACCTCGTCTGCGCCGCCGTCTTGCAGCACAGCGGGGAGTATCTCGACGCCGAGGACGCCATCCTCCGCAATCTTGACACCGATCTGGAAAACTCGCAGAGCCAGATCGCGCTCCTGGGTCTGTACTACCAATCGAAGCAGATCGACAAGCTGACGGCGCAATTGCATCAGCCCGAACTGGTGCGGAACGTTCCCGTGCCCGTGCTATTGGCGTGTGCCGCGCAGATCGGCGACGAACGGGTGACAACGGCGGTGGTGCACCAGTTGCAATCGACGCTGCAGGCCGCGCCGCGGATCAACCTCGGCCGCGACGATTTGGTGGTCACCGCCGGGCCGAACTGGCACTTGCAGAACGCGGCCGTGACGCTGACGTGGAACGGCAAAACGTACCGCAAACCGCGGGTCGCCGCGCAGAAGGAATCGACGCTGATCAGCTTCGACGGCGTCGGGGAGTTCGGCAGCCTCTTCAGCCACGTTCCCGATCACGGCGTCGACGTGACGCTGAAGTATCCCGACTTCCCGCCGATTACGCTGCAACTCGCCGCGAGCGGCGAACTTGTCGGCAGCGCTTCGGCGTCGAAGTCGGCCGGACGCTATCCCGTCTATCGGCTGGCGAAGTTCGAGACGACCGGCAGCGCCCCGGCAAACGTGATCGCGCAGCCGCCCGAATCGACACCGAAGCAGACTCACACGTCGGCCAAGGTGGTGTCGGAGGAAACCCTCAGTATCGAGCAAGATTCACCGCCAGCGGACGCGATGCTAGACGCGGAACTCGTCACTCCGGTGATCGAAATTCGGGGGAAGTGAGCGTCTTTGTACGGCACTCTCCGAGTGCCGTACTCCGCACTCGGAGAGTGCGAACCACGCGTTCATTCCCCGACACAATACAAGTGATTCCTCGTCCGGATGAACAAACAGCCGTCGGAGATGGCGATGGCGTTGATCACCGCTTCGCCCATGTCGTTGTCGGCGAGGGGCTCCTGGAACTCGGCGTCGTTGGCCAGCACCAGGATGTGGCCGTTCTCCGCCGGGGCATAGATCTTGCCGTCGCCGTACACCGGGCCGCCGAGGAAGTTGCTCGTCGTGTCGGTCCGCTTGTTGACGTAGAGGGGCTTGCCGGCTTCGATCTCGTAAGCGCTGACGATGCCGCCCGACTTCACGAGGATCATGCGGCCGTCGGCGACGAGGGGCGAGACGAGGTGGTCGGCGGCCTTGGTGTTGCGTTTCCAAATCGTGTGTGTCTTGGAGACGTCGCCCTTCCCGCCGGCGCGGACGGCCTGAATCAACGAGGCCCCCTGCAGTTCGGCGTCGAATTTCTTCCAGTCGGTTTCATCTTCGCCGCCCAGCTTCTGCACGTCTTTGGCGCGGAGACCGCCCTGGTTCGACGGATCGAGGAACGCCACGTCGATCTCATCCCCTTCGAGCACGCCGTCCTTATTCACGTCGCCGCGCTCGAACTTCTTCCAGAAGGCGTCCGGGATGCCGTATTCCTTGTCCTTGCGGCTGTTGATGATTTCCTCGCGGGTGATCTTGCCGTCGCCGTTTTCATCGGCGGTGGCCCGCCACTGATACGAGATGCCGAAGCTCATCACAGACAGGTAGACGATGCCGTCAATGGCGAGCGGCGTCGTTTTGATGTTGCGGCAGAAGATTTCCGCGGCCCAGAGTCGCTTGCCGGTTTCGAGGTCGTAGCCGACGAGCTTGCCGGTTCCGGCGACGACGAGTTCCGGGCCTTTGTCCGTTTCGACGACGATGGGATGCGAATAGCTGACGGCGAAGTCGGTCCGCGGATCGGTCCACAGAATCTCGCCGGTCTTTTTGTCGATGCAGTACAGCGCCGGCGTCAGGTCGTCGTCCTGGCAGAAGAAGAGCTTGTCCTTGTAGAGAACGGGCGACATCCCCGGGCCCCAATCAAACACGAAGAACGGCTCTTCGATTTTCTGCTGCCAGACCTGCTCGCCAGTTTTCACGTCCAACGCCACGAGGCCGATGCGCGTGAAGTAGGCGTAGACTCGCTCGTTGTCTGCAGCCGGCGTGCACGAGGCATAGCTGTTCGTGGCATGAATCGTCGGCAGCGGCCGGTCGCCGGCGAGATACGATTTGTCCCAGAGCTTTTCGCCCGTCTTCGCGTCGAAGCAAAAGACATTGAATTGTGTGGGATACGGCTTGGCTTCGCCTTCCGGGAGTTCCGCCGGCGGCTCTTTGCCGGGTTCGTAAGTGATGGAAGTCACGAAGACTTTGCCGTTCACGACGACCGGCGAACCGATGCCATCGCCGATTTCCGCGGACCACTTCACGTTTTCCGTCGTGGAGAACTTGGTCGGCAGCGGCTTCTTGCCGGTGTAGATGCCGCTGCAGTTGTCGCCGCGCCACTGCGGCCAGTCTTGCGCCGAAACGGACGCGTTCATCGCACACAAGCAGACCAAGGCGATCGCCGAGGAAGAGAATTTCATGGCGCGGCTCCCAGAGGAAAAATGTGAATCGGACCAAAAGAGTTGCCGAAAACTGGCAAACTTCGGGTGTCGGATCGGATGCGTTTTTGAGCGGCGAACGGTATTTTATTGACAATCACCATCCTAGACAATTGATCTGCCAAGTGGAAAGCCATTCCGAGTGGATGAACCGCAACTCTCTTCGCCTGCGGCCGGGCTGGAAACGCTCGACTTCGTCGCCATCGTCGGCTACCTGCTGCTGACGTTCGGCATCGCGTTGTGGTTCAGCTACCGGCAGAAGAATACAGAAGACTTCTTCGTCGGCGGCCGCTCGATGCCGTGGTTCGCCGTCGGACTCTCGATCCTTGCCACGCTGTTTTCGACGCTGTCGTATCTCGGCATGCCGGGCGAAGCGATCAAGAACGGGTTCGGCGTGGCGCTCGGCGTGCTCGCGGCGCCGTTCAGCATGGCGGTCGTCATGCTGCTCTGGATTCCGTTCTTCATGCGGTTGCGGCTCACCAGCGCATACGAGTATCTCGAACACCGTTTCAATTATCCGGTCCGGCTGATCGGGGCGTTTCTCTTCGTGATGTTGCGGCTCGGCTGGATGAGCATGGTGATCTTCGCCGCGTCGCTCGCGCTGGACCGCGTCAAAGGCCCCGACCTCGACATTCTCGCGGGGCCGGACTTGTTCTGGTGGATCGGCATGATCGGCGCGATCGCTGCGGTCTACACGGCCCTCGGCGGCATCGAAGCCATGATCTGGGTCGACGTGCTGCAATGCATCCTGCTGCTGGTGGGCATATTTCTGACCATAGGCTACGTGATGATCGTCGACAAGACCGGGCCGGTCGATTGGTGGCGGATCGCACAGGCGACCGAAGGCCGCAACAATCTGCCACCGGTTTTCGATTGGGACCTGACGCTCCGTGTGACGATCGTCACCGCGATCATCAACAACTTTTTCTGGACGATCTGCACGCACGGTTCCGACCAGGTCGTGCTGCAACGGTACTTTTCCACGTCCTCGCTCAAAGCCGCACGGAAAAGCTACATCGTGAACTTCTTCGTCGACATGACGATGCTCGTCCTCTTGTCGCTCTGCGGGCTGGCGTTGTTGGCATTTTATTTAAAGCACCCGCAGTTGACGCCGGACGGCCTGCCGGCCGTGAAAGCCGCCGACAAGCTGTTTCCGCATTTTCTCGGCAACCAGTTGCCGGCCGGGCTGGCCGGGCTGATCATCTCCGCGTTCTTGTGCGACGCGATTCAAACCCTGGAAGCCGGCGCGAACGCGATCACCGCCGTTGCCGCCAAGGATATCGTTCCCCGCTTGCGCAAGGGGAGAGAACGCGTCTTGAGCGACCTCACGTTCGCCCGCATCTTGAGCATCATCGTCACGATTCTCGTCACGGCGAACGCGTACTTCGTCGCCAACCGGTTCCAGGCGATGGGCGAAACCATCGTCGGGCTGATGCCAAAGTTCTTCAATATGTTCGTCGGACCGCTGGCGGCGCTGTTCATGATCGGCATGTTTCTGCCCCGTTGCACGGCCCGGTCCGCCGTCCCCGCGGTGTTGCTCGGTTTCAGCCTCTCGATCGTCTGGAGCTGGTGGATCGAACTCGGCGTCGGGCCGCTGCTCGCCGGGATGTTCCAAGCGCTGGGCTACAACATTCCGTGGGGCGACTATTTCCATAGCGACCGCCCGACGTTTCTGCTGGCGATCGCCGGCCCGTGCCTGACGACACTGACCACGGCGATCATTTTGAGTTACATCGTCGAGCGCGGCGGGCCGCATCATGGCCTCGATTACACCTGGAAGGCAGTCACCAGCCGCCCGGAATTTCCTCCCCCCGCCGCGGAGTCCGCCTGATGCGTTGGGAAACGATCGAACAGGGCTTCGTCTGCCGGAAATCGCCGACGGCGCGTGGGACCGATATCGCCATCGGGCCGCGGCTCGCCGTCACGAAGGCGGGCGACGTCGTCTGTTCGTTCATGCTCTCCGCCAAAACTGCCACGAACGATTTCGTGCCGGTGTTGTGCCGGTCGAGCGACGGCGGGAAAACCTGGACCGAACCGCAGCGCGTCTGGCCGCACTTGAGTGCGGAATGGTCGATCTTCACGGGGATCAGCCGTGACGTTCATTCCGATAAGCTGTATCTGTATGGCACCCGCTGCCGCATCGACGTTCCGGGCGAATCGAACTGGAGCACCGAAACGCAGGGGCTGAAAGCCAACGAACTGATCTGGTCGGTCTCAAATGACGGCGGATTGAATTGGACCGAACCGGCCGTCATTCCGATGCCGATCGCCGGGTCCGCCGAAGCGCCGGGGCCGCTCTGCGTGACGAAAACGGGCCGGTGGGTTGCCTGTTACGCCCCCTATCGGACATTCGATCCCAACCTCGTTGTGGATCGCAGCCAGGTCGTCGTCGTTTATTCCGATGATCAAGGAAAGTCCTGGCGGCACACGTCGATGCTGCGATTCGACCGGAAGGAATCGAACGGCGCAGAAGCTTGGGTCGTCGAACTAACTGACGGCCGATTGCTCGGCACAAGTTGGGTGATTCTCGACGACGGCACGGAATCACCGAACGCTTATGCGGTGTCGAGCGACGGCGGCACGACCTGGTCGCCGACGAGATCGACCGGCACGCTCGGCCAGACGACGGCGCTGCACGCCCTGCCCGACGGCCGCGCGGTCTTCTTGTACAACCAGCGCAAGCACGGCGAACCGGGCGTCCGCGGGGCGGTCGTCCGTCCCACGGATGCGTCGATCGGCAGCGAATACGACGACTACTTGTGGAAAGCCGAGACCCGCACGCAGTCGGAATCGTCCGGCAGCCACGATCAGTGGAGCGATTTTTCGTTCGGCGAACCAAGCGTCGTCCGGCTCCCCGACGGCACCTTCCTCGCCGCGATCTGGTGCATCCAACCCTCCGGGTCGGGTATTCGTTCTGTCAAAGTGAGACTCGCTTAAAGCCGCGGTTGGCAACCGCGGGTTTTCGATTTTGGAATTGGAAAGAAGACCGCGGTTGCCAACCGCGGCTTTGAAATGGGAAATGGAGCGAAAATCATGAAACGTTACCCTGCCGCCATCATGTGCACCTGTGTCGTTCCGTGGGACGAACAGGGGCAGTTCGCCGAATCGCTGTTCGTCCACGAAGTCGAGACGATGCTCAAGGTAACTCCGCACCTGTACGTCTTCGGCACGGCGGGCGAAGGGCACGCGGTCACCACCGCCCAGTTCGAGCAGATCGTGCGGGCCTTCCACGGCGCGATGAAAGCCGGCGGAGCCGAGGCGATGGTCGGCGTCATCAACAATTCGCTCCCGACGATGCAGGAGCGAATCGACTGGTGCCGGAAGCTCGGCGTCAAGAAGTTCCAGATTTCGCTGCCGAATTGGGGCCAGTTGACCGACGCGGAAGTGGCGACCTTTTTCCGCGAAATCTGCGGGAAGTTCCGTGATTGCCAGTTCCTGCATTACAACCTGATGCGGGCCAAGCGGCTGGTCACGCCGGAGCAATACGCCGAGCTCGCGAAAGAGCATCCCAATTTCGTGGCGACGAAGAACAGCACCGATTCCATGTCGCGGCTGCGCGGCTTGCAGACGATCGCGTCGGAATTGCAGCACTTCCCGGATGAGCACGGCTACATCTACGCCAGCCAGTTGGGCGAATCCGGCCTGTTGGCGTCGCTCGCCATGAACGGCACGACGTGCAAGAAGTATTTCCAGGCCGGGCAACAGCGCGACATCAAAACGATGCTGTCGATGTACGAGGAAATGTCCAAAGTCGTGACAGCACTGATCGCCGCCGCCGGGCCGAACTGCCACATCGACTCCGCGTACGACAAGATGCTGTGGAAGCTCTCCGACGAACGCTTCCCGCTGCGTCTCTTGCCGCCGTACCAGGGCTCGACCGACGAAGGCTTCGCCCAATTCCGCGAAGCCGTCCGCACGCAGGCGCCCAACTGGTGGCCCGAAGGGAAAAAGGCTTAGCGACGCTTGGCAGAAGCGTCGTCGTTCACGCCGCGCGGCGTTGTTGCGCCCGTGTGATCCACCCGGCGACCTCCTCCTTCAGCGGCGGTTTGCCACCGCGGAGGATGCGGACGCCGTCGGCTTTGCCGGCGAACAGTTTCACTGCGGTGAACAACTCATCCGTGTTCTGCCGGCCGAGTTCCTCCGCGTCGCCGACGCCGCAGCCGGTGAGTAGTTGCGCGTCGCCGCCGCGCAGTTCCGGCACCTCGCAAACGAGCTGCGCCTGTTGCTGCCATTCGGCCAGGACGTCGGCGTCGTAGTGCCGGTTGGCGAGTTTCACCGCCAGTTCGTCGGGATCGGCATCGAGCAGATCGGCGACCGTCTTCACGCCGACACGCTCCAACATTCCGGCGATCTTCGGGCCGATCGAAGGGGCCTTCTCCACCGGCATCGTCTCGTCCAGATAAAACTTTGCTTCAGACGTGAGCGACTCCGAGGTCGGTGGTTCCGCGGCGGGTTGCTTGGGCAGCGGCGGCCGTTTGGCGACTGCCGGTTCGGCCGCAGGCGGTTCGGAGACCGGCGATTCGACGACTGGCGACGTCTTAGTCCGCGCCGGGGCGCCGGTGCCGTGCGCCTGCCCGACCGGGCCCGGCTTTTCCTCGTCGAGCATTTCCAGCGGCAGTTGCAGCACCTCTTCCGCGTAGAGCTTGCGGACCTCCTTGTCGTCGGCGGGCAACGCCTGGATCACCTTGCCGGTCGCCTGGAATTCCCTGTAGACCGCCTCGACCGCGGCCCGGTCTTTGGCGTTTTTCATCTTCCGCGTGACCCAGAACAGCGGAATCGTCATTTGCGACAAGACGCCGAGCAGCGAGACGTTCGCACCGGGCGGCGCAACTTCGGCTTCCGTGAAGAGCCGATCGAAGACGCGCGACAGGCTGACGACCGTCAGGCCGATCAGCTTCGCCAGCCGGTCTTTCAATTCCTGATCGAGTCCCGTAGGGGGATCTTTCACGCCTTTATGCACGTCGTAATGGTCGATGCACGGTTGGTAGTGCGGATGCGACGTCCGCGCGCCCTGAATCACCATTTGCGACAGCCAGTCATCCCCCACCGGGACTTTGACCTCGGGGTAGCCCCCCTGGTCTTCTTCGAGAATCGTCTGCAATTCTTGATACGCGCAGGCGATGCTCCACTCGGCGGCGCGGTGGACGATGCCTTCGGCCTCGCTTTGTCCGGTGTGAAACGGCTGCCACGGATCGGTGAAGTAATGCGACAACACGCCGGCGTTGTAGATCGCTTCCTTCCAGCGCTTCGCCTTGAGCGATTCGAGTGACTTGGCGTACCAGGCGATCGTGCTGCCGACGGCCCCGCCCCACAGATTTTCCTCGACGTGCAGAACGTGGTTCCTGAAGTCTTTGAACTTGTTGTCGGGGGCCTTGCTGCCGTCGAGATAGAGCTCGACGTGGGCCAGGAACAAATTCCGCCACGCCTCGGCCCGCTCGTGCTGGAGGTGGCGCAGCGCATCCAGCGCCAGCTTGTGATGCGTGCTGGTGCACTTCCAGGCGAACAGGACGTCGTACAACAGCGGTTCCGTCATAGGGCGCACTCCGATCCTCGCCCCCGTCGGACAGGTTATCGCCGAAAGCACAGAATGCGACAATCGGTTTCGCCGCGTATCTGCCGCTGGCGACGGGTGGATTTTCACGAACGCCGTCAGCAGCAGCAGATTTCGCCGCAGGTGTCTTTCCGGTCCCCTTTCCCCGTGGGGGAGAGGGTTAGGGTGAGCGGTCGCGCGGCGTGAGTCTTCGGCACTCGTTGGAGTTCCGGCTTTAGCCGGTCTTAGCTGAAGATTTCAAATCCAGTAAACCGGCTAAAGCCGGGACTCCAACGAAGCGGTCAGGCGCGGCGGACGGCGACGACGCACAAGTCGTCGCGTTGCGGCAAGTCGCCGTAGAATTTCTCGACGTCTTCCACCACCGTCTGCACGAGTTGCTTCGCCGAGGCGGCCTTGCGGGCAACGGCGTCGTTCAGCCGTTGACGGCCGTAGATTTCCTGCTGCGGGTCCATCGCCTCGGTGACGCCGTCGGTGTAGAAGATGCAGCATTCGCCGGACGCGAACGGCAGCGTGAATTCCCGAAACGTCTGCGGCCCGCCGAGACCGAGCGGCATCCCCGATTCCTGCAGGCCGATCGACTCCACCTCGCCGTTTTCCCGGCGGATGAGCGGCGGCAGATGCCCGGCGTTGGCGAAATGAATGTGATTCGTCTTCCGGTTGAAAACCGCCATCACCAGCGTGATGAAGCGGAAGCCGAGCCCGCTCGTGGCGATTTCGCCGTTGAGGCTCGTCATCGCCTCCGCCGGGTTCGTCGCACTGAGCAGGTGATACCGCGCCGACGCATGCAGACGGGCCATCAGCAGCGCGGCGGGGACGCCTTTCCCAGCAACGTCGCCGACGGCAACCGCGACATTGCCGTTCGGCAGCATGATGTAGTCGAAGTAGTCGCCGCCGATGCGGTGCGCCGGTTCGTAGTAATCGGCGAACTCCAGCCCCTCGACGTGCGGCGCTTCGCTCGGCAGGAATCCCAGTTGGACTTGCGTGGCGAATTCCAGTTCCCGGTCGAGATCGCGCTGCGCGACGAGCGATTCATGCAGCCGGGCGTTCTCCACGGCGAGCGCCGCCTGCGCGCCGACGCTCGCCAAGAGATCGAGATCGTCTGCGGAGAACTGCTGCGCCAAATCCGCCGTGCTGATCTGGATCACCCCCAGCGCTTCGTTCGCCTGGTCGACGAGCGGCACGCACATCACCGAATGGATCTTCAGATCGGCGAGGCTTTCGCTCGCTTTGAACCGCGTGTCCCCCATCGCGTCGGCGCTCAGCACGGCCCGCTTGCCGTCCATTGCCATCCGCACGATCGTCATGCTGACGGGGACTTCGTCCTCGGTCTCGGGCGTCCGCTGCAGCGACGAGCGGACGACCAGTTTCTCTGTGTTCGCGTCCTTGAGCAGCACGAACCCCGCGTCGGCCTGCGGGAAGATCTTGAACAGCGACTGCAAAATCACCGGCAGCATGTCGCCCAGCTTCAGCACGCGGCCCAGCGCCGCGCTGATCTCCAGCACGGCCCGCAGCTTCACCTCCGGACGGACGTTGTACCGCAGCGTGCGGACCGAGCCGGCGTCGACCGATGTGATGACCGACGAGCCTTGCTGCGAATCCTCGCCGACTTTCGGCAGCGAAATCAGCGGTGCGTCGCCGTCCGACCCTTCGCGGGTCCGCACGGGCCGGGCCGTCGTCACGCGCTCGAAGCCCCGCGTCTTGTCGCCGCCGGCCGCGGGCGGGCTCACCAAGAACTGAAAGACGTAATCGCAAAGTTTGATTTCATCGGCGTCGTGCAACTCGATCCGGCCGCGCACCGAGACGTCGTTGAGCTGCGTGCCGTTGCGGCTGCGCAAATCTTCGAGGAAAAACGTGCCGTGGTTTTCGAGAATCTGGGCGTGGTGCCGGCTGATGGCGGAGTTGTCCAGCACGACCTGGCTGCTGGGATGACGACCGAACACCGTCCGCTCGCCGGTCAACTCGACGAGTTGGCCGGGGGCGCCGCCTTTGAGGATTTTCAGAAATGGCACGGCACGACTCGCGCAAAGCCCTGGAACGTGCCCCCATTTTATCGGCGGGAGGGAACCGCCGCAAATGGCGATGAAAAACGGACCAAAGCGCGGTTAGTCGCGACGCGGCTAACCGCCATTCACCGCGCGAACCAGCGCAGGGCGAGTTTCTTCTCCGCCCGTTCGGGGAGCAGCGTGTAGGGGTTGTATTTCATCAGCGCGACGTGGCCGTCGGTGCGGACGACGAGCCAACTGTAGTCCCAGTTCTCTGAAGCATAGCGCAGCGGAATCGCCGGGGCGACGCGGACGATGGGGTGCGTCGCCGCGATGAACAGCGGCTGCTCCGTGTAGAGATACACCGACCCGCACTGGATGAAGACTTCGTGCGGCAGCGGGTCGCGGCCCGTCCACAGGTCGTCGCAGACGTTCGTCATCCCGACTTTGAATTCCGCACCGCGACGATGCGCCGCCATCAAATCGGCCATCGAGCCGCGCAGGACTTTCCCATTCGCGTCACAGGCCAGCACTTCGGTCCAATCGTCTTTGACGAAGTACTTCAGTTGGTCGAAGTCGTAAACGAAATTGCTGCTCGGCGCGTTCGTCTCGGCGTCGAACGCGTCGAACTCGCGGTACTTCGGCATGTCGGGATATTCGGTCACCGGCGACGGCCCGTGCGGTCCGAGCTTCGGCGGACCGTCGATGTGCGGCCGCGCGATCGCCTGCAGGCCGTTCTCGTTGTACATGAACAACGATAGCGAAGCCCGCGGCCCGAACGCGGCGGGCAATTCGACCGGCTGCCGCAACGTGAGATGGCTGGCGACCCAGCGGCCGTCGATGAGATACGTGCACCGCATGTCCATCGACTCCTGGATGAGTTCGTTGGACTTCGCCTTGGTGTCGATGTGCTCGTTGTGGCGGAACTCGGAATAAATCCGCAAATCGGCCCCGCGGCCGACGGCGGCCCGCAGATCCTTGGGATCGCCGCTCTTGAGGTTCCGCTGTTCGTCGAGCGTCAACACGCACTTCCAGGCCGCGCCGGCGTCAGGCATGAAAAATCCTTGAGGTCAGAAGGAACAGAAAACCGCCTCTCGCAAAGACGCGAAGTCGCAAGGGATCGCAAAGCAGAAATCCGATTTCGCACAGAGGGCACAGAGAAAAGCCTATGCAAGAATCTTTTCTTAGTTTCTCTCTGTGTCTCTGTGCGAAAATCTCTTCGTCTTTTTTTCTTAGCGCTCCTTTGCGTCTTCGCGACTCTGCGAGAGACGGCTCTCTCTTGATACCAAATCATTTCGCGAAATGAACGCGGACGACGCCGTACACGAGAAACTCCGGCACGGTGCCATGTACTCGGTTCTGTTCGGTGGCGAATACTATGGGCGTCGGGTCGGGGTTTTCGGGCGTGATCAATTCCACGCGGTCCACTTTTTGATTCTGCGGCAGCACCAGATTGAAATAAACGCCGCTTACGGCGAGCGGTTTCTCATCGACGGTTCCCGTCCCCGACGTCTTCGGATCGGCCGGTTCTTCGCGATTGTAGTTCACGAAGTGGAGATCGATCTCGTTTCCGTTCGCCGGGCGATTCGCCGACGCTCGAACCGTGTATGGCGCCTTGATCTGCGTGAGGTCCGCCTGCGCAACATCCAGTTCGCGCTCGTCCGTGACCTGGACCACGCGTCGGTAGCGCTCCTCGAAATCGCCGTAGGAACGGTCATCCGGGTGGATGTCGAACAGGACATGTTGATCCATCAGCTTCCGCCCGATCTCCTTGAACTTGTCGAGCGCCGACAGATCGCCGTTGTGAATCGCCTTACGAGGGAACATCAGCGCGACTTCCGAGTACGGCTTGTTGCCGCGATAAATCTCGTCGTATCGCTTGAGAAATCCGTAATATTGTCGGAACACGCCGCGGGCGACCGGGTCGGTGAAGCGAGCATAGAAGCCCATCGGGGCGCCGCCGTTCGCCGCGAGTTCGGCGATGGCGTTCCGCGTGCGGCAATGCTCGTACTTGCCGAGCGTGTACGGTTTGTCGTCGAAAATGCCGCGAATGTACCGGCATTGCAGCGAGGCGTCGCCGAGGAACTTGTTCTTGAGATCGGTGTAGAACGCCGCGCCGCCCGTGCTGTACCACAGGTAATCCTCGCCGCGGCCCCACATCTCGGCGGGGAGAAAGCAGCGTTCGTCGCCGCTGATCTGGTGCAGGTCGCCCAAGTGATTCCACTGCCCGACGACAAGATCGGGCTTGAGCGACTTGCCGTATTTCACGAAGACTTCGTCGAACGAATTCTTGTTGCAGACCTGCGAGAAGCGCAGCATCTCCCGCCGCAGCGGCGACGAGTCCTTCGGATCGTGCCACGAGACGATTTCCTCGAACGTGTGCTGCGGGACGTCTTTCAACGCGAACTTCTGCTCCAGTTCTTCCGGCGTGAAGCGATCCGTCAGATAGCTGCGGAACGCTTGCTGGCAATGCTCGCAGGTGCAGTTGCCGCGGTAGAAGTAGTTGATCATATAGCCGTCGACGCCGCGTTCGATGCCGCGCTTCGTCCAGGCCTTGAGGATTTGCCGCCAGTGCGGGTTGTTGAGGCAGGCCCAATACTCGGGCATGCCGCCGATCTGGTAGGTCATGTCCTTGCGGAATTTTCCGGGAGCCGTCCGTTCCAGGAAATCGGTGGGATCGGCAACCGGTTTCGGGCCGAGTTCCGTTTCATCCCACAGATCGCGATAGAACTTGAAGAACCCGCGCGGCCCGTCGGGATGGTCGAAGTCGCCAATCAGAAATTTCACGTTGAAATGCCCGACGGCTTTGGCGTTCCGTTGGTGCAATTCCCCGTTGAGCCGCTCGAACCACTCGCCGCATTCCTTGAGGCCCTTCACCGGAAAATGCGACGGATACCCGGCGTACTGGTCGGTGTGCACGAGGTTGTAGAAGTGCGCCCCGTAGAACCCGACCTGACAGACTTCCGGCTGCGCCTCGTCGACGAACGCCAGATAATCCTTGAGATCGCCGTACGCATCCCAATGGGCGATCATGCGCGTGAACTCGAACCGCGGAGCATCAGCGGCGTTGGTCGCGGACGCGAGGCACGAGATCAGTGCGAGTGAGCGAAGCATCGGCGCATCCTCGTTGGGAATCTGCAGTCGTCGCCGCTATTCTGATCGGGACAACGAGGAAATCAAACCCTTAGCGACGCTTCGCCGAAGCGTAGTCACTCATGAAATTGATCTACGATGCCCCGGTGCCGGTTGAATCGCTCGCCGAGATGCGCCGCGTGGTCCCGCAACTCGAAGCCGTCTGCGTGCCGGTACCGACGCCGCCGGAAGCGCTCGCCGACGCCGACGTCGTCTACACCGAATCGGCCCAATTCGATCCGGCGGCGGCTCCCAACCTGAAATGGGTGCAGACGAACTCCGCCGCCACGCGATGCGTGTGGAGCACGCCGGTGATGAGCACCGGCATCCCCGTCTGTAACTCCGGCGGGGCCTACAGCGTCGCCGTCGCGGAATGCACGTTCGCCATGCTGCTCGCGTTGACGCGGAAGATTCCCAAAGGCGTCGCCGCGCAGCGGGACCATTTCTGGCCGTCCGATTATGACCCGTGGCTCGGCGTCGACTTGCACGGCATGACGCTCGGCGTCATCGGTTACGGCAGCCTCGGCCGGCAAATCGCCCGCCTGGGCCAGGGCTTCGGCATGACGGTCCTCGCCTGCAAACGCCGCCCGGACGAACGCCGCGAGGAAGGCGTCTATCTCATCCCCGGCACCGGCGACCCGGACGGAACCATTCCGAAAGCCTGGTACGGCACGCATCAACTCGCCGAGTTGATGGCACAATGCGACACCATCGTCATCACGCTGCCCGAAATTCCCACAACTGTGAAATTGATCGGCGCGAAAGAACTCGCCGCCATGAAACCGCGGGCCTGGCTGATCAACGTCGGCCGCGGCGGCGTGATCGACGAACCGGCGTTGATCGAAACGCTGCGCGCCCAAAAAATCGCCGGTGCGGGCCTCGACGTCGTCACCGAGGAACCATTGCCGCAGAGCAGCCCGTTGTGGGACCTGCCGAATGTCCTCATCATGCCGCACATCGCCTCGTGGACCGAAAAGCAGGCCCACCGCTCGTGCGAGGCGCTGATCGAGAATCTGCGTCGCCATCAAGCGGGCCTGCCGCTCGTGAACGTGATCGACAAAAAATTGTTGTACTAACAAAGCCCGGCGACAGCGTCGCCGGGACCTTTTCCGCATCGCGTCCCGGCGATGCCGTCGCCGGGCTTTGGGAGCTCCCATGCACATCACCGACATCACCTGGCTGCGGCTCTTCGGACCTCTTGTGCATGGCCAGGGTGGGCCTGGCGACGAAGCGAAGATCGGCAAGACGATCGTCCGCGTCGACACTGATGCCGGACTCTACGGCCTCGGCGAAGTCGATGATTTCGCCGGGGTGTACGACGCGCTGCGGTACATGAAGCACTACCTGCAAGGCCGCGATCCGCTGGCGATCAACCCCATCGTCTCGGAAATCCTCTACGGCACGTTGCCGCCGCATCCGCCGTTCGCCAAGCACGGGTTAATGCAGGAAACGCTCATCGCCTGCCCAAGTTCCTCTCCGACGGCGACACCCACCGGCGCGTTCGCGTGGGCCGTCAGCGGCGTCGAAATGGCTCTCACCGATCTCGCCGGCAAGGCGCTCAAGACGCCGGCGTACAACCTGCTCGGCGGCGCATTCCGCGACAAGATCCGCGTCTATCTCGACCGCAGTTGCCCCGACGACGTCGAGAACATCGACGCCTGGAAGAAGCTCGCCCACGATTCGCTCACGGGAGGCTTCAAGTTCCTCAAGTTCGACATCGACTACATCGCCCCGGAACTGACGCCCGACATCTGGAACCGCTCGCTCTCCACGGCGCAAATCAACCGGGCCGTACAGCGCCTCGGCGCGGTGCGCGAAGTCGTCGGGCCGGACATCGAGCTCAGCGCCGACTTCCATCGCAATTACAACGTCCCGGACGCGGTCCGCCTCGCGCAGGCGATGGAGCCGTTCCAACTGATGTGGCTGGAAGACCCGACGCCGTATCTCAATCCCGATTCCTGCCGGCAAGTCCGTGAGAAAAGCCCGATCCCCATCGCCGTCGGCGAGATGTTCGTCGCCGAGGAATTCCGCACGTTCATCGATCAGGAAGCGTGCGACATTCTGCATCCCGACGTCCTGTTCTGCGGCGGCCTGCATGAGATGAGAAAGATCGCCGACCTCGGCGAACTGCATCACCTGCCAGTCGCCATCCACGGCAACGGCGGCGCGATCGCCACGATCGCCGTCGCCCACGCCGCCGCCGCCAGCCGCAATTTTCTCGGCCTGGAATACCATTTCATCGATACCCCCTGGATCGCCAACTTCGTCACCCGCGAAGTCCCGCTGTTCCGCGACGGCTATTTGGAACTGACCGACGCCCCCGGCTTCGGCATCGAACTCAACCGAGAGATCTGCCACAAATACCGCGTCGCGGGGGACATGCCGATTGAATAGCGTCGGTCCGCCTGAGCCAGCGCCACCATTACCAAAAATTCATCCAGATCAGTTGTTTTCCGCCGATCCTCGACGTATTGTCACACAAGCCTCTCGCGATCCTCCGTGGTTTCGTGAATCAACAATACAATCCGACTCGTTCCGCTTGCTGCGCTGGGATTGTGCTGCGCCGAGCGATCGTGTTGGCCCGCATCTCCTTTAGGAAACTCGATATGGCATCCTTGAGCAAAACGTCTCTTCTGTTCGGTTGTGCCGCGCTCCTCGTAATCAGCGCGCCCGTCGCCGCTCAGGCTCAAAAGCCGAAAGAGTCGAAGGCCGCCGCGCCGCGCGCCGCCAGTGATTCCCGCGAGAAAGATCGCGCGGACATTCGCAAGACGGTCGAGGCGTTGAG
>CAZDGB010000095.1:0-22014 GCA_964504645.1 uncultured Planctomycetaceae bacterium | reverse complement strand
TCAACTATTACAAAGAGCACGACATCGTTCCGAACGATCCGTTCCAGACGATCGATCAGGACGGCGTCGGCAGTCTGATGAAAGTCGGCGTGGAAAAAGGCCGCGGCCAGCGGAAGAACCTGAAGATCGGCATCTGCGGCGAACACGGCGGCGACCCCGCCAGCGTGATGTTCTGCCACAAGATCGGCCTGGATTACGTCAGTTGCTCCCCGTTCCGCGTGCCGATCGCCCGGCTCGCCGCGGCGCAGATCGCGGTCTCATCACCGCGATAGTTTGAGAATTCGCGCATTTCGGAAGCCCAGGGATTGCTATCCCTGGGCTTCATTCTGCGCTATTTCTTGTCCCACGCGGCGCAGCGTTGCCATCAATTCCCGCAGGTGGTCTTCGGTCGTCAGCGGGTTGATAAGCGTCGCCCGCAGCGCCCCGACCCCGTCGAGCGTGATCGGCACCAGATAAAATTCGCCCGATTCGATGACTTTGCGACGCAACGCGTGCTGGAATCGGCCCAGCGTCTCCGGCGACGCTGAACGCAGCCGTTCCGGAACATGACGGAACGCCACGATGTTGCATTGCGGCTCGTGCAGCGGAACGAAATCGTCGGCCTCGCGGAGCAGCTCATAAAACGTCCGGCCGAGAGCGAACGTCACATCGACGAGATCGGCGAAGAGCTCCCGGCCGAACAGCGACCAGATGCCCCACAAACCGAATGCCGCGGCGCGTTTGGTACATTCGATGGTCGTCAGGCCGGTGTCGTAGTCGACCATGTCGGGCGCCGTCGGATCAAACAGGTACGGCGCCTGCTGATGAAACGCCGCGAACCGGTGGTCCGCGTTCCGATAGAACACGAACGCGCACAGCGCCGGCAGGAACATCATCTTGTGGGCGTCGAGAACGACGCTGTCGGCCTGGTTCAACCCGGCGGCGAGAGGACGATGCGTCTCGCTGAAACACACCGCGCCGCCGTGCGCTGCGTCGACGTGCAGCCAAACGTGGTGTGCGCGGCAAATCGGCGCGATCTCTTCCAGCGGATCGAACGCGCCAATCGGCGTCGCACAGCAGCTCCCGACGACGGCGATCACCGGCCGACCCGCGGAACGTAGCCGGGACAACGTGGCGTTCAACTCCGCGGGATTCATCCGCCGCCGGTCATCGAGTCCGACTTTCACGACGTGGTTCGTGCCCAGGCCGAGAATTCCCGCGGACCGCGCGATCGAATAGTGCGCATCGGCCTGCACAACCAACACGGGCGCAGGTGAGCTGGCCGAGAGACCTCGTTCCCACACGTCGCCCAGCGCAACATTCCGCGCGGTCAGCAGGACCGTCAGGTTCGCCAGCGAGCCGCCGTGCGTGGCCAGTCCGGCGAACTGGCCGTTGGGAAAGCCGATGATCCGGCCGAGTTCCTCGACGACGGCCCGCTCGCACGCCGTGACCCACGGGCCCATTTCGTAGATCGCCATCACCTGATTCAACACGGAATTCACCGCGTCAAACCAGCCCGCGACCGGAATCGACGCCGGCACCTGGTGGCCGACGTAATGCGGATGATGCAGGTTCTGCCCGCGCGACAGCGCCGTGGCGATCAGTTCCGCGAACTTCTCCGCCGTCGGCGCATCGCGGCCGGAGCGTTGCAGAAATTCCCCCGCCGCGGCAATGTTGTCGGCCGGTCGCCGCCAGTTCAACACCGGCCCCTCGCCGGCGTGGACGCGAGTTAGATGATCGGACAATAACTCCACCAGCCGTTGCCCGGCCTGCCGCACGAACCCGGCGTCATAGGCCGCGGCGATGCGCTGTCGTGCGGAATGAAGTGGGGCTGCCATGAATTGGTTTGTCAGAAACCGATGGACTCGATAAACGACTTGATCATCGACGCGGCCCGCCGCGGTTCCAGTTGCAGCAGCAGATGATCACAGTCGATCATCTCGACCCGCAGGTCGGAACGCAATTGCTCCATCCACCGCCGATTGTGATCCGGCACGGTCCGGTCGTAGCGGGCGGCGAGCAACAGCATCGGCACGGAAATCTGCGAGAATTCGCGGGAGACATCGACCCGCAGAACTTCTGCGACTCGATGCGCCAGCACTTTGGCGTCCACCTGCCGCAGTGCCGCAGCAAACAGCAGGCGCAGTTCCGGCGTCGACCGTCCCGACGTCAACAAGCGGAGCTGACTCCAGGTGGGCATCAGGCGAAACGGAAATCCCGGCACATACGGGCCGATCCAGCGCGGCAGCCAACGCACGGGCTTGCGAACAAACGTCGCGACGAGAATCAACCCGCGCAGGTTCGCCGGCGACTCCGCGGCCAGTCGGATCGCGAGCGGTCCCGAAAACGACTCTCCGAGCAGCACGAACGGCTGATCGCGCGGCAACTGCGCGCGAACGCGATCGAGCAATTCGTCATAGCCGAGACGCTGATCCGGCGGATACGACACGACCTGAATCGACCACTCGCGCGGGAGTTCCCGCAGTAAGGGATCGAAGAGCAAACCGGTGCCATCGAGGCCGGGTAACAGGACGAGTTGCATAGATCACAGCAGCTCACGCAGGCATCACGGCGAATTCCATCAACCGGACAAATCCGCTCGTGGGACAGGTTATCGGTCACTCCGGCATTCTGCTACACTTCGCAGCCGGCGCTCCCCTCGACCAGTTGACGAGAACAAACATGAACACAAAAGTCTTGCTGCCAGGATTGATGTCACTGGCGATCCTGGCGAGTCTGTCCCCTGTGGCTGCGGTGAAGGCGGACGAGGAGATTCGGTTCCAAGTCGCGTTCGATCGCGGCGCCGATCTCGGACAGAATTTCGGCACGCTGTTCGAAGCGAAGAGCAGCGACGGCTCGCTGGTCATCGGCGCCGGGTTTCAGAACGCCTACAACACCTTCTATCGGGCCGATCGGCACGCAGCGCAATTCTTCGTGCGGCCCGCCGACACCGATCGCCGCCTGGAAGTCGAAACGTTGCCGCGGCCGAACGATCTGTGCGGCACTTATCTCTACGCGCGGGATGACGTCGTACGGTCGGCCTATGGCGGACTGAAAGCCTGGAATGAGGATCGGAAAGAGTGGCGCGAGGAGACAGAGGTCGGGGGGACGCAGGAGTCGATGCGCATCGCCGACGGTGTGTTGGAATTCGGCGCGAGCGAAGTGCGGTATCGCGGCCGAACCATCCTCGCCAAACCGGAGCGGGGGAGCTACCACCTTTTCTTCTACGCGAACGGGCATTTGTGCTTCTACCACATCGATCGGGGCGAGGGCGCCTACCGGCCTTTTCAGAACGAAGCGGACGGCTTCAGTAAACTCTACGCCTGTCCCTGGACGCACGACGAGGACGCGGTCAACCTCGGCAAAGCCATCGTCCTGACGCTGCCTATCGTCGGCGAAACGACGTTCGCTTGGGGACAGTCCGGCGGGCAAGTCTTCACCGGCTCCAATGTCGGCGGCTTCTACGTCCTCGAGGACGGACGCTGGCAGAAGCTGCTCGAGCCGAAACTCAACGTCAGCTTTCAATTCTACTCCACCATGGCGCTCGCCGACCGCATCGTGCTCGGGCAGTATCCCACGGGACGCCTCTTCGAATTCCACGGCCAGTCGCTGACGGAACTGCTCGACTGGCCGCCGTTGCTGTCTGGCGTGTCCAGCAGCGCCCGCGAAGCGCAGACCACGGTCGTCTACGGCGGCGAAATGTTCGTCGGCGTCTGGCCATGGGGCGAACTGTGGCGCTATCATCCCGGCGCGGATCGTTGGACATTTCAACAACGTATGTTCCAGCACCCGGAAACCTCCGACAAGATCGTGCATCCCTACGACGTCGAGAACAAAGACTACGATGTCAGAAATCTCTGGGGCCAGCGCGTCACCAGTCTCGTCACCAGCGGAGCGGACTTATTCGTCTCCACTTCGGCCAAATCTCCCGTAGCGTGGGAACCGGAACAATTTCCGTTTCTCGCTCCCGACAAATGGAAGTCTTACGGCGCAGTTCACCGTCTGACGATGCCCGGCCATCTGGGCGCGAACGTCGGCTGGACGGACGGCCCGACGACGCTGGAGTTCACCCTGCGCGATGCGGAGATGACGATCTCGCAGGACGGTCGGAAGATCGCTGCCACGAAGGTGACTGGCCCGCTGGCGGATCAACTCCGGAAACGGCCGGAATTCGAATCGATCTGCGTAGGCGACGGCCTCTACGGCAAGTTCGGCGGAAAAAAGATCGAGGCGGCCGTGCATCGCTGAGACGTAGCACAGGCGGCTCGCCTGTGAGTCTCTGAAAATCGCCGCGCAGGCGAGCCGCCTACGCTACGTCCCGAAACGCGAACGGCTCGTGGCCGATTTCGTAGCCCGGCCGCAGCGCCACGTTGATCAACAGGCCCAACCCCGCCGCCGTGGAAAGCAGGCTTGAGCCGCCGTAGCTCATCAGCGGTAATGTGATGCCGGCGACGGGCATCAGGCCGACGGCCATGCCGGTATTGATCAGCGTCTGGCTGGCGAGTTGCGTCGTCACGCCGACGGCGATCAGCCGGCCGAACGGCTCGCGCGTCGAACCGGCAATGAGAAACCCTTGGATGTAGAGCAGCGCGTACAGCGACAACGTCAACAACCCGCCCCACAGGCCCCAGCGTTCGCACACCCACGAGAAGACGAAGTCCGTCTGCCCGGCGAAGAGTCGATAGGCCGACGGGTCTTCGAGCGGCATGCCCGACAATTCGCTGCCCCACACGCCGCCGAGTGCGATCACCAGTTTCGATTGATGCTGATGATACCGGTCGCCGAGCGGATTCGGCCCGCTGTCGACCTGCGTGAACAGCGCCGTGATGCGAGAACGCTGCTCGGCGTTGAGCGCTTGCCAGAAGACAGGCGTCAGCGCGAGTGCCAGCAGAAGGATCGCCGCCAGATGCAGTCGTTTCGCTCCGGCGGCGAACAGCATGGCGAACAGCATCGGCGGGAACACCATCGCCGAGCCGAGGTCCGGCTCGCGGAGAATCAACACGGTCGGCACGACGGCGATCAGAAACGGCGCGACGAGGCCGGTCAGTTTCCGGTAGTTGTCGCGGTGCATCAGATAGTGCGCCAGCCCGAGAATGAACGTCAGCTTGGCAATTTCCGACGGTTGCATATCGAACGCGCCGAGGGGAATCCAGCAGCGGGCGCCGTTCTTCGCCGGCATGAAGAACACGACGACGAGCAGCGGCAACGTCAGGATGAACAGCGCGTAGCTGTAAGGCTTCCATTGGCGATACGAAATGCTCGCCGCGCCGATCAGCGCGGCGAGCGCCAGCCAGCCCCAGACGATTTGCCGTTCGGCGAAGTCCGCGCCGAGCGACATTTCATCGGCCCGCTGAATGCCCGAGAGTCCCAGCGCAAACAAGCCAAAGACGCAGCCGAGGACGATCCACGGCACGCGGCGGAATTGCCACGCGGAGAAATCGGAGGGTGCGGGCGCGGCGCGCCAAGCCAGAGACATGACGAGAATCCCGATCGCCGTGAAACATCATCACGCGGGAGTTCTATCGGAAGCAAAGAGATAGCGGAATGGGAGTTAAGGATTGAGCCAGCAGTCGATGGCCGATCAACGCTGGCGGGTTCGCCGCCCTTGGACCCGGCTGAAATCGTGATTGCCAATTTTCGGGCCGATTGGTATAGTCCCCCCGTCAATTTAAGGATTCGCGCGGTCCTCGCGCAGACCGATCAAGGAGGTTGAGAGTGGCGCTGCACGAATTGGATCTCTCTGCCGGCGATTCCTTCCGCATCGGCCAGCATGTGATCACGGTTCTCGATGTCGACGGCGATCAAGTGACGTTCCGCATCGAGAACCTCGAAACCGGAGAGCTCCAGATTCAAACCGCCCCGCCTCCGCGGCCGAGATAATCTCATCTTGAGTGGCACGCCCTGAGGCTTGGCAAAGGGCGTGGGGTCTCGTCTGATCGACCACGCCCATCGAAGACTCTGGGCGTGCCACCCAAAGCCAATCAAGCGGACGCCAGTTGCGCGATGGCTTCCTTCTGATTCGCGCACAGCGTCCACAGCGAGTCGAGGTGCGTGATTTCCAGCACCTCGCGGCAATAAGGCCGCAATCCGCACAGCGCGAACTTGGCGCCGGGCCGGCCCTGCAACCGCTTCCAGGTCCGGAACATCGCCTCGATGAAGCTGGAGCCGAAGAACTCCACATTCGACATGTCCAGGATCAGCGACGGCGTCGTCAGGCCCGACACCAGTTCCGTCAGCTTGCGGCCGACCAGTTCGATCTGCGCTTCGTCGAGCTGCGAGAACTCCGGACGAAACGCGGCGATCGTAATGTCCGAGTCGATCGAGACGTCAAAAGGTTCCGGGCTGGCCATGGTTGGCGGCGATCTGAAAGTCTGTCCGGAAATGCCGGTGTCAACGCGCCCTCTTGTGCTCACTGCACACCCCAGCGGCAAGCACTTGACGTCGTTCCGACTTGACGGACAGCCTCTGAGTTGATGATGGACCGGGGAATGGGTCGGACCGGGTGAAAGTCCGAACAGCAATGCCATCATACGGCACGACGGAATTCGCCGGAAGGGGAAACTCGGAATACGAACGATTTTGCCTCGCGAACGGCGGAAATTTGCAATTCACATTCGCTTCCGCGTAAGATCGGATAGTCGTCCCTGCCTTCCAATCCGAGGTCTCCCTCATGTGTGGTCCCTGGTTTCGCTGTGCGTTGATTCTCACGGTGGCGGCCTGTTGGCTCGGGGAGCATGGCGGGCCACAACTCGCCTGGAGCGCCGACAAGAAGTCGAGTTCGAAGAAGGCCAAGAAGAAACCGGCCGCGGATTTGCCGCCGATCAACCTGCCGGACGATCCGAACGCCGTGGTGCTGACGTACGATCCGGGCGTCGGCGCCGGGAAACCGGAACGCAAAGGAGCGGCCCCGTGCCTCACGGTCCACGTCGACGGCACGATGGAGTTCGTCAATCCGGTCGACGGCGCGCAGGCTTCCGGCAAACTCAACGACAAAGAATTCAAAGAGTTGTTGTCGTTTGTGGTCCACGAACAGGACTTTCTCACGCTGACCGCCGCTCTCATGGACGAGGACGTCAACAAGAATGCGGCCGCGGCCGGCGCGTTCACGGACACGCGGGGCATCGGCAATACCGTGATTGAAGTCAAACTCGCCGACAAGCAGAACTCCGTCGGCTATCGCGCCGCGACGCTCCATCAAAAGAAGATGCCCAAGGCCGAGTTGATCGCCCGCTTTGCCGAGACCGAAAAACGCCTGGCCGATCTGGCGGTAAAGGTCGCCAAGGGCAGCAAGAGCAGTAAGAAAAAGTCTTAGGCCGGCGCGCGGCCCGCACAATCGTTGCCATCGTTTTCTTCGCTACCTGCGACACGCCCCGGCGTGACGCATTCCCTTCGCGATCTTTCCCTCCCGCGTGCAATGCATCCGCGAACCGCGCTCTCCTCCGTTTTCGCAAGCTAGGGTTGATACGCCCCGAGAGGTGATACGGGTCGGCGGGAGACGTGGCGATGAAACGTTGGATGCTGGGCGGAAACCTGGGCACGAACGGCGAGTTCGGCAACCGCGTGATCGAACCCTCGCCGTTTCGCATCGGCCGCCGGCTGGAAGCGACGTTGCGGCTGCCGCGCTCCACGGTCTCCGGGTTTCACGCGGAACTTCACGTTCGACAGGATCGGCTGTTCGTGCGCGATCTGGCGAGCACGAACGGCACGTTCGTCAACGGAAAACGAATCACCGGCGAAATGGAGCTGCGCGAACGCGACATGGTCCAGGTCGCCGACGTGACTCTCAAAATTTCCAGCCTCACCCGCCGCAGCGAATCGCGGACGGCGTCGTTCGATTGCGTCGACCATGCGTTGGCCCGCGTGCAGTTCGAGCGGCTGATGGCCGAAGGGCTCGTCATCCCGCACTTCCAGCCGATCGTCGATTTGCAGACGCAGGAGATCATCGCGTTCGAAGTGCTCGGCCGCAGCCGCGTCTCCGGCCTGGAAACGCCGGCGTTGATGTTCGCCGCCGCCACCGACCTGCGGAAAGAGGCCGAACTGAGCAACCTGCTCCGCAACAAGGGCGTCGAGACGAGTCTCGAGTTCCCAGTCGTGCCGCACATTTTCCTCAACACGCATCCGGCTGATTTTTCCGGCCGGCGGACGTGGGACTGGATTCAACATCTCCGCACGTTTTCGCCCGTGCACCCGATCACCGTCGAAATCCATGAAGGGGCCGTCACCGACATCCGCGGTCTCGCCCGCATGCGGTCGATGCTGCAGGATTACAACATCAGCCTGGCGTTCGACGACTTCGGCGTCGGCCAGGCCCGGCTTGCGGAACTGGCGGAAATCCGTCCTGAATTTCTGAAGTTCGACCGCCAATTGCTGACCGGCCTGGATAAAGCCGGCGCGGCGCGGCAACGCTTCGTCGAGCGGCTGGTCGACGCCGTGCTCGACATCGGCGTGGTGCCGCTCGCCGAAGGGATCGAAACACCGGGCGAGGCCGACGTCTGCCGGCAGATCGGCTTCCGGCTCGCACAGGGCTATCAGTTCGGCTACCCCGGCCCAATCGACGCCTACGCCGACTGGGAACATCACGGCGAAACCTCAGACGGTTCCCTGATCCTCAGCAGCGCACGTGTCGACCACGGTTAGCCACGACGCCAATCGCTGCGCCAATTCGGCTTCGGGCACCTTCTCCGACGTTCCCGATTTCAAATCCTTCATTTGCCACACGCCCTGAGCGAACTCGTCCGGGCCGGCGATGAGAGCCACGCGGAAGCCTTTGCGGTCGGCGTATTTCAATTGCTTGCCGATCGGTTTCGCGTCGGGGAAGACTTCGGTGTTGAGTCCTGCGGCGCGCAATTGCCGGGCGACGCGCTGGTAGTCGCCGAGCTTCTCGGCGGTGAACTGCACGATGAAAATGGGCGCCGGCGTCGATTCCGCGGAGAGCAATTTCAACTCTTCCATCGCGGCAAGCAGACGATCCAGACCCAGGCTCGCGCCGACACCCGGCAGTTTTTCCTTCGTGAAGAGACCGGCGAGATTATCGTACCGGCCGCCGGAGCAGACGCTGCCGATGCCGGGGAGATCGGACAGAAACGTTTCGTAGATCGTGCCGGTGTAGTAGTCGAGTCCGCGGGCGATGGAGACGTCGAGCTCGATGCGCTCGGCCGAAATGCCGGCCGTTTGTGCGGCCGTAAAAAGCTCACGCAAGCGCGAGACGCCGAGTTGCCCGGCGGCGTTGTCGCCGAGCAGCGGTTCGAGGTCTTCCAGTTTCGCGCCGCGGCGGCAGACGACGACAATTTTCTCCGCGGCGTCGCTGGTCAGGCTGACTTTCTCGACGAGTTCCGCGATCACGCCGGCCGCCTGAATTTTCTCCAGCTTGTCGATGGCCCGCAGCACGCCGACCGATTTCTCCGTCAGCCCGAGTTGTTCCAACAGCCCGTTCAGAATCAGCCGATTGTTGACGCGAATCTTGAACCGCTCGAAGCCGAGCGCGACCATCAGGTCGTGGATGACGAGCAGCGTTTCAATGTCGGCGGCGTTCGATTCCGTGCCGATCGTGTCGAAATCGCATTGCAGGAATTCACGGTAGCGGCCGCGCTGCACGTTCTCGCCGCGCCACACCGGCGCGATGTGATACCGTTTGAACGGCGTGCCGAGCTCCGCGAAGTGCTGCGCGGTGAAACGGGCCAGCGGCACCGTCAGATCGAACCGCATGGCGACGTCGCGATCGCCCTGCGTGAAGCGGAAGAGTTGTTTGTCCGATTCTTCGCCCCCCTTGCCGAGCAGGATCTCCGCGAATTCCAGCGCTGGCGTATCAATCGGGCTGAAACCGTAACTGCGGTAGACGCGGCGGGCGGTTTCCATCAGCCGCTCGCGGACGAGCATCGTCGCTGGGAGATAGTCGCGAAAACCTTTAACGACGCGCGGTTCGATGAGAGACACGGGGAAACTTGTCGTTTGTAGGTGGTGAGTTGTGGGTTGGAAAATTCGCTTGCGCTTAGCGGATCACAAAGCGCCCCTCAGGATCGACGCCGCTTACATCCCATTCAAAATCGGCAGCGCCGGCAGGCTCGGGTTCCCCGACTTCGGGTTCGGCCGTTTCCGCGGCGGCAAAATCGCTTCGGCGTACTCCCAGAGCTGTTCCGGCGATTCGAAAAACTTCTCGTAAACTCCCTGGCCGTCAAACTCGCATTCGGTGAACGAATAATCGCGGCAAATCTGCGGGCGGTTCTCGTAGTTGCCGCAGCGATTGTCCGGCAGCAGGTACTGGCAATCGCCCGCGACGCACAGATACCAGCCGCCGTCATCGACGAAGATCGACGTCCGGCCGTGCATCACGTACCACCGCATGTGGTCGAAGTCTTTCCACTCCGTCGGCTTGTCGATCTCGAGCGAATAATACCGGCAGCACTTCCCCGTGCAGTACTGGCAGAGGACTTCCCCCGCTGGCAGGTTCGCCAACGTGATCTTCGGTTTGCGTTTCGGCATCATGCGCCCTGACGGAAACCCGGTTCTGCTTTGATAACCGGGTTTCGCTTTCTCGTGCTGAGACAATCGCTCAAAGCGAATCTCGGATACTCAAAGCCGCAACCGGGATTCTGAATCGAATGAACCCAGTCTAACGACTTTTCCGGTCGCGCGGTACGCTCTCGCGTCCCCGGCCAAACCGCGTTTCACCTAAACCGAAATCGCGTCTCGACTTTCTGCTTGACCCTGCGCTTTGCGGACTCCTATCATGAAATACGGCGTCGGACCGGCGGAACTGCCTGTTATGCAAGGCGTGCAGTCGCCGCAACCGCTTTCCGGCGTTCCTGTTGAACTCCTGCAGGAATGCGTGGGTCGCCTCGGCGCCGCCAGTCGATAAAGCCGAAAGACTCCGTTCCAGAGGCTAGGGAACCGTGCCATGCACCTGTCCGGCAAGATCTTCGCGTGGTTGCTGATTCCGCTGATTCTCGCGGCCATGGTCTTCTCCGCGAAACTGGTCCGCGTGCGCAACAGCTACACGGCGAAACTGGAGAAATCCAAGAAAGAGCTCCTGGAAGCCGCGCCGAAGCTCGACGAAGCCCGCGCCACGTTGAATCACGAGCAAGCCGAATGGCACCGCGCGACGCAGACCTGGGGCCGCTCGGACATCGTCGCCGACACCAATGTGCAGAATCCCGCGACCGGCGCGTTGACCGTCGCGCTCGGCTCGCCGCTGATCCAGGACAAACAGTGGCTCTACGGCTTCGAACTGCAGCCCGACGGCTCGTCGATCTACCGCGGCGATTTCGTCGCCGATACGGTCCGCGAAGGCCAATCGGTCCTGAAGCCCAACTGGCGGATTCGTCCCGGCGACACGGAAGGCTGGAAATCGGCCAAGTGGCGGTGGCGCACGTTCCTGCCGTCGGCCTATCCGAACCAGATCGACGAGTACGAGCAGGCTCTGTTGCAGAAGGATGAACTTCTCGACGATCGCATGCAGACGCTCGAGATCCAGCAGCAACTGATCGAGGCGGCGTCCGAGCAGTTGAAGATGCGCGAAGCCGAACTCCTCGGCGGCGAACAATTGGCCCAGGACGCGACGCTCGATCTCGAGTTCCGCAAAGGCCTGGTCGCTGCCATGGAAGAGCTGGAAGAAGAGCGGAACGGCGAACTGATCGCCGTGGACCGCCTGCGCCGCTCGGTGCGCGACCTGCGGAAGAAGATCGAAGCCGTCCAGGAAGAAAACCGCGACCTCGTCCGCAAACTCCCGCAGCCCGCGACCGAAGTCACGCGGAAGCCGTGACCAGAGTCAAAAGACGAGCGACCAGAGCCGAGCGCCGCCAGCGGTGCGCATTTTTCTGGCTCTCGACTCTCGACTGTTGACTCTCGACTTCTGTATTCTGCACCTCCATGGGCATCTACTCCCGGGATTACGTGCGCGAATCGAACAGCCGCGGCGGCGGTTGGGGCGACGACATCCCAGCGTGCAAGTGGCTGATCATCATCACCGTCGTGGTGTTCGTGCTGCAGCTCGTGGTGACGCATCCGGTCGGCGAAGCTCGTGTCCCCGGTTTCACGGACCGCGAATCGTATCTCAACGACTGGTTCTCGCTCAGCCTCGACGATCTGAAATCGGGGCAGATCTGGCGGCTCGTCACCTACGCCTTTCTGCATGACCGCGAAGACATCCTGCATTTGTTCTTCAACATGCTCGGCCTGTGGTGGTTCGGCTCGGAGATGGAACGGCTCTACGGCTCGCGGGAATTCACCGCGTTTTATCTCGCCGCGGCCGTGGCGTCGGGGCTGGGGTTCGTGCTCTGGCAGATGGTGACGCCGTTGCCGCCAGACGTCCCGGTCGTCGGCGCCTCGGGGGCCGTGCTGGCGGCATTGACGCTCTATGCCACCCATTATCCGCGGGAAAAAATAGGCCTGTTCTACGGGCTGATCTTCATCGAAGTCCGCTGGGTGGTGGCGTTGTATGCCGCCATGGACCTGATCCCCGTCATTCGCACGCTCCAGGGCGAGGCCGTCTGGTCGAGCGTCGCGCACGCCGCGCATCTGCTTGGCATCCTGTTCGGCTGGTCGTACCGCCACTTCGGCTGGCACCTGTCGGACTGGCTCGATTTCTCCGCCCTGAAATCGCTGCCGAAACGCTGGCGGAAAGCGCAGGTGAAAAAGAATCTCCGCGTCTTTACCCCCGAGCCGGAACCCGACCTCGACGGCGAAGTCGACCGCATCCTCGCCAAGATCCACGAACAGGGCTCCGACAGCCTCACCGAACGCGAACAAGCCGTGCTGACGAAGGCGAGCCAGCAATACAAGAACCGGCAGTGAGTCGAGTGCGGATTGCGGAGTGAAGCAGCAGCAGGGGGAGTGAAGAAAATTTGCTGTTGCGGAGGACGAAGCAGTTTTCGCTGCGCATTCTGCGACTTTGCAGGCAGATGCCGGAGGGACGGGCGGAGAACATGATTTCCGCCCAGTTGATGCGGTGCGGCACCTCTGTCGGAGCGAATTACCGGGCGGCGTGCCGGGCTAGATCGCCCGCGGAATTTCGTGCGAAACTAGGGATCGTGGAGGAAGAATGCGATGAGTCGATCTATTGGATGGAATTGATCGTGGAAAGCGAGATTGTCCGCCAAGAATTGCTCGTGGACCTCCTACAAGAAGCCGATGAAATCCTCTCGATGGTCGTCGCTTCCATCAACACCAGCCGCAAAAACTCGAATTAATTTTGCCTTTCCATTCCGCATTCTGCACTCCGCACTCCGCACTCTCCCCATTCCCCTGCCCGCTCGCTATGATGAAGAAAACTTCGCTTCTTTAACCGCTGAAGCGCTGTCCCGGCTGGAGCTTTGATGATGGAGTTTCTGCGCCCCGAGTGGGCCGGTCCGCGCGCCGCTTCCTTCCAGGCGCCGCAGGGCGATCTCGCAATTCTCGCCGGCTCGGCCAATCCGCTGCTCGCGCAGAACATCGCCAATGCGCTCGGCGTCACCCTCACGCCGTGCCGGGCGCACGTCTTCAGCGAAGGCAACGTCTTCGTCCGCATCAAGGAGAACGTCCGCGGCCGCGACGTGTACGTCATCCAGGGGTGCCATTACCCGGTCAACGACAACTTCATGGAGCTGCTGTTCTGGATCGACGCCCTGAAACGGGCCAGCGCCCAGAACGTGACGGCCGTCATTCCGTTCTTCAGTTACGCGCAGGGCGATAAAAAGGACGAGCCCCGCGTTTCGATCCGGGCCCGCGTCTGCGCCGACGCCATCGAAGTTTCCGGCGCCGACCGCGTCCTGACGATGGACCTGCACAGCCCGCAGATTCAAGGCTTCTTCCGCATTCCCGTCGATCACTTGTACGGCCGCAACGTGCTGGTCGAGCACTTCAAGAAGCTGCAAGTCCCCGATCTCGTCGTGTGCAGCCCCGACGTCGGCTTCGCCAAAGGAGCCGCGGCGTACGCCAATCTGCTGCAATGCCCGGTCGTCATCGGCAATAAGCAGCGGACCGACCACACCGAAACGGTGCAGGTGCTGGAAGTTATCGGCGACGTCAAGAACAAGAACGTGCTCCTCGTCGACGATCTGACGATCACCGGCCGCTCGTTGATCGAAATGGCGAAGGTCCTCAAGAACCGCGGCGCGAAGGATGTCTACGCCGCCGTCACGCACGGCGTCCTCTCCAAAGGAGCCGGTCCGCGGATCGCCGACAGCCTCATCAAGAAGATGTTCATCACCGACACGATCGAATCGACGTTCGACCCGCTGCCGGCGAACGTGGAGATCGTCTCCGTCGCCACGCTGTTCGCCGCCGCCATCCGCTCGATCCACGACCGCACGAGCGTGAGCATGTTGTTCCCGGACACCAAGCCGGGCCCGACGACGTAAGCCAGTGTGAGGGTGCGAGAGAAAGAGAGTGTGAGAGAAAATCGTTTCGATGATTTCACTCTCTTTCCCTCGCACTCTCACGCCTCTTCCCAACTCCCAACCCGCCCCCGCCAACCCCCACCCTCCATGTCCACCACCCCCATGATGCAGCGTTATCTGGAGGTCAAAGCCCAGAATCCCGACACGCTGCTGCTGTTCCGCATGGGGGACTTTTATGAATTGTTCTACGACGACGCCGTCCGCGCGGCGAAGCTGCTCAACCTCACGCTGACGAGCCGCGACAAGAACTCGCCGAACCCCGTGCCGATGGCCGGGTTCCCGTATCACGCGCTCAACGGCTACTTGCAGAAACTCGTCCGCGCCGGCGTGCGGACCGCCATCTGCGAGCAGGTCGAAGACCCGAAGACGGCGAAGGGACTCGTCAAACGAGAAGTCACGCAGGTCGTCACTCCCGGCACGCTCACCGACGAAGCGCTGCTCGACCCCCGCGAAAGCAACTTCTTAGCGTGCGTCTTCCCCCAGAAGCCCCGGGATAGCCATCCCGGGGCGTCCTGCGGCCTCGCGTGGCTCGAACTCTCCACCGGCCGCTTCTGGACGACCGACGTCGCGCCGAGCGATCTCATCGACGAACTCGCCCGCATCCGCCCCGCCGAGTGCCTCATCCCCGCAGGACACCAACCGCCCTCGCCGCACGCTGGCGGTTTCGCAGTCCCCTCGGGCCTGCCCCTCACCGAGCGCCCCGCGTGGGCCTTCTCCGCCGACCAGTGCAAACGCCTCTTGCTCGAACAACTCGGCGTCAAAACGCTCGACGGCTTCGACGTCGATGAAGACAGCCCCGGCATCATCGCCGCCGGAGCGCTGCTCGATTACGTCCGCGAAACGCAGAAGACGAGCCTCGCCCACATCACCAGGCTGGAGCCGTATCGCCGCGGGTCGTGCCTCTTGATCGATGACGCCACGCGGCGGAGCCTGGAACTGACGCGGACGATGCGGGACGGCGCGCGCGACGGCAGTTTGCTGGCGGTGATCGACGAGACCGTCACGCCGATGGGAGCGCGGCTGCTTGCCGAATGGCTGACCAATCCGCTAACCGACGCCGCGGCCATCAATCGCCGCCTGGACGCCGTGCAGGAATTCACGACCGACGCCGTGCTCCGCCGCGATCTGCAAGAGTTGCTGAAACAGTCCTATGACTTGCAGCGACTCACGGCCCGCGCCGCGACGGGCCGCGCGACGCCGCGCGATCTGTGCTGTCTCGCGAAGACGCTGGCGTTGCTGCCGAAAGTGAAAGCGAAACTCTCCGGCCGCACGTCGGCGAAGGTGTACGACCTGGAAGGCCGCCTGGAGCTTTTGCCGGAACTGCGGCAAGACATCGAAGCCGCGCTCGTCGACGAGCCGCCGCTCGTCCTCACAGACGGCGGTGTGATCCGCGACGGCTGCCATCCGCAACTCGACGAATGGCGCGACCTGGCCCGCGGCGGCAAGGAATGGATCGCCCGCTATCAGGCCGAGGAAATCCAGCGGACCGGCATCCCGAATCTCAAGGTCGGCTTCAACCGCGTCTTCGGTTACTACCTCGAATGCACGGCGGCCCAGGCCGACAAGGTTCCGGCCGACTACATCCGCAAGCAGACGCTGAAGAACCAGGAACGCTTCATCACGCCGCAACTCAAGGAGCATGAAGAAAAGGTGCTGCGGGCCGAAGGCCAGGCGATCCAGCTTGAACAGGAATTATTCGCTGCGCTGCGGGATCGCGTCGCACAGCAGGCGCCGCGCTTGCGGGAGAACGCCGAGATTCTCGCCGAGCTGGACGTCCTCGTCGGCCTGGCGACGCTCGCCGTGAACGCCCGGTATTGCCGGCCGGAAATCACCGGCGACGCCGTCCTCGACATTCGCGAAGGCCGGCACCCGGTGCTCGACCGCCTCAAACCGAGCGGCGAATTCGTCCCCAACGACGTGCGAATTGGAATGGCTTCGTCAGCAGCCGAGGGGTCGCATCCCCTCGGTTTCGGCCGCGTGCAACTCATCACCGGCCCGAACATGGCCGGCAAAAGCACGTACATCCGCCAGGCGGCGCTCCTCACCGTATTGGCTCAGATGGGTTCCTTCGTCCCGGCGAGCGAAGCGCGGATCGGTTTAGCGGACCGCATCTTCGCACGAGTCGGCGCAAGCGATGAACTCGGCCGCGGCCAGAGCACGTTCATGGTTGAGATGACCGAGACGGCCCGCATCCTTAATGCCGCGACGCCGAAGAGTCTCGTCATCCTGGACGAGATCGGCCGCGGCACGAGCACTTACGACGGCATCTCGCTGGCGTGGGCGATCACCGAGTATCTGCACGACCGCATCGGCTGCCGAACGCTGTTCGCCACGCACTATCACGAACTGACCCAACTCGCCGAGACGTTGCCCGATCTGCGGAACGAGAACGTCGCCGTCCAGGAGCAAGGCGACGGCGTGATTTTCCTGCACAAGATCGTCGCCGGCGCCGCGGACAAAAGTTACGGCATCCACGTCGCCCGCTTGGCCGGCGTGCCGCGCGAAGTGCTCGACCGGGCCGAGTCGGTGCTGACGACGCTGGAGGCGGATCATCTCGACGAGGAAGGCCGCCCGAAGATGCCGGCCCGTCGCACGAACGCGAAAGCGGAAAAGCAACGGACGCTGTTCGGCCCGGAAGACCACCCGGTAATCGACGCGCTGCGGCATCTGAAGGTCGACGAACTGACGCCTCTGGCCGCGCTGCAACAATTGCACTCGTGGCAGGCCGAACTGCGGTGAAAATCGCGCCGCCAACGGCCTCTCGCGCCCGAGTTCGCAGACAGATTGTTGCGCAACATCGAGAGGAGATGGTAGGGCGCTGATATCGTCGTTTTTGGGTGAATCGAGTCGCCGCAGAGCTCCCCACATGCCCAACATTCGAGTCGGCTGCCCAAGTTGCCGGCTCTGCCAAACACGCATCGGCGCCCACTGATTTGCGGCGCGCCGCGGCACGCCAAGCGACCGATAACCGCCAGCTAGGCGACGCTAAGCGACAACGAACCGCCAAATAGCGACACGCTTCGGCATCCGGTCGAACGCGTGTTTGCAAACACTTTGTCGCGCAACACCGGCCGGTTGGATGAGGACGATTTCGTCGTCCCGCGCTCTGTGGCAACCCGGTGGAATTGAATCGGCCGCGCTCGCTGGCGGACGGACGCAGCTTCGGCGTACAACGGTCGCATCAGGAGAATCCGCATGGACCCATTGCCTCTCGCCCGCGAACTCGTCGCCGTTCCGTCCGTCAGCGCCCAGTCGAATCGTCCCGTGGCCGAAGTCACCGCCGCGTGGATGACGCGGGCCGGCTTCGAGATCGAACGCCTCGAGTTCGTCGATCCGCACGGCACGCCGCACGTGAACCTCGTCGGCAAAAAGGGAAGCGGCTCGCGCGGCCTCGCCTACTTCGGCCACAACGATGTGGTGCCAGTCGATACCTGGAACTTCTCCTCCGGCCCGTTCGAGCCGACGGTGCACAATGAGCGGCTCTACGGCCGCGGCAGTTGCGACATGAAAGGCTCGGTCGCCGCGTTTCTCGCCGCCGCGTCGCGCGTCGCGCCGAGCGAGTTGAACTCGCCGATCTATTTCGTCTGCACGGCGGACGAGGAGATCGGCCACCTTGGAGCCCAAGATGTTGCCAAGCGGAGCCGGATCTATCGCGAGCTCGTCGCTCAGCAGGCGGTCGGCCTCATCGGCGAGCCGACAGAACTCGAAGTCGTCTACGCTCACAAAGGGGCCGTCAGCGCCCGCGTAATTTCCCGCGGCCGCGCGGCCCATTCCAGCACCCGCGAAGGGGTCAACGCCAACTGGGCAATGATCCCGTTCCTCGCCGAGATCGAACGGCTGCGGGCCGAGACCGAATCCGATCCGCAGTGGAATCATCCCGAGTTCGATCCGTCCGATCTGCGGTTCAATCTGCTGATCACCGACCACTCGCCGGCGCTGAATATCACAGCCCCGGAATCGGTCTGCCGGATCGGCTTCCGCCCGATGCCCGGCCAGCCGTACGAGCAGTTGATCGATCGCATTCGCGATGCCGCGGCAAAATGTGGACTCGAATTCATCCTCGGCTGGAACGAGCCGCCGATTCGCACCGAGCCCGCGTCCGATTTCGTCCGCGAAGTGCTGCGGCTCGCGGGCAAATCGCAGTCACACACCGTCTCCTACGGCACCGACGGCAGCTCGTTTCTCGCAGTGAAAGAGGTCGTGGTCCTCGGCCCCGGCGACATCCGCCAGGCGCACACCGATGACGAGTGGATCTCGCTCGATCAACTCCGCCGCGGTGCGGACTTGTATGAGCGGTTGATCCGGCGTTGGTGTGCGTGAGAGCGCTACGGGGCATCCGGCAACGCGTGCAGCAACGCGAGCGTGGCCCAGCCGCCGGCGGCGATGGAGATGAACTGGTCCTTGCCGTGCGGGTAGCCCGATTCGAAGTACGTCTGGAACGGCTTGCTGCGGCTGACGACGTGCCAAGAGCCGTCGGCGAGTTGCGACGACAGCAGGAATTTCAGCCCGCGCTGGTACGCTTCCGAATCGGCCGCCATTTCACCGGCCGAATGCAGCACCGCGAGCGCCGTGCCGGTGGCATAGGCATCGCTCTCCAGATCGTCGGTTTGCGACCAGCCGCCATCGGGACGCTGGTTCGCAAGCAGCTCGGCCATGGCGGATTGGAGATCGGCGTCCGCCACGTCGGCATACTTCAGCGCCCATAATCGAAAGACGCGGTCTTCGGTGTCGTCCGGCTTGGTCGCGAGTAGCCAATCGCGGACCTGTGCTTTGCGAGCCGCTGCACGATCTTTCTGATCGTCAGCGGCATAGGCAGCGAGCGTGTAAAGCCCCAGGAAATTCGCGGTGAAATTGCTCGCCTCGCTCGGCGGCCGATCGGTGTGGCTCGTCCAGTGATCCTGATCGTTCTGATATTTCAGAAAGTACTCGGCGGCGGCGGTTGTCGTTTCGTCCGCCGACCAGTCGCCGTGATGCAACGCCCAGATCGCATAGCCCGCCATGAACGTGCGGCCGGCTTGTCCCTGACCTTCGCGGTAACGGTCCCGGTTCTTAGCCAGGAAGTCCGCCGTGAACTGCAATTGCCTGCGAACTTCCTCCTGATCGACGTCGAATCCTTTGCGCCGGGCCGCCGTCAGCGCCATGATCGGCAGCCCCTGGTTGTGGCAGGTGAAGCATTCCTTCCGCTCGGCCATCGAGGATTTAGCGCCGAGCTCCAGCAGCGGCAGCGATTTCGCGACGGCCGCGCGAATCGCTTCGGCACTTGGATCATCGCCGGCGAATGCCGGGGCGCCCACGAGAATGAGGACGCACATCAGATAGAGCCGTCTCATGCTCACTCTCCCGAATGCCGAAAGCCCAATGCCGAACGCCGAGTCGCCCCGCTGGTTGAATGATGATCGCGCGATTACAATGCCGCAACTCTGTAAGAACTGAAGGATGCTGGCATGGAATTGGTTCTCGTCGACGTCGTCTCGCGCTGGTTGCACATTCTTTCGGCCATCACGTTGATGGGCGGAGCGATCTTCTCGCTGTTCGTGCTGTTGCCGTCCGCGGCCGAGTTGCCCGAGGCGGAGCACGACAAACTGCGGGCCGGCGTGGTCAGTCGCTGGAAGCGATTCGTGCATCTCGGCATCGTGCTGCTGCTGGTCTCCGGCTTCTACAACTTCGTGCGGGCCATGCCGGGGCACAAAGGGCAGCCGCTGTACCATTCGCTGCTCGGCACCAAGATCCTGCTCGCGTTCGCGGTTTTCTTTCTCGCGTCGGTGCTGGTGGGGCGTTCGTCGCTGGCGGTGTCGGCTCGGAAGAACGCGAAAGTCTGGCTCGGCTGGATCGTGCTCTTAGCAACGCTTATCGTGATCATCGGCGGATACGCGAAAGTGGCGCTGCCGAATCGTCCCGTGGCGACTGAATCGCCCGGCTAAGCGGACGACACCGACACGAAAATCTCGGCGTGTTTCGGGCACGCTGTCTCCGTCGCTTCCGATTCGCGATACCGGGCGACACTTTGCCCGGTTTGCCGTGTTTCAATCTGCAACACGTTTAAGCGAATTGAAACGATTACACGGCGGATTGAGTAAAGTTTCGTGACGAAACCCTCAGGTTTCCCGGAGGGGAAACTCTGAGACTTGTCTCAACAATTTTGGCGGCTCAGGGTTCCGTCAAACGCCAATTTGGCGTCACTGGGGAAAGCCCTCCACCTTGAGAAAATGCGACCGCCGTCCGAACTTTTCGCCGCGCATTTTGTCAGAAATCGGCGTAATTCTGGTGATAGCGTCGACATCCAAAAAGTTAAGGTATGTCCCTCCGACTTCCGACGAGCCGCAAAATCTGAAGTCTTTTGGGCAAAGTGGCTTGGAAGCCGGGAATTTTCCCAAGATTCTGAACGTCAGAGAGAAGTAGACGGTTGGTTTTTGATCCGGCATCCGGTTTGCAGCGTTAAGCCAGTATTGCAGTTTTGACCATTGGACACCCCTGGAGAGGGGAGGCAAGACCATGACTCGTTATCGCAACCCAGCATTGAAGCTGCTCCGTGACCAGCAGATCCGGTTCGCGCCGCGCGAAGTCCGGGTCCGTCAGGTCGAACGCGCCGAGCAATTGCTCGCCACGCTCGATCCGCGCCGCTCTTACGGCTATCCGGAACTCTGCGAGAAGATCACGTCATATCGTTCGGAGATGCATCCGGATCTCGTGGTCACCGGCGAAGAAGCGGTGCACGACCTGCGCTGTTTCGTCGAAGACCTGTCGGAATCGGTCGCCGTGCCGGTTGAGTCGGCGGGCGAAGACGTCTGGACGGTCGCCGACGTGAGCCGGCGGTATCGCGTTTCGGAGAAGACGGTGAATCGTTGGCGCGACAAGGGACTCGTCAGCCGGCGATTCAAGATGGGCGACAAGATTCGCCTGGGATTCCTGCGCTCGTCGGTCGAGCGGTTCGTGCAGCAGAACGCGCAGACCGTGGAGCGAGGAACGTCGTTCAGCCAGGTTTCCGACATGGAGCGGGAACTGATGATTCGCCGCGCGCGCCGCTTGGCGCGGGCCGGCGGCTGTCCGACGGAAATCAGCCGGCGCATCGCCAAAAAATTTAATCGTTCGCCGGAGACCGTGCGTTACACCTTGAAGAACTTTGACCGCGAACACCCGGAGGTGGCCGTGTTTCCCAATTCGACGGATCCGCTGACAACCGACCAAAAGAAGGAGCTCTACAAAGCATTCCGGCGAGGAACGTCCGTGGACGTTCTGTCCGAAACCTGGAAGCGGACCAAGGCGAGCATTTACCGCATCGTCACGGAAGTCCGCGCGCTGCTCCTGATCGAACAGAACATCGATTTCATGGACTGCGACCAGTTTCGCCGGCCCGACGCCGACGATCGGATTCTGTACTCGCCGCCCCCGGAAACCAAGCAGCCGACGTCGACCAAGATTCCGCCCGGCTTGCCGCCCTACTTGGCGAGCTTGTACTCGATTCCACTGCTCAGCCGCGAGGACGAAGTCTACTACTTCCGCAAGATGAACTACCTGCGGTACAAGGCCGCGCAGTTGCAGAAGAAGCTCGACCCGATTCGCCCGCGGGCGAAGGACATGGATCAGCTCGAGGCGCTGCTGGAGCAGTCGAGCGAGATCAAGAACTTCCTCATTCGCAGCAATCTGCGGCTGGTGGTCTCGATCG
>CAZDGB010000094.1:14822-22318 GCA_964504645.1 uncultured Planctomycetaceae bacterium | reverse complement strand
GGCTACACGGCGTCCGAAGCGATTGGCCAGCCGGTGAAGATGCTCATACCGCCGGATCGGGCGGACGAGGAGCCGGGTATTCTGCAGCGCATCCGCCGCGGCGAGAAGGTCGACCACTACGAGACGATTCGCCGCCGGAAGGACGGCCGCTTGCTGGCGGTCTCGCTGTCGGTTTCTCCTTTATTCAACGCGCAGGGCCGGATCGTGGGGGCCTCGAAAATCGCGCGGGACATCACCGACCGCAAGCAGGCCGATCAGCGGCTGCGGCTCTTGTGGGAGGCGGCGGCGATCCTGCTGTCGACCGACAACCCGGACACGATGATGCGGGGGCTGTTTGCCAAAGTGCGACAGCATCTCACCGTCGATACCTATTTCAATTACCTAGTGAACGACGCCGGCGATGCGCTGCGAATGGTGTCATGCCACGGCATCCCCGACGAGACGGCCCGGTCGATCTCCCGGCTGGAATTCGGCCAGGCGATTTGCGGCAACGTCGCGTTGTATCGCCAACCGATCGTCGCCACGCGCATCCACGAGTCCGACGACCCGAAGGTGCAACTGGTCAAGTCGTTCGGCATCCGGGCCTATGCCTGCAATCCGCTGATCGCCGAGAACCGGCTGATTGGCACGCTGTCGTTCGCCAGCCACACGAAAGAGTCGTTCGAGCCGGACGAAGTCGCGTTTTTCGAAACGCTGTGCCATTACGTGACGATGGCTTACGAGCGGCTGCGGCTGGTGGAACGCTTGCAGGAAGCCGACCGCCGCAAGGACGAATTCCTGGCGACACTGGCCCACGAGCTGCGCAACCCGCTGGCGCCGGTGCGGAATGCCTTGGAATTGTTGCAGCGGGCGGAGGGCGACCGCGCGGTGATCGTGGAAGCCTGCGGCATCATGGAGCGGCAAGTGTCGCAGATGGTCCGGCTGGTGGACGATCTGCTCGACGTGGCCCGCATCACGCGCGACAAAATGGAACTTCGCAAGTCGCGCATCGAACTGTCGACGGTCGTGCGCAACGCCGTCGAGGCCAGCCGTCCGCTCATCGAGCAAATGGGCCACGAACTCACGGTGACGTTGCCGCCGCAGCCGGTGTATCTCGACGCCGATCCCGTCCGGCTGACGCAGGTGTTTCTGAATCTGTTGAACAACGCCGCCAAATACACCGAGAAGCACGGCCGCATCTGGCTGACCGCCGCCGTTGAGACCGCGGAGCGCGAGCACCCCGAGGTGGTCGTGCGGGTCAAAGACACCGGCGTGGGGATTCCGGCCGACAAGCTGCCGCACGTGTTCGACCTGTTCACACAGGTCGAACGGTCGCTGGATCGCTCGCAGGGAGGACTCGGGCTGGGCCTGACGCTGGTGAAGCGGTTGACCGAGATGCATGGCGGCAACATCCGGGCCGTCAGCGAAGGGGCGGGCCGCGGCAGCGAGTTCACGGTGCGCCTGCCGATCGCCGTAGGCGCCGCAGATGGCTCCTCGCCCGCGGCGACTAACGGTACCGCCTCGTCGCCCCGACACCGGCTGCTGGTCGTGGACGACAATCGCGACGGCGCGGACAGCCTGGCCATGATGCTGCGGCTCTTGGGCAACCGCGTGCAGACCGCTTACGACGGCATTGAGGCGGTGCAGATGGCCGAAGGGTTCCGCCCTGATGTCGTGCTGCTCGACATCGGCCTGCCGAAACTGAACGGCTACGAGACGTCGCGCCGCATCCGTTCGCAGCCGTGGGGACAAGAGATGGTGCTGATCGCTGTCACGGGCTGGGGCCAGGACGAAGACAAACGCCGCGCGCAAGAAGCGGGCTTCGATTTCCACATGGTGAAGCCGGTAAGTCCCGTGGAGTTGGAAAAGGTGCTGGCGGGGCTGGCGGCTACGTCGGCGTGAGGCAATCCCTCTGTCCCGTTGAACGCACTGATGGCTATGGGCACCGTTTCCGCTTGGCAGCCTTCTCGATATAGCTCACCGCGTCGGGCGTCTTGCAGTTCGTCTCGCCGTGGTCCACCTCGACCTTGCCGATGCGCTGGGCCGCCTCGATCGCTTCTTTGCGCAGGTCCGGTTTATAGATCCCGACCGAGATGAGCGCGACGTTCATCGCGTAGCGGGCCCAGTTCGGAGAGCGATGGATTTCCTTTTCGATGGTTTTCAGGACCTTTTCGGCGTCCGCATCGCTGACCAAGCCGGGGTCGTCCTTCAGACGACAGCTCAATATCCCGTAGCCCATCTCGCGGACGAACTCGTCCCGCGACTTCATCCAGGCGCGCATGGTCTTTTCGGCGGTCGGGCTGCGGCTTAGCAGAGCGGACAAATAACAACCGAGGAAACGGACCGGCCCGTCGGCGAGCAGGCCGTCCATGTCGGCCTGAGTCAACTGCTGCGGATCGGCGATCTGAAGCGCCAGGACGCGCGCCTCGACGTTTCCCGTTTCCCACAGATCTTGCGCGAGCGCGTGGTCAACGTTGATCTTCTTTTGCAGTTTGGCGATCTCCGAGGTCAGTACGCCAAAGACGTTGTCGCCCGATCCATGCCGCTTGTAGATCGCGGCCGTCTGGGGTTTGCCGAGACGCTTAAGCGTCGCCAGGATTTCCTGAGCGTTCATCGAGACATCCCCGTCCAAATCGGCTTTTGTGATCGGCCGCCACGATGCGAGCAGTTTATCCAGCGGTGTGGGAAGGCAACAGATTGATGGGCCCACCGCGCCGGGCGGCAGTGATGCTTTTTGCCGGTTTTTTATTTTTCGGCTGGCGGCGCAGAGTCTTTTCGCGGTTTCGAGAGCAGCAACCCCGCAAAGACGGCTGTGAGCACTGCGACAACAACTCCGTAGGAAATAAAGCAGTCCAGAAAAAACAACTGAAGTAAGTTTCCGGTAAAACCGCAGTGAAATCCGGGCAGATCAGCGTTGTATTGACCACGTTCTCGACTTATGGGTTTGGACATGTCGACAGGATAAACATCCCAGTTGAATCTCACAGTCGGAATGTTCGCCCCCGACCAGATTGCCGTTGCTCCCATTTGTCCTTGCGCCGACGTAAGAGTGAGAGTCCATTTCTCGGTGGTGACAATGACACAGTCGTGTCGGAACTGACTGCTGATCCACCCTCCGACGAAGATGTATGTCGAAACGAGAACTACCATCTCGATTGACTCTCGCTTCCATCTCCACGGTGCGAACCACGCCCCTGTCGGTTTGACGGCATTCATCAGTGGCTTCCTAACCCCGGAGATTATCCGGGGTGTTCAGCAGATCATCAATCCCTTTCCCAGCGAGCCTTCCAGCCCACATCCGGTCGGTAACTCATGCAGCGATCGCCTGCTGCAGTGAAATCCATCAGTCCCTAAAAAATGTTGTATTTCCCTCCGGGGGGGTGTACTCTGAAAATGGGTAAATTCTAACGGCTTTCGACAAGTAGTCCTTACAGGGTTTCCACATGCGTCGCCATCAGCTCTCGTTGATGATCGACTGGGTTTGTTGTGCGTTTTTGGTCGCGGCTGGTCTGTTTGGCGCGGTCGCGACGGTTGTGGCTCAGGAAAAAACGGAAACTCCGCCGGCCGCGGAAGCCGCCGAGCCTGAAACGCCTGCCGAGGCCGTTCCCTTCAACGAAGAGGAATGGCGCGAAGCCGGTGAGGAAGACGCGCTCGGAACCCGCTTTCGCACATGCACGATCGTGATCGGTCCGGACGGCATGATCCGCGGAACGATTTTCCGGATCGACGAATCGACCCATGAGCAGACGCCCGTCAAGCAGATTGAGCTGCTGCTGGTTCAGGACGGAGAGACCGTCGAAACCACGTCTCCCGACGCGAGCGACGGCGTGTTTCAATTCGGACCGGTCAAACCGGGAATCTACGCGCTCATCGGCCAAGGGGTCGATGGACTGGTGGCGTACTCGTTCCATGTGGAGTCGATCCCCGAAGAAAACGATGCCGGCGAGGAAGTGGAAGTTAAGGCGGATCCCAATGCCGATCCCGACGCGCCGCAGGCTGAACAACCGATGCGGCTCGCCGACGGTTCGGTGATCAAGGAGCTACACTCGACCGCGATCGATCCGGCCGATATGCCGATGGCGATGCAGTTGATTCAATCGTTCATGGGACTCGATTCCAGCGAAAGCCCGGAGCTCGATGCCGAGACGGAGGCGATGCTGGAAGAGGGGGATGTGGAGAACGAGATGCGGACGGCCAAGCCGGCCGGAAGTTTCTTCAAGGGCAAGCAGCACCTGGATGCCATTCCAGCGACGTCTCTGGCCTGGCATCAGATGCCTCTGCAACCCGATGGCACCTTGATCGGCCGCGTGCGCGTGCTGGTCGCTCCCAACGAAGAGGAAGGCAAACTCGAAACGCGGCCGCCGGAAGACATGCGGGTCTTCCTCTTGCAGCACGGGCGAGTCACTGCGCAAACCCCCTGCACCGACAAGGGAATCTTCGTACTGCCGGACGTGCAAGCCGGCATCTATAGTTTCGTGGGCGTCGGCGCGGATGGGTTCTCGGTGATGTTGGTTGAAGTCTTGCCGTCTGCAAAAAAGGAAGAAGGCGAAGAAGGCCAGGAAGAAGGCAAAGTCAAATCGGCATCGCTGCGCAAGGTCGCCTACCAAGCTACTCCGACCATCAATCTACCGAATTTCGACACGGCGGTCGTCGATCCGATCAACGGACAGAAACTGCAAACCTTACCGTTTTCCAATCAGATACCGCAAAATCTGACCGACCTGGGGCCCTTGTTCGGCGGTGACTCGGCTGGGACGGTGGCCGGCGCAGGAACGGGGTCGCAGTCTCCCGGCTCCGTCGGCGGCGGCGGGGGCGGGCTGGGAGCCGGTGGCGGGGGCGCGGGGGGCGGAGTTCCCGGCGGCGGCGTTGGCGGCGGCGTGCCCAACCAAGTCCCGGAAATCGATCCCGCTTCGTCGGGCGTCGGACTCTCGGTCTTGCTCGGAATGTTGCTGCTGCTTATCGACCTGTACCGGCCTCGCTGATAGTCGACTCCGGCCGATCGCATCACGTTCCTGCGCGCGGCGGCCGCGTTCCTTAATTTGCTCGTGACAGACTCGAGCATTCCCGCGTAGACTCCGGCGAAATCTGCGAGGAACAGGAACACCGCGTCGCATGGTCCGCGTCGTTGCCATCGCCAACCCTCCGCCCGATCGCACGGTGATGTCTCGGCTGCGGTGGCTGCTGTTTCTGGGCATGCTGGAATTGCTGGCCGTCACGTTGTGGCTCGATACGGAATCGATTGCCGCCAGCGGCCTGTCGCGATTGATCCTCAAGAAACTGCCGGATGCGGTAATCCTGGCGCTTCTCGCCGGCACGATGTCGGTGCTGCTCGGCGGACTGCTGGAGTGGACGTCGATCCGCCGCGAGATCGAACAGAAGCGGATCACGACCTCGTTTCCCTGGGGCTGGTATGCCACGCATCTCGTGTTTCTCGCGATCTTCGCGACGATCAGCTACCTGCTGTCGCATCCGCAGTTACTGATCGGACAAGCGGACGAGAGGCGATTGATGCTAGCGATCGCCTGGCCGCTTTCGGCTCTCGCCGCGAGCGTAACATGGTTGGCCGCCTTGTTGCCGACCGCGTTGTGGCCGACGGCTTTGCGGACCTTCTGGAAGGGAGCCTTGATTGCCGTTCCGGTGACGCTGGTCGCCTGGCTGATTGGCCGGGAAACGCGCAATCGTTGGGGCGACGTCGCCGGCACGACGATGAATTCCGTGATTTGGCTGCTGCGGCTGTTCGGCGAACGACCGGAAGGCCCGTTTGGCGGAAATCAACTGTCGCTCTCCGGCTTTTCCGTCGAGATCGACGCGCATTGCTCCGGTTACGAAGGGGTCGGCGCGATGGCCGTGTTTGCGTCGGTCTACGTCTGGGCCATGCGCTCCGCGCTGCGATTCCCGCAGGCCTTGCTCCTCGTTCCACTGGCGATGGCGGCGAGTTGGTGCGGCAACGTGGTGCGGATCGCTTTGCTGATGGAGATCGGTGCGCGGATTTCGCCCGACGTGGCCCGCGGCGGTTTTCATTCCCACGCCGGCTGGCTATTTTTGATCGCCGTCTCCGCGCTGGTCATGGGGATCGCGCAGCGATTCCGTTTTTTCACGACAGACTCCCGGACGATTCGCCTGCGCGATGCGGCGGCCGCCGCGTGCCTCGCGCCGTTTCTGTCGTGGCACGTCCTCGGCATTCTGGCCGGATTGGTCAGCACCGATCCGCGCGCCGATGAACTCTATCCGCTGCGGTTTCTCGCTTGCGTCATTCCGCTCTGGTACTGGCGGCGACTCTACTACTGGATGCTGCGCGTCGACAAAGGATGGCTCGTCGGGGCCGCGCTGGGAACGCTCGCTTTCGGGTTATGGCTGCTGCTCGATTTCTGGCTGTTGCCGGACGTCGATTCCGCGGAGATTCCCGCTGCCCCTTGGCTGGCCTTCCGGATTCTCGGAAGTTGCCTCGCCGTGCCGTTCATCGAAGAGCTGGCGTTCCGCGGTTATTTGTTGCGGCGCATGCAAGCGTTTCGCTTCGACGATCTGGCGTTTCGCGACGTTCGCTGGCCGGCATTTCTCGTCTCCTCGATCGCCTTCGGAGCGCTGCACGGCGAGCGGTGGATCGCCGGGATCTGCGTCGGGCTGATCTACGCCTACGCGGCGCGCAAAACCGAGCGGCTCTCCGCCGCCCTCATCGCGCACGCCGTCACGAACTCCCTGCTGACGGCCTACGTTCTAACGACCAGCGACTACGCCCGCTGGCATTAGCGCTGCCAGACGACAATCTTGGTGCGTGCATCGGTGCCGGCCCGGCGAACTTTCAGCAGGACCGAGTCCCGGCCATGCACGGCATCCAGGGCCGTTTCCAGGTCGGTCAACGAGGAGACCCGCTGCGAACCGACGGCCTGCAGTATGTCGTACACCTGCAAGTCCGCGGCGAGGGGTCCGGCTTCCTCGACGTTCACGATCAGCAGTCCCTGGGCCGGCTCGTCGTGGCCGAGTTGCTCGCTCAGTTCTTCGTCCAACGGATGGACCATCAAACCCATTTGCTGGACAGGATATCCCATGCCGGGCTTCGGCGGGGCTTCGCTCTGCGCGTTCATGTCGTTGCGGTCCGCCAACGTAACGGTCAACGTGATCTTTTTGCCTTCGCGCCACACGCTCAAGCGGATGGCTTTTCCGACCGGCGTCAGACTCACCAAATTGATGAGGTGGCTTTCGTCCTGGACATCCAACCCGTCGAACGTGAGCACCACGTCGTCGACTTGCAGATTAGCACGGTACGCCGGCGTATTGGGATAGACTTCCGTCACGCGGGTTCCCTGCACTTTATCCAACCGCAGCCGTTTGGCTGTTTTCGCGTCAAACGACGGATCGAGCTTCACGCCGAGATACGCCCGGCGGACGACGCCGGTCTCCAGCAACTGCTCCATCACCCGCTGGGCCAGGTTGCTGGGGATGCTGAAGCCGATGCCCTCGTTGCCGCCGCCTTGCGAAGCGATCGCCACCAGTTGCTGGTCGACGACCTCATGACCGTG
>CAZDGB010000094.1:0-14812 GCA_964504645.1 uncultured Planctomycetaceae bacterium | reverse complement strand
ATGACGCGGCCGTTCAAGTCGATGAGCGGGCCGCCGCTGTTGCCGGGATTGATGGCCGCGTCGGTTTGCAGGAAATCCTGATTGATAACTTCCGAGCCGGCGCCGAGTTTCAACGACCGCCGCCCTTTGGCGCTAACGATGCCCAGCGTCACCGAGCGGCTGAGTCCGAAGGGGCTGCCCATCGCCAGTACCAAGTGACCGATCTCCAGCCGGTTGCTGTCGCCCCATTTGGCCGCGACGAGATCGGGAGCGGTGACCTTCAAGATCGCGATATCGGTCGCTTTATCGCTCCAAATCCGTTCGGGGTGCAGCACGCGGCCGTCGTGCAGCGAAATGGCAATGTCGCCCAACTCGGCGCCGTCGATCACGTGGCGATTCGTGACGACGAAATATCCGGAGGCTTTAGCGCTCGCCATCACGATGCCGGAACCGGTTTCTTCAATCTTGCCGCGGTTCGGCGCCTTGCGTTCGCTTTGAATGTGAACGACGCTCGGTGTGATGACCTTGGAGATTTTCGCCAGCCAGGCGCTGCCCTGATGGAGCGACGAGACTTCTTTGGGAAAATCGGCGTCGTTCTCCGCGGTCTGGAAAGACTCCACCGCGTGCACAGCCGAGTTGACGGGAATGGCGAGGAGCCCGGCGCCTAAAGCCATTCCCAGGCAAAGCATGCCGCCACACAGCAGGACGACGGATCGCTTCAACATGTCGCACCCTGGGTTCGACGAAGAAACGGAGTGGTCCCCCCGCAGGATGCGCAGGATTCCTTAATCTCCACTCGGCGCGCCGGCGACAGAACTCCAGTCAATCCCGGAGATCAGGGAATTGGACTGCCCTGGGGGCGTGATCTGTGGAAATTGTACCGCCCGGTCAAAACGGGCGGCAGGGAACCTGACAGGAATTCCAGAATTAGAATTCAGGCCGGCCGCCCTGGTCGAGATCGCTCAGCGAGAGTTCCCGATCCGAAGAGCGCCGCTCGAATTCCATGGCGGAAGACCAGTTGGCGTCGGCGTCCAATTCGAGCGAGCCGTCCACTTCCGCTATCCTCTGGCATTCGATGCAATACAGAGAAAATGGGAGGGCCTGGAGACGCGCGATGGGAATCGCCTTCCGGCACGCTTCGCACTCGCCGTAGCGCCCGTGATGAATTAAGGCGATGGCATGTTCGATGCTCCGCAATTCACGGCTTTCCAGAGCGGCAAGCTGCGTATGGAGTTCCGTCTGCTCGACTTGGTGCGCCGTTTCGCCCAGATCGTTCGCACCGTCGTCCCGCGTGTAGGCCAAGCCCAAGTCCTCGGCAATCTTCTTGCGGAGTTCATCTCGCTGGGCAATCAATCGTTGATGCAGTCTCAGAAGCGCCTGTTTGCGGGACATGTCGTCCTCTCCTATCCGTCTTCCGGAACGGTGCGTTTGTCCTATCCTGGTGTCAAACTTAGCTTGAAAAACCTCCTGGAGACGTCCGCTTGTTCACGGCCACCACCGTAAATTGCTATTGGGAAGGCACTTCCGTCTACGGCCCCCATCCAGCTCGCGGAACTCCCACTATTGGGAAATCTCTTAGCCAAGCTAAGCAGTTATACGCACTTTCGGCAAGGCTCGCCAACAAAAAGCGCGCACGATCACTGGATTCTTCGCAACTTATTTATGCAAAACAAGTTACAGATTGTTCTGCAGCGGGGGTTGGGCGGCGCGACAATTGGTTGCTCGCGCGTCAGGAGGAATGCGGACCACGTTGGCGTCGAGGACAGTGACATTCTTCGTGTCGTGTGTGACAAACAACGTGGGGGTCTGATACTCCCGCAACACTCGGACCAGATAGGCCAGCACGCTGGATCTCAGATCCTCATCGAGCGCACTGACGGGCTCGTCTAACAGCAGAAGGGAGGGGCAACTGGCGATGGCTCGCCCCAGGGCCACGCGTTGCTTCTGTCCTCCGCTGAGCGACGCGGGCGGGCGAGTGAGAATCGGACCAAGTTCCAGCACGTCGACCAGGTGCGCAAGCTCGAACGACTTGCTCGATCCGCGGCAGAGTCCATACCGCAGATTGCCTTCCACCGAATAGTGGGGGAACAGTTGGTAGTCCTGAAAAACGAGTCCCACCCGGCGTTCGTGCATGGGGACGTTGATGCGCCGGCGAGAATCGAACAAGACGCGGTCGCCGACGAGGATCTTTCCATCGGCCGGTTGCAGGATGCCGGCAATAAGATGCAGAACCGTCGTCTTGCCGGCCCCCGACGGGCCCAAGAGCGCGGTGACACCGGGACCGATCTCGAATTGAAAATCGAGCGAAAACCCGGCGGGGTAGGCGAAGCGGCAATCGAACGTCAATGCGCTCATGGAGTTAGGCGCCTGCTCCCTGAACGCGGCGTCGGCCTCGCCGTTCCAACGCCGCCGCCAGCCATAACGACGCGGCGGAAATCAGTATCGAGACGATCACCAGCCGCTGCGCGCGGGCGAACCCACCCGGCGATTCCAGTTCCGTGTAAACGAACAAAGGGATCGTGCGCGTCAGACCGGGAATGTTTCCCGCGATCATAATCGTCGCGCCGAACTCTCCCATGCTCCGCGCAAACGACAACACCGACCCGCTGAGCATTCCCGGCGCCGCGAGCGGAGCGGCAATTGTCCAGAAGACGTCCCATTGCGTCGCGCCCAGCGTCCGTCCGGCGTGCAACAACCGATCATCCACCGCTTCAAACGCTTGCCGAATCGGGCGGACGAGCAACGGAAAACTGACCAGCGCCGAGGCGAGCGCGGCGCCTTTCCAATCGAAAATCAGCCGCAGCCCGCATGTCGCTTCCAGCCAACCGCCGAGAAATCCCTGCCGGCCGAACAAAATCAACAGCAGATAACCCGTGACGACGGGGGGCATGACCAGGGGTAAATTGACCAGCGTCTCCACGAGAAACTTGCCAGGGAAACGATATTTGGCCAGCCACCAGCCAATGGCCATCGCCATCGGAAGACTCAACAACACGGCCGTCGCCGCCACTTGCAGCGTGAGCCGCGTCGCCTGCCATTCCGCAGCGGTCATGGAGCACTTTCCCGATCGGCCGGCGTTTCCCGCCATCTCTGGAATCCGAATTTCTCGTACACGCGATCGGCCGCGGGCGATTGCAGAAACTCGGCGAAAGACTTCACGGCCGGATTGCCTTCCCCGTGCCGCAGGACCACGAGGACATAGACGATCTCTTCGTGTAGCGACGGGTCGAACTCGTGGACCACTTCCACTTCCGGAGCGCCCCGCACGTCGGTGGCGTAGACGATGCCCGCTTCCGCTTCGCCGCGTTCCACGAAGCTCAATGTGTTGCGAACGTCCTGCCCTCGGACGATCTTCTCGGACGCGGTCAGTTTCTCCAGCAGGTCCAGTTTCGTCAGCGCCTGGTCGGCGTATTGCCCGGCTGGCACTTTCTCGCCCGCGAGCGCCAGGTGTCGCACCTTGTCGGACAATAGGTCCGGCGGAGCCGCGACGCCGGCGAGATTCCCGCGCGGGACGACCAGCACCAGGCGATTGGTCAACAGTTTGTGAGACGAGAGCGACAAGCCGGCCTCGGAGACGTTGTTCGCCCACAGCTCGTTGGCCGACAGGAACAGATCCAGCGGCGCGCCCTCCACGATCTGTGCCGCCAGCGCGCTCGATGATCCCGGATTGATTTGAATCTTGGCCGGCGACTGGTTCGCAAACTGGGACGCCAAGGCTTCAATCACGTCTTTCGTGCTGGCCGCCGCCGAGAAGATCAGTTCCTGAGCTTCTTTTTGGCTGGCGGAAGCAGCGGGCGGTGCAGGAGCTTTCGCCGACGGTTGTTGCGAGCACGACGCCAGACAGCAATACAATCCGATCGCCGCGACGCGAACCAAGCGTGAAATGTCGAGTGTCGTCATGGCGGCGAGTCTAACCGATTTCGCCGGGGGAAATCACCTCGCGGAACAGCGGAGCCGCCGCCCAATGCTGAAAGCTGCGCCGCACGTCATCCGCCGTTCGGGTTTCCTCAAGGACGAACGTCGCCGCGTAGCGCAAGGCGTCACCCACCGAACGTCCCCGTTGCAATTCGGACAGGAGTTCGAACTGCCACTGTTCGACGGCGAAGCGCCGCACGATGTAATCCCGGCGGAAAACAACGAGGAAGGTCCGCGTCGGCTCCGGCAGAGACGGATCGCGTTTCTGGCGGACGTCGGTCGCATAGTCTTGACACGGAAATTGAAGGTCCAATAGTCGGACGCTGTCCCAGAGGATGAGCAACACCTGGGCAAACTGCTCCGAGCCGACCGAGGCGAGTTGCTGAGGATTCCACGCGGGGCTTTGCTCGGGCCCGGGTCCGTCGAAGACTTCACTGTAGCAGCGCTCGACGTGCGCCAACTCCACCAGGAAATCGGCGAAATCGGGTTCGTCGCCGGCGCGGGGCGGCCGCGTCTGACGCAGGAATTCGCTCCAATGCCGGCCCAATTCGCCCAGCGTATAACTCTGCGAGGGAAATACCTGGAGATAACCGGCCGCCAGTTCTCGAAATGCCTCGTCCCCCGCGGCGTGACGGACAGCGGGAAACTCGGCCTCTAGACATTCCAGCAAGCGGCCAAAATAAGCGCGGGCATAGACTGCGAGACGTTCCTCCGCGGTTTGGCGCTCCGACGAGGTGATGACGTCGCCGATGGGCGGCGTGTTCTGACCAGTTTCGCCGCGGAGCAGGCTTTGCATCCACGCTTGCAGCACGGGCAGCGGCGGAAAACTCACTTCTTCTTGACCGGCCCGGTGAGCGTGAAGTCGATCGTCTGGCTACCAGATTTGACTTCCCTGAGCGTGACGGAGGCCGTCGAGAATTCGCCGGGGACGATCATTGGCGGGGCAAGTTCGAGCCACACGCGGCATTTGCCGACCGCCACTCCTTCGATCCCCTCCATATACAGAAGCTTGTATTTCCCCTGATTGTCGGTCTGGCCGAACGACGTGCGGACCTTCGGTTGCTTCTTGTTTTCGCCGGCGGGATCTTGTTCCTGCACGGGTTGGAAGAAGACGGTCGAATTCGCCGCCGGTTGGCCATTAAAGGAAACTGTTCCGGTCACATAGCCGAGTTTGGGAAGTTTCGGACCGCCGCCCAGCATCCCATCCATCAGGAAATAGAGCGCCGGCAAGAGGATGATCACGCCGGCAATGATGGCCAACCCCTTCCAGCCGATCTCGCTCATCAGAATCGAGAGGTCGACGAGGATGCTGCGCTGAGGCTCGATTTCCACCGGTCCCTTGAGCGCGCTCTCCTTGAGCGCTTGTCGCAGCTCGCGCGCGGCTTGCGCTCGATCGCGCGCGCCGCCCCCGGTGGACGGCATGCCGGGGTCCGACAGCCCGGGATCCGAAAGTCCGGAGGCCCCCGGTGTCGGCAACTGGAACCCGCTGTCGCGCGCGCCGAAGCTGGGACGCGAACTCTTCGGCCGGGACGGCGCGGGAGATGGCTCGTCGTCCTCATCGTCGTCTTCCACCGGCTTATTGCGGCGCGGCCGTTCCTCGAGCGACGCTGGCAGTTCTTTTTTCTTGGAGCGCGGCGGAGGAGTCGGTTCCGAAAACTCATCCGGCTCGAACGACTTGAACTTCGGTTTCGCGGGCGGCGGCGTTTTCGGAATCGATAAGACGGGGCTGTCGTCCTCGTCGTCAGCAGGAGCGGACGGTTTCGGCGTCGGCGTCTTCGATTTGGACTTCTCCGCCACGGGCGTCGTCATAAACGACGGCATGAAATCTTCCTCGCCGTCATCATCGTCGTCATCCGGCGCGGCGGGGGCATGGACCGGCGCATCCGCGTCCGTCTTGCCGGCGGGCACCGGAGTAGCGGTCAATGCGTTGTTCCGCTTGGATTCCTGGGCGACCGGGATTTCCGCGTCCGAATCCTCCGCGATGGTGACGCCGTCCTCTTCCTCATCGACCGGCGCCGGAACGGTGAATTCCGTTTTACATTTCGGACAGCGCCGCGTGGTTCCCACCAGCTCTTCCCGGATGTCGAGCTTGGAACTGCATTGCTTGCAGACAACGCGAATCATGTCGAGGGATCTCCACCGCCTGCCATTGCCGAACCAAGCATCAGGCTACAGGAAACGACCGACGAATAACAAACCAGCCGGCCCTGCAGGAAGGACCGGCTGGTGAAAAGCCGCTGTTCTCGACAGGGGTGACGGATCTTACAGCTCAATATTGACCGGAGTGCCCTGGGACATGTTGCCCAGGTTCTGCCAGGTCAGCAAGTTGATGTTCACGCTGATCTGCTTGACGCTGCCGTCCGCGAAGCAGGCCTGCACGATCTGGTCGTGTGGGCTGTCGGCTTCATCGAACGAGAGTCCGCTGTGCGGCGCCAGCCGGCAGGTGAACATCGTCGCCGGTCCACCCCAGGCCCAACCGTCCTGGCTCGTGAACTGAATGGAATTGGCGACTTTCGCCAGCCGACGCTCGCAGACCATGATCACATTCGACGTTCCGTCCGAGACATCCCGCATGTTCGTGTGGGTGTTCACGCCGAACATACCGACGTTCGTGCTGAACTGAGTGAAGGGATTCACGGTGTACGGCGCGCCGTTCGCGCCGATGACGTTCGTGCTTTGCGAGGCGAGTTGCGCCGGCGTGAGCCAGTAGGTTTGCCGGTCCAGGATGCTGCCCGGCGCGCTGAGCGGGCTGTTGTTGAAGGTGAATCCCGAACCGCTGCATGCCGCGTAGTCGTTTCCGCCGGACGTCCAAATCGTCGGCCCGATCGAGATGCCGGCGGCGCCGGTGTCGAGCCGCTGGCACGCCGAATAGGTGTTCTGCGCCTGCATCTCGCTCCGCCGCGACGGGCAATAGAACGCCCGCAACTCCATCTTGGAAGGATAGATGATCGAGAAATCGGGCGGTTGTCCCTGGGCGCCGACTTCCCCGTTGGCGCGCACGTTGCCGGTGAAGGCCCAGTAGTTGTAGACGTTGGCCTGATCGATCATGGGCAGCACGTGGAGGATCCAGCTCGTGCCATGGAACCCGCCGGGGTTGGAGATGACGAAATTCGCCGCGGTCAGCAGCGTGGTGGCTTCCAATGGATTGGCGTAGTTGCCGACCCCGTCCGGCCCGGCGACGGTGTTGTTGATTTGTCCCGGGGGGAAGCAGCGGTGCGTGTCGTGGTAGTTGTGCAGCGCCAGGCCGATCTGCTTCAGATTGTTCTGGCATTGAGAGCGCCGCGCGGCCTCGCGGGCCCGCTGCACGGCGGGCAGCAGCATCGCGATCAGGATCGCTATGATCGCAATCACGACCAGCAGTTCGATCAGCGTGAAGCCCCGACGACGCGAGTGAGTTCTCATGACAGGCTCCTCAAAAGTGACCACCAGTGAATAAGTCCCGACGGGTCTGTCCGGCAAACGGAGCATGCGGCCCGACGCGAAACTCAGGGGAATTCCGGCAGTTTTCCAGAGTTGCAACACGGCACCCGTTCACAACCTTTGACGGGTCATAGATTTCTGCAACTCTCGTATCATGTCTTGATCCGGCGGGAACCGTCAATAGATGTTCAGACAATCGCCGGGAAACGGCCAGCACAAACGCTTCCCCGTGCGGTTGGCGTAAATTGAGCAGGCTTGAGGTTTGAGACTAAAGGCTTGAGACGAAAAACTCTCGAATCAATTCAGTGCCGTCAAGCCTTACTGAATAATCCGGTCGTCCGGCGGCTCTTCCACGCGAGGCGTCTGGCCGCCGCGCAGCACGCTGTTTCCCTCGAACAGCGTCCGCTGGTCGATGGCGGGCGGATTCAGCCAGTCGGCTTCGTGGAATTGACCGCTCTGAGCATAGGCCCGGAGCGCGTTGCGGTACACGACGTCTTCGATGACGTCTTGCGAGATGCCGCGTTCCTCCATCAACCGGGCCGTTTTCGGCACGGCGAGTGGGTCCGAGACCCCCCAATCGGCGGAGGAATCGACGATGATCCGTTCGCTGCCGTATTTTCGGGCAAGTTCCACCATACGCTCGTTGCCCATTTTCGTTTTCGGATAGATGGTGAAAGCGCACCAGTAGCCGCGACTGAGCACTTCCTCGCAGGTCTCTTCGTTGTTGTGATCGATGATCACCCGCGACGGCGAAATGCCGTGCTCTTCGATCACGTCCAGGCTGCGGTAAGTTCCCTGCTTCTTGTTGCGGTGTGGCGTGTGGATCAGGATCGGCAGGTCGACGTCCTTCGCCATCTCCAGTTGCAGGCGCAGGAATTTCTCTTCCAACGGCGTGATGTCGTCGTAGCCGATCTCGCCCACGGCCACGACCCCTTCCTTAGTGAGATACAACGGCATCAGGTCGAGAACCTGCTCCGCCAGCGCCTCGTTGTTGGCTTCCTTGGAATTGAGCCCGATGGTGCAGTAGTGCCGGATGCCGAATTGGGCCGCCCGGAACCGCTCGAAGCCGACGAGGCTGGAAAAGTAATCCTGAAACGACCCGATCTGCGTGCGCGGCTGCCCTTGCCAGAAGGCGGGCTCGATGATGGCCTTCACGCCGGCGGCCGCCATTTTTTCGTAGTCGTCCGTGGTCCGAGAGACCATGTGGATGTGGGGGTCGATGTAGATCATGGGAGCGATGTCTCCGCAATCTGCCGCCAACTTGCATACGGCGTCGCATCGACCAAACCGCGCTGCAGAATTTGTTCGGCTTCCACTGTTGAGCAACTCCGCAGGGCCAGCACGGCGGCCTGACGTTCCAAATCGGTTCCGGTCGTGAGCACTCTTTCCAAGGCCGCGAGGCCGGATTCATCGGCAAACGGGCCGACGCAGCGCCACAACTCCGGGCTGACGGCTCGACCTGCGGCCCAGCGTTCCTGGGCGAATTCCACCAGAATCTTGGACAGCTTGGCGTTCGCCCGTTTGTCCAGGCCGACGATCGGATGCAACGGCACGCCGATGAACAGGCTTTTCAGCACCAGTTGGTTCCACTGGTCTTCGTTCAACTGCTCGCTGGGGAACGGATTCCGGTGCGCGATCGCGCAGAAGACCGAATTCATGTTCGTCCGCAGGCCCTCGGCACACCGCAGTCGGAATGCGGCCTGATGCGGATACAGCGGCAATCCCTGGTACAACGCGACGAGTTCGTGCACTTCGCCGGCCGCAAATAACTGATCCATCGCCGCGACGAACGCCGCCGAGTCATCGGCCGGATACGACAGCACCAAGAGCATTCTCGATGCCTGATCCACCGTCCAGCCGCGCGGATCCCAGTCGGCGCGAGCCTGCGCCGCGGCGGCCAGTTCCTCGTCCGTGACGGATAAATCATCCTTGCCCACTTTGCGCGGCGTCAAACCGAACGACAGAAAGAACGCTTTCTTGTCGCCCGCGGCAACGGCATCGCAGCGATCTTTGAGCCAGGTTTGTGCTTCCGGATCAAGCCGTGGGCCGAGCCAGGAATGGAGAACATCAACAAGGGGCTGCGAACTGGCAAACATGGCGGACTGTCGAGGGAAACCGGCCCTCGCACTCTCCTTCATCACAGACAAACCAACGTGACTTACCCGTGCCGCTGACAACCGGCGGGATTGCCGCAACAGCCCCCCATCACGGGGAGCGCCGCGCGGACCGCTTCAGACGACGACGGCGTGCCGCCGTTGACGGTGCCCAACAGGCCGCCGGAAATCAGCCGTTCGACCGGCGCATCGTCCGGTGTGCCATCGGATTCCAGGCCCGCTTTGCTGCGCAGCTCACCCCACGACGCAATCCGGTCGCGCATGCCGTGCTGGACTTGGACTGTTTTCCGGTTTTCGGGACAGTGATATTCGTACGTCAGCATTGTTTCGCTCGATTTCGCCGCGGGTTCCTCAGGTTTTCACTTCGTCTTCAGAATAGCCGTTCCACGAACGTCCCGGCAAGACCGCCGAAGCGCCCCTCTTGCCCCGCTCTACGATCTTCGGATACATTCCGTCGCCAATTTCCCCACGGAGCAGGCCATGGACGGCCGAGGCAATCTACTTCTCCCAGTCGCCCTGGGAATCTTCGCTCTGCTCGCACGCGATGCGTCGGCGAATCCGGAACTGAAGCGTAGCTGGCGCGCCGATGCCGCGCTGCACGATGTGCAGTTCGTCAGCGCTCGCGACGGGTGGTCGGTCGGCGATCATGGGACGCTCTGGCAGACGGCCGACGGCGGAACATCGTGGACGCTGGTTGATACCGGAACCGACGCCGCGCTCCGCAGCGTTTGCCTGCTGACGGACCGAATCGGTTGGATTGCCGGCTGGCAGACTCGTGGTTCGGCGGAACTCGCGACTGGCATGCTGCTGGCAACGCGTGACGGCGGGCAAAGCTGGCAGCCGCTCGAAACGCAATCCCTCTCGCCGTTGAGATACGTCAAGTTCTTCGGATTGGAAGAAGGCATCGTCGTCGGCGAACCGACAGCGGACAATGCGACAGGCGTCTGGGCGACCACCGACGGCGGACAAACCTGGCAACCGCTCGAAGGGTTTCCATCGCGCGGCTGGAATGCCGTCGACTTGAGCTCGCCGGAACTCGGAATCCTCGCCGATCGAACCGGCGGCGTGTCGCTGCTGGCGGGACCGAAGTTGCTCCCTTCCAAGCTGCCGGCCTTGAAGGGCCGCTCGATCCGCGATGTCGCCTTTTCGACTGACCATCGAGCGTGGCTGGTAGGCGATGGCGGATTGGCAATGCAAAGTTCCTCCGGCGGCGTCGTCTGGGAGCTACCGTCCGGGCCATTGCCGGAGGAGTTGCGGCAAGTCAGCGATTTCCGCGCGGTCGCCGTGCGGAACGACGCCGTGTGGATCGCCGGACGCCCCGGCGGCGTGATCTGGCACAGCCCGAACAACGGCGCACGCTGGGTCCGGCAAACGACAGGCGTTACCACGCCGCTCAATGCCATCCATTTCGTCAATGCCCGCTCCGGTTGCGCGGTCGGCGAACTCGGCGTGATTCTCGTCACCGACAATGGTGGTGAAACCTGGTCCGTAGCTCAAGGCCGCGGACGACATGCGGCGCTGCTGTCGATCCATCATCGTGTCTCCACGTTGTCGCCGGACGCCGTCGTGAAGATCGCAGGCGAGCAGGGTTATCGCACCGCGTCGCTCGTGGCGATCAAGCCACAGGAAGTTGCCCAGGGATTGCCGATCGAGAATCGCATTTCGGCGGCGCTGACGCAGAGCGGCGGATCGGCCGGCGCTGTCGCCTGGCCTTTGTCGCTGGAGATTCCCGGCCTCGAATTGAGTTCCGATAAGCTGCTCGATTACTGGCAGCGGCGCACGGAAGGCCAATTGCCCCAGATGCTGCTAGGGCGGTTGGTTGGCGAGATCCGCGCTTGGCGGCCGCACGTGGTGATCGTCGATCAGCCCGCGCCGGAGGACGCCGCGGGACAATTGATCTTCGACGCGACGCTGCGGGCCGTGGAACAGGCCGCCGACAGCACGCGAAATCTCGTGCAGCGCGAGTACGGCGGCTTGAATCCCTGGAAGGTCGAACGCGTTTATCTGCAATTGCTCCCAGGCAACACCGGGGAAATCTCGCTCGATCCGTACGAGTTTCTCCCCCACTGGCAAACGAGCGCCCGGCTCGCCGCGAATCCCGCCCGCGATCTTCTGGCCATCGAATTGACGTCGCCGCCGAACTTCCGCTCAGCGGATGCCGCGGGAAACACTGTGTCGACGTCGAAGTTCGCCGACTTCTTCACCGGCCTGACATTCACGCACAGCGATGTCCGCCGCGACGTGCGTCCGATCGAGAATCCCCTGCTCGATCAGCAACTTAAGGCCGTGCAGCGGCATCGGAACTTTACCGCCTACATCGACAAATCGCTGGACGATCCCCGCGTCGCCGGACAGATGCTCGCGCAAATGAAGGACGTCACCACCGGCATGTCGGCGGAACAATCGGCCCAGACGCTGAGCGACCTGTTCGAGGAGTATCGGTCGCGCGGCCGTTGGGAACTCGCGGAAGCCACCGGGCAGGAACTTCTGCGGAAGCATCCGGATCAACCCGTTTCGGCCGACGTCGCCCGCTGGCTTTTCACGTATCTGACGAGCGAAGAAGCCGCCTGGCGTCGGACGCGGCAACTGGCGACGGATCGCCGGGCGCGGCCGCTCCTCGCAGCCCAATCGTCGGTCCCTGCGGAATCGCCTGCGCGGAAAAACCAATTCACTCATTTACCTGAAACGAGGGAACGTCAGAAAAAAGCCCAGCAACTGGAGCAATTCCTCGAAAGCCAGTGGCCGCAACTCTTCCGTTCGGGCGAGATGGATTTTCTCCGGGCTGCGTCTCTCCGCGCACGCGGCGCGGCGGCCCCGGCAGAAGTGATCGCCGGCCGATGGGTAGGTCAAGAAGACAATCGCGATGCACGCGACTGGTCGGCCGTCGCACGGCGGGAAGTCTGGTTGTCGCAATTCGGTTCGGAGATTCCTGACGGCGTGGCGACGTGTCTGCGCACCACGATAAAGCCGCAGCTCGACGGGTTGCTCTCCGATGAATGCTGGCAGGACGCGAACGAATGCCGGCTGACGTTCCGCGCGCCGGCTTCGTTACCCGAAACGCCGCCGGTCGTGCTGTTCGCTTACGACGACGACTTCCTGTACGTCGCCGCGACGGTGAAGCGGCTGGATGGCCAATCGAAGGATGCGCCGAAAACGGCGGGCCGGACTCATGATGCCGACCTGCGACGTCATGACCGGATCGCTATCCGGTTCGACGTCGATCGCGACTATGCCACCTGGTACACGTTCGAAGTCGACCAGCGCGGCTGGACGGCGGAGTCGTGCTGGAACGATGCCGGCTGGAACCCGCACTGGTTCGTCGCCGCCGCCGGCGACGCGGCGAACTGGCGGATCGAACTCGCCATTCCGTGGGCGGAACTCTGCCACCAGCGGCCTGATAAGAACGCCGCATGGGGTCTCAGCCTCGAACGGACCGCGCCCGCCGCGGGGCAGCACGCGTGGACGCAACCCACGTCGACACCCGGCGCGTCGCTCGGGATTTTGCGGTTCGAGTAACGTCAGTGGCGCCGCGTCCTATCGTTAGTGCGGCGGCGGGGGGCTGTTCTGGAACGCCCGGTTGCGGAACAGGAAGTCAATGATGTTCCCCTCGTGCGGCTGCAGCCAGTTGAGGGCGATCGTCTTCAACGGACCGATGTTCAGCCGGTCGATGTGCGTGGCATCGACCAGCTCCTGCGACCACTTCTCGTCCTTGGTGATCGCCGAGCAGACCAGCGTCTGGCCGATCTTCTTCAGCATGTCCTTCTGCGGGCACTTCACGACCGAGGCGAACGGGAACATGTACTCGGCTTTGGCCATGTCCGGCTCGGGGCTGGTGCAGTGGATCAGTGTCGGACGGAGATAATCGCAGCGTTCGTTGTGCACCCAGCGGTCGCCGTCGCGGTACTTTGCCGTCACTTCCGTGACACCGGAGACTTTGCAGCCGGCATCGATCTGGTTGTTGATCGCCTCGGCCTGGCCCGGCACGGTGAACGCGGCAAGTTGGGCCTTCGGATCGGTCATCGGCAGCGGAGCGATCGGTCCCATCCGCTTGGCGAGCGCGTCGGCGATCTCTTCCGTGTGCCGCGAAGCCCACACGCCGGAGCAATTGATGCAACCGCGGCCGGAGTTCATCACGATGCTGTCGAACATCAGGTCGATGTATTCCGGCCAGTTGTCAACGACGTCGTCGCCGAGCAGAATCTTGCTGAAGCCGGGGCCGTGGGCCTGCACGCGCGGGTTGCCGTGATAGCGTTCGACAGTCGCCGTGCCGCCGAAGATCATTGTGCGGTGACAATGCTCAATGACCGCCGCGCCGACTTCCGGACCGCCGGGGTAGAGCGAAATCGCTTCGCGCGGCACACCGGCCTGGAAGAACGCTTCCGCCATACGGTACGGCGTCCACGGCTCTTGCGGACCGGGCTTCAGGACGAGACCAATCTGCAGCGGAATGACGGGCATCCACAGCGTGTGAACGCCGGGACTGTTCGACGGCAGCACCATACCGAGCACCGGCGTGCTGGCTTGGTAGCTGAGCATCACGCCGCGGGCCTCCATGCCGAAGCCCTTGGTGAAGATGTCGAGCGGCAATCCACGGGTCAGCGATTCCAGCACGTCGCGCATGTGGGTCAACACGAAGTAATTCTTCTTCATGTTGGCCGCGCACATGTGCTCCGGCAGCCCGGTCGTCGCCGACTGCATCCGGCAAAACTCGGCCGGCGACTGCGTCCCGGTGCCAAGCGGCAGCGTACCGTTGAGATAAAACTCCGCAGCTTTCGCCGTCTTGGCGATCAAATCGTCAATCGAAAGCTGCCGTAGGGCATCGCGGGCCCGCTGGGCATGCCGCATGTCCATGCCCAGCATCGCGCCTGTGGCTTGGTGGACCTTGGCGAGCACCTCGCCCGTTTCGAAATGAACGACGTCGGCCTTTTCCATACTGTCGTATGGTTTGCCCCAACGGAGGACTGGTAGCTCCAACATGCTCTGACCTTTCCAGATCACCCGCCAATTCGGCGAGAAAACTCAGCAATTGAACGTTTAGTACACGCCGACTGTCGTCGTCTTCGCAAACTCATGGAACGGCCGCGTGCCGCTGATGCCGTCCCAGGGGTATTTCTCGTGCGGCTTTTCGCGTTCGCCTTCGTCGCGTTCCATGAAGCCGGGAATGAAGAGTTCCTTCGTCATGGTGTAAAGCTTGACGCGGCCCGTCTCGCCGTAGCCGACGACCTGGTTGTAATCGTCGAACTTGACGACTTCGATCACGGCCCGGGGCTGCGGGGCGTGGTAAGTGATCTTGTAGTTGTCGGCCGGATCGAACGGCTTCGAGCAGGCCAGGCCCATCAGCGTGTTGCCGTAGGTCGGCGTCATGAAGACGTCGGGGCCCAGGA
>CAZDGB010000093.1:0-22588 GCA_964504645.1 uncultured Planctomycetaceae bacterium | reverse complement strand
CTTTCGGTCAGGACACTCTCATAACTCCTGGATCATTTCCAGGGAGGCAGACCAGCAGGTCCGGGGTATCAACGACTGCTCAATGAGGGACGTGCCAAGAGACTGGCTGATTATCTCCTCGATGGGTTCTTAGAACAAGACGCCTTTTTGCCGACTTCAATTTTCCTGGCGACCAATAGCAACATACCGTTTGACACATCGACAAATTCGATCACTTTTGACGTGGCGAATGTTGGCCCTTTCAACGTGGTAGACGGCCAGCACAGAATTGCAGGTTTGGTGTTAGCTGCCGAAAAGAACCCGGCGCTTCTCGAGTTCGAGATACCCGTCAACATTGCCGTAGGTCTCGACGACATAAGCCAGATGTGCCACTTCCTGATTGTAAATACAACGCAGCGCTCAGTGGACAAGGCGATCGAGCAGCAAATTGTCGCGAGACTCACGAAAATGCTAGGGCTGGAGCAGACCCCGACGATCCCACGCTGGATTCGTCGGCAAGTCGAGAAAGGTGAAGACGCGCGTGCTCTGTCGGCTGCGAGCTTTTTGAATACTGACTCTGGCTCGCCTTGGTTTGGCAAGATACGAATGGCAAACGACGAGGGAGAAGGCGCAACAATCAACCAGAAAAGCTTTATCAACTCGCTCAAAAAATACGTCTTTTCGGCCAACAATCCGCTTTCAAATCCTGTCTGGGATGCCAATCGACCGATGATCCTCTCGAATTATTGGAAGGCGATCGTTGAGTTACTCGTCGACTGTCAAATTGAGACTCCATCCGTCATCTACAAGACCACCGGAGTAGACCTGTTCCACATTGTGTCGGCGACCGTATTCACGCATCTCGCCCCGAAGTCTGATTTCAAAAAGGATACAATCAAGACGCTTTTGCAACGAGGTCTCCAAAATTTGCCTGATGAGAATATCGCAATGTCTCATCCTGAATGGTGGCATCGTGGAGGTGTAGCCTCCGGGTTGAATACCGCAGCTGTTAGAAAACTCGCAACCGCCTTGAGCCATGCAATCAATGTTCAGGACAATATGGGAAACATCTCGTTGTGAGCATGCTATGAAAGTGTCTCAATTGGTTCCGTCCACCGTTCATCAGACTCGATTCGCTTGGTCGCATCACGTCACTGTGCCGGATGAGGCTGGTTGCTACGCCATCACGACTTATGACGGCGACGTTTTGTATGTTGGTCTGGCCACTGGCAGTGTCAGAAGTCGGATGGGATGCCATTTGGAAGCACCCGACAAGCGGCAAGGAACTTCGATGGGTGTGCCATTTTGGTTCTATTACTTGCTCAAACCGGCAACAGAAGTTGCCGCCATTGAAAGGGGCTGGATGAATCTGGCCGTTCTTGAAGATGGCGAAATGCCGCCTCTCAATCGGGTCTACAGCCCGCTCTGAGACGTTTGACGTTATGAAATGTGCTTTGCGGGTGGCAACGGCGGGTGGCTGGGGCGCTTCTCTGGCTTGCCACGTCGATGGATCATCATGGCCCCAGCTTTTTGTGGATCGAACGCGACAAGCTGGGGCTATGACGCTTTTGACGTGGCCCGCGAAAAAGCGCCCCAGGCACCCGCGCGGCCATCTGCGGGAGTCGGCCGCGCAGGTCCCGTTGGATCAGACCGATCTTGAGCTTCTCGCCGGCTTTTGCCACATTGATTCAGGCCGTAGCCGTCCGGCAGGGATGGCCCATTCTTCATGAAAGGATTCTGAGATGTTCTTCCACCGACCGATTCTTCATTTCCACACCAGGAATTGTTTGCGCGTCGAGTTATCTTTTACCAGCGCCCTCATTTCTTGGGGCACGCAGCAGACGAACGGATGCTTGTGGCTGGCCGCGATCGGCCTGGCGCTGTTCGGCGGGACGGTGTCGGCTCGTGCCGCCGACAAGCCCGTCAAGAAAATCGCTCCGACGGTCGCCGAAGCCGCGAAGGTCTTCGACCCGGCGAACTTCCCGGTGCTTAAGACCGAGGAGCCTGTCGGCCGCAAGTACGTCGGCGGGTTCAGCTATCAAGCGAAAACCGATCCGCAAGCGGGCTTCAAGTTCTATCAGCAAGCGCTCTCCAAACGGAAATGGAAGGAACTGCCCGACAGCTACGTCACCGAGACGTCGTGCAGCGGGATGTTCGGCAAGGACGGGTATCTGATCTCGCTGTCGCTCACTCCGGTCGGCGACGACGGCGAAGTGCTGGTCTCGATCCACAATCACAGCAACATTCCGCTGAAGAAACTCCCGGTGCCGAAGGGCGTCAAGCCGTTCTACAGCGTGCCGACGGCCGAGGCCTCTCTCACCGAACAACCGCGCGAGGAAACCGCCGCCGCCGTCACGAAACTCCTCGTCGAGCAAGGTTGGGAACCTTACGGCACAGCGGGGGACCAGATGTTCTTCAAGCAGAATGCGGTGCGACTCAGCGCGAATGTCGCGACCGCTCCCGCTCAGGACAACAAAACGGTGATCACCTATTCCGCCGACCAAATGTCGGCGGACATTCCGGCGCCGGCGGAGACCAGCGGCCTGCAATACTCGGATAGCACCAAAGCGATCCTGTTCGACGTCGACTCCGATCTGGGGACGATTCACAAGTTCTACAACGACGTCCTTGCCAAGGCCGACTGGAAGCCGACAACCGACAAGCCGATTCTGATCGGCTTCAAACAGACGGTGATTTATCGCAACCCGGCGAAGGACCTGTTGGAATTGGAGATGTTCGAGGTCGAAGGGAAGCTGCGGGTGGAGGTCAAACATCAATCGGCCGAGGAAGTCGCCGAGATCGACCGGCAAGTCGAGGCCGCCGTCGCGGAAAAAAAGAAAGCCGTGAACAAGCCGCAGCCCAAACTCGACAAGCTCGCCATTTCCTTGCCCGCCGAAGCGCAGGACGTCGAAGCCGAAAAGTCCGAGATCAAGTTCACCATCGGCGACGGCAAGGCCAAGCCCTTCGCCGAGGCCCTCCGCAAGAAATTGAAGGCCGACGGCTGGAAAGAAACCTCCGCGACGCTCGACGCGATGGCGGGAGCGGTTCTCCTGGACAAAGGCGACCAGAAACTCCAGATCATCTACCTCGAAACGGGTGTCTTGCCCGCGGAAGTCACGATCTCCGGCGATGGCCTCGAACTGGAGCAAGCCAAGAAGAAATAGTGTCAAAGCCCGGCGTCGGCGACGCCGGGACTGGCCGGCACAGCGTTCTGGATTCTGCTGCGAAATCCCCGGCTCGCAACGGGGATGCATTCTTAACTGTTGCAATCCCCGCTGCGAAGAACGGCGCCGGACCGCCCGCGCCGAATTCCGCTTCCGGCAGCCTTGCTTCGCCGGCGGGGGCTGGCCAGACTGCTCACACGGTTGCCGCTCGGAGAAAAATCTGTCGTTTCATCTGCGTGAGGAGTCTGTCGTGAAGTTGCCGACTTGGTTTGCTGCGTTGCCGCTGGCGATTATTGCTCTGATGAGTGGGCCGATGGCCGCGGAGGGACAGGTCGACGAGCAGGAAGCCGCCGAGATCGGCGGGGAAGCCTACGTTTACGGCTATCCGCTCGTCACCATGGAATTTACCCGGCGGGTGATGACGAACGTCGCGAAACCGGCCGGCACGCACGCGCCGATGGGGCAGTTCCTGCTCATGCGGAAGTACCCCGATGCGTCGTTCAAGGACGTGACGGCCCCGAACGCGGACACGCTCTACTCGACCGCGTGGCTCGATCTCGCCAAGGAGCCTTACGTCCTGAGTCTGCCGGACATGCAGGACCGGTACTTCCTCATGCCGATGCTCAGCGGCTGGACCGACGTGTTCGAGGTTCCGGGCAAGCGGACGACCGGGACCAAGGCCCAGACCTATGCGATCACCGGCCCGAACTGGAAAGGGAAGCTGCCCGCCGGGGTGAAGGAACTCAAAGCCCCCACGAACCTGGTGTGGATTCTCGGCCGGACGTACTGCACCGGCACGCCGGAAGATTACAAGGCCTGCCACGCCATCATGGACAAGTACCAACTGACGCCGCTCAGCGCGTATGGCAAGCCGTACACGCCGCCGGCCGGAAAGGTCGATCCCTCCATCGACGCGAAGACGCCGGTTCGCGATCAGGTGCACCAACTGGATGCGGTCGCGTACTTCACGCTCTTGGCGAAATTGATGAAGGACAACCCGCCGGCGAAGGACGACGCGCCGCTGCTGGCGAAGCTGGCGAAGATTGGCCTGGTGCCGGGGAAGGACTTCGACGCCTCGAAACTCCCCGCCGCCGCAGCCAAGGAGATTCCCGCCGCGTCGCAGAAGAAAATCCTGGGCCACTTCAAAGACGCCGGTTCGAACGAGGGAGGCTGGGTCTTCACGACGAAGACGGGCCTGTATGGCACCGACTACCTCGAGCGCGCCTTGATCACGGCGATCGGCCTCGGCGCCAACCGGCCCCAGGATGCGGTGTATCCCACTTCGGAAGTCGACGGCGACGGCAAACCGTACAGCGGCGCTAGCAAGTACGTCCTGCACTTTGCCAAAGGGCAGACGCCGCCGGTGGACGGCTTCTGGTCGCTGACCATGTACAACGGCGACTACTTCTTCGTGGACAATCCGCTCAACAAGTACACGGTCAGCCCCCGCAACGACTTGAAGTACAACGCCGACGGCTCGCTCGACCTCTACATCCAGAACGAGTCGCCCGGCAAAGACCGGGAAGCCAACTGGCTCCCGGCGCCAAAAGAGAAGTTCATCCTGATGATGCGGCTGTATTGGCCGAGGGAGAAAAAACCGTCGATCATCGACGGCACCTGGCAACCCCCCGCGGTGAAGGCGGCCAAGTAAGACCTGCCCAGCGACGATCGCCGCGTTCCCTCCGCACCCGCGCGGGTCACTCCGCTTGAAACCGCGCCAGCAGCGCTTCGACGGCCGGTTTGATGGCTTTCGCGGCGTCGTTGCGGCCGTGGATCTGCCGCAGAATCAGCGTTCCTTCCACCAGCGCCGTGTACTGATCTGCGAAGGACTCGGCGTCGGCGACGCCCGCCGCCCGCGCCAGGTCGCGGAACATGTCGCGATTGCGGCGCTTGGTGGTGGCGGCGACGACGTGCACCGGATCGTGCGGATTGGGGAATTCCGCCGCCGCGTTGATGAACTGGCAGCCGTGAAAATCGGGCGAATTGAACCACAGGTCGAACACGTCGAAAAACGCCAGCAGCCGGGCCTTGGGATCGTCCCCCGCCAGCTTCTGAATCGCCGTCATAATCGCCTGCGATTCCCATTCGTCGCGCTGGCGGATGGCGGCGACGAGCAGGTCGTCCTTGCTCTCGAAGTGCTTGTAAAACGTGGTCTTGGTCACGCCGGCTTCGGTGATGATGCGGTCGATGCCGACGGCCTGAAATCCGTGCGTGTAGAACAATTCGATCGCCACGTGCAGCAGCCGCCCGCGGCCGGTCTTCGGCACGGCGGGCAGTCCGAACAGTTCCGCCATCGGTTTATGACGAGCGTCGATGGCCATCGGCAGATTCTTCCGGGCGCCGGGTCGGGGTGCACCACAAGTACACCCCGGGGGTGACTTCGAGTCAACTTCCGGGCGGCGAGATCGAACCGATAATACCCGGCGAACATCAGGCTCGCCGCGCCGCAAACGGTGGTTTGCGTCGCTCGCGGCGGCCAAGTCACAAACCGGGAGTCGACCATGAAACGCTGGGCGGTTCTATTGTATGGCGTCGTGAATTATGGAATGTGTCTGGGCGTGTTCGTTTATCTGGCGGGATTTATCGGCGGCTTCCTGACGCCGACCCGGCTCGACGGGCCGGCCGAAGGATCGCTGGTGAGCGCCCTGGCGGTCAACTTGCTCTTGGTGCTGGTCTTTGGTCTGCAGCACAGCGTCATGGCGCGGCCCGCCTTCAAGCGGTGGTGGACGCGATTCGTTCCCGAGCCGATCGAACGCAGCACCTACGTGCTGGCCTCGAATCTTGCCTTGGCGCTCCTGTTCGGGCAATGGCGTCCGATGGGCGGCGTCCTCTGGGAAATTCGAAGCCCGTTCGGCCAGGCGGCGCTGTGGTCTCTGTACGGTATCGGCTGGGTTGCCGTTTTGACGACGACGTTTTTGATCCAGCATTTCGACCTGTTCGGCCTGCGGCACGTGTGGCTCTACTTCCGCGGACGTCCTTACACCCCGTTGCCGTTCGTTACGCCGGGCCCGTACCGTTTCGTGCGGCACCCGCTCTACGTCGGCTGGCTGACGGTCTTCTGGGCGACGCCGCTGATGACGGCCGCCCACTTCGTGTTCGCTCTCGGCATGACGGCGTACATCCTGGCTGCGATCCGCTACGAAGAGCGCGACCTCGTCCAATTCCACGCCGGCTACGCCGCCTACCGCCGCCGCGTGCCGATGCTGGTGCCGCGGCTGTGCCGGTTTGAGCGGTCTGAGACGATAGCCGAGACGGAGAAAACTGCGGCGGAGCCTTTGGCGGTTGGGTGAGACTGACATAGTTGCTGTTCGCCGCTCGCGTTGGGAAATGGAATTGGCATGAGGAACCGAGCCTTCATAGAATGAGAAGAGGAGGTGCAAAGATGCCGAAACTAACGTTGGAAACTCTGGCGAAACGAGTGGACGAATTGGAGCGCAAACTCGCGGCACGCGATACTCCCGTGCTCAAGGACTGGCGTTTGGCTGCTGGAATGTTCAGCGGTAGTGAATGCTCCCGCCAGATCGATGAGGAAGCCCGCAGCATCCGTGAAGCTGACCGTGAGGCCGCCCGCCGGGAGTTGGCCGAATGATCCTGTTGGATTCGGATCATCTCACCGTCCTGAAATACCGCGAAAGCGACCGATATCAACGGCTGACCGAGCGTCTCTCCGCGGCTAACGACGCGGTGGGCACGACCATCGCCAATGTGGAAGAACAGATGCGCGGATGGTTGTCGGTCTTGGCGAAGGAGCGCGACGTTCAGAGGCAGGTCACTGCCTATCGAGAGTTGGGAGCGTTGTTCGATTTTTTCAATCATTTGCACGTGCTGACGTTCAGTGTCGATGCTGCCGCCCGGTTTCGTGATTTGCGCAAAACTGGGGTAAGAATCGGCAGCATGGACTTGAAAGTCGCGAGTATTGCATTGGTCAACAACTCGTTGCTCTTGACCGCCAATCGACGTGACTTCGAAAAAGTGCCGGATTTACGGTGCGAAGACTGGTTGGCTTAATGAGCAGCTGCATGTCGATAGAAAGCAGCGCCATGAAAATCGACGACAAGCTGCTCGGCAAAGCCATCGCGCGATTTCGGGAATTGCGCGGTCTGACGCAGGCTCAGCTCAACGAGCGGACCGGCATGAGCACGATCCAGCACATCGAGCAGGGCCGCAACTCTGTCAGCCTGACATCTCTGAATAAAATTGCTACGGCACTCGACGTCCCGGCGGCGTGCCTCACGCTGCTCGGCTCGCCTGTCGAGAAGAAGGACAAAGTCCTCAGCAGTCTGCGCGGGTTGCTGGAAGCGGCGATGAAGTTGCCGGTGGAGGACGTGTCAACGGCACGTAAACCAGCACGTCCGGCGACAAAGCGCAAGGCGGCGAAGAAGGCACAGGCGGCAGTGCGAAGCTGACTTCGAGAGGCTTCCCGGTTCCCGCGTCACGCCGCTCGGCGGATCGGAAGGTTGCGGGCTTCGGCGTGCTGCTCCACGTGCAACGAGTCCTGCAGCGACTCCAGCGGGCAGCCGGCGGCATAATTGAGACGGACCGTCACCGTGTCGCCGGCGCGGACTTTCAGCGGCTTGGCGAGCGGCAGGATCAATTGATTCATCATCCATTCCGCGGCGCGGTTCTCGGCGAGGAAAAACGTGAGAAAGTTCTTCGTCAGAAAGCCCAACGCGTTCAACGTCCCGTCGGTTTGAATCTCGAAGCTCCCGTCCCAGTCGAATTCCTCGGGGATCGCCCCGTCGTAGGAGATTGTGCTGTAAACCTGCGGTTCGGCGAGCAACCGGGTGCCGGCCTGCGCAACCGGCGGTTGGAAGAGAGGCACCGAGGCCGTATAGCCCGAGAAGCAGAAATCCTGTTCCACCGGCTGCACCGCCAGCACGGAGACATCGGGAATGAACGCCGGCAACCGGGGACCGAAAGCCTGGACGTAGCGTTCCTTGAAATCGCGGATGACGTCGAGTTGCCGCTCGCGGATCAGCGCGACGTGCAGCATTTCGCAAATCACCACGTTCACGGGTTCGGGCGGCAGATAGCTCATCGCGTCCGCCTGCACGACTTCGACGCGGTGCCCGCCCACATTGTGCGGATTCGCCAAGAATCGCCGCGCCGCCCGCACCAGGGCCGGATTCCGCTCGACGCACCAGACTTTGGCGGCCCGCTGCGCCGCGAAATACGATAACACCCCCGTCCCGCCTCCCAGTTCCAGCACTTTGCCGCCGGCCGGCACCGCCCCGGCGATCGCCTCCTGAAACGGCTGCATGCGGGACTGGTCCTGCAGCATGTTGAAATGATAGTGCAGCGGAATGAACTGCCCGAGCAGCAGTTCCTCAGGAACCGAATCGGAGATCGGCGACACGGCAGGACTCTCGGCAGTGGATTCAGAGAAGAGATCGGCCGGCGACGCCCACCGCCGGAAATTTCGCGGCGGGATATTAGTCCAAGGCCCCCTCGGCGGCAATGCGGGATCGGGGCAAGGCGAGCGTCGCAGCGTCAGCTCGACGTGTCTTCAGCAACTTCGGCGGCTTGCTGGAAGTGTCGATGAAGTTGCACGGCGAAAGCAGGCCTTTTCATTTTGGCTCTTTCGCCGGGCGATTGAACTCCTGATCCACGCGCCACGCCGCCTCCTGAAGGCGTTTGGCCAGCGCGGGGGAGATCGCGTCGGCCGGTTGGTCGGGGAGTTGGCTCGTCAACCCGAGCGGACTTTTGCCGGTGAGGACGGCGTACAACGTGCACGCGGAAAGATACGAACCTTTGAGGCCGGGATGGGCCTTGTCCGCATGATAGAGTTCCAGTCGCGCGGCTTCGGTCGGGTTCTCGCCCCAGAACGTCCGCCACGCTTGTCCCGCCGCGGCGACGGGGACTTTCAATTCCCGGCCCAAGGCGACGTGCATGTCCTGCAGCGCGGTGAAACCCTGCGGGTAGTCTTCGTTGATGCTGGCCGTGCAATAGAGGACCGTCTTGCCTCCGTGCCGGCCGATCCACTCGTGAAACAGCTTCGCATGTTTCTGGAAGCTGTCCGGCTTGCCGAAGTAAATCTCCTGGAGGACGACGTAATCCCATTTTTCGGCTGCGATTTTCCCCCTCGCGGTTTCCGGGCCATCGCCCTTGTTCCAATGGCTTTCGAGGCTCGCCCCACCGAACACCGCTCGCTCGGCCTTGATCCGCGGTCGGTCTTGCGGCGCGGAATCGGCAATCGCTTCGAGAATCTTCGGCAGGTCGTTGTAGAAAATCTGGCTGTTGCCGACGAAGAGGACGCGAATCGGTTTCGCGTCCTCGGCTTGCATGGGGTTCGCGACGGCGATCAAGAGACCAAGAAACGTCAAAGGGAACCGAGGCATGGGAAAGAACGTCCTCCGTTGTGGCGTTTGAGGTGCGGGAACTGTGTGGCAATGCTTCGAAGTCTTCGGAGAAGCCGTGCGATCGATGCCCCTGACATCATCGGCACTGCTTGTCCCAAAGCGGCCAAGCAGTGGCACGTCTTGAGACGTTGCCGGTCGATTGAGCAGTGCCACTCGCCGTCGGCGCGGTTCTCCAATGTCGACTTATCGCAGCTTGGTGGCGGTCCACACCTTATACCCTCTCCTTCGGAGTTCACTTCCTACTTGCCCGTCTAGACGTACCACAGGGTTCGGATGGTGCGGGTGATACAAAAAACCTTCAATGACAGACACGGGGGCTGTCAAATTGAAGCCATGAGTTGGGTCAAAGAACAGCGTCAGAAAACTTTGTGATAATGATTGATCCGCTTGGATTTTTTCAATGAACTGATCCACTGTGTTCGGTACGTGCAACTTCGCGAGTTGTTGAATAGCCGACTCGTTGTGCCAATCACCCCGCAGACACGCGACAAATCTGTCGGTAGGAAATACGGGGATGTTCTGTTTCAACAACAAATTTGCAAACGTCGTTTTCCCCTGCTGACCATCATCAAACAGACATAAGACCACAGGTTTCGCGGTGTTCTTGGCTATTGCGTTTGATCCCCGATGTTCAATTGCCAACTCTAAATCATTGCGGATCTCAACTGAATCAAAGCCTTGCCAAACTTGTTCAGTCGAATTTGATAATTCGATTTGTATTTCACCCAAGGATTTTCCTGAGAGCGGATACCTATTTACCAAGAATCGAACGAGTTCTGGAGAAGGAATGCGTTTTGACATGTCGGCCTCGTGAAATGGCAACTAACATTAATCTGAGTATTCCGAAGTGTTGAATGGCATGATAATCAATTTTTTAATAGCACAATATCATGTTGCTTGTAGCCATGCCGGGTGTAACTGTCAATAAAGCAACTGCAAAGTGTGTCACTGGCTCCGCCAGTGTCCATGTGGTAGCGATCACACACACCGGATGCAGGGTCGATCCAGGGATGACCATCCTTATCACTTCAACCTCCGTGAGGAGTCGGGAAGAGCACTGGCAGAGCCAGTGGCACACCTCAATTACGCCGCACCAATCGCCCGCTTCAACAGATTATGCGTAATCTTCTGCACCCGCTCATCCGGCCCGTGGGGCCGGGACCAGTGCGACCACGGCAGCATGTGGCCGGGCGGGCTCGACAAATCCTGGCACCAGAAGATGGTCGCGGCGTTGAAGACGAAATTGTTCTTCGGGCCGGGGTAGATCGTGGCGGTCCAGTGTTGCGGGGTGACGCCGCCGACCAGGGCGGTGCCTGCGGCGACGATTTCCAGGCCGGGGATGTCGGTCGCGGGTTTGCCGTGGTATTCCCAGCCGATGAGGCCGGGAATGCGGTCGCCGGCTTTCATGCCGGTGCCGGCGAAGAGCCAGTGGTCGGGCTTCACGCAGATCCAGTCGCCGCCGCCGTTCACCGGTTCGACGTTGCGGGCCCCCATGAGATACCCTTCGTCCGGGCCGCGATGCGGGAACGGGCCGTGGTCTCGCTCGCGGCCGACGGCGTAGTCGTTCTCCGCCCCGTACGGGCCGCCGCGGAACATGATGCGGTTCGGCGCACCGCTGCTGCTCGCGCGGAGCGGCGTCACCCAGCAGACGGCGTTGCCGGAGAAGAACATCAGGTTCACGCCGGCGTCGCGCAGCTTTACGACGCTTTCATAGGCCCGGATGTCCCAATACTCGTCGTGGCCGTTCGAGAGAAACGCCTTGCACTTCAAAGCCCGGTCCGGCGTGAGCAGGTCGCTGTTGGAGCAATAGGTCACGACGTAGCCGTGCTGTTCGAGGAAGTAGGCCATCGGGAATTCGAAGCAGAGCCATTCGCCGGAGCCGACCGACATCGGGTTTTCGTAGATCTGCGCGTACTTCGCATACGGCCGGTCGAAGCTGACATCGGCCCACGGGCCCTGGTTGCCTTTCGGATGGGTGTAGACGGAATACTTGCTCGGCCATTGATTGTAGGCCTGCCAGGTGTTGTCGGAGCATTGCAGCAGGATGTCGGCGGGCCGATCGTCTTTGACGATGAAGACGATGTAGCTTTGCCAATAGCCTTTGTTGGGTTCATCGTTGATCAGACTCAAGCGGCCGAGATAGACGCCGCTGAGCCAATCGTTGGGGATCGTGAGCGACGTGCACGGTTCCCATTGGCATTCGTGGAGATTCTTCGCGCCGGGCTCGGGGGTCGGCTGCTTCTTGCCGGGGAACGGACCAAGCGTTTTCATCAGCCGGGCGCCTTTGCCGCCGTAGTAGCCGGTGCGGAAGATTTCGATCTGGAAGTCGCGCGGCGGGTCGGTCGAGACCATGATGTGCAGCGTCTCGCCGCCGGCGACGCTCTGCCGCGAGCAATAACCTTCGATGTCCGGCGCGCGGAAGCCGTTGCCCGACGTGGGCCGGACGCGGGTGAGTTGCCAGTCGTTGGAGCCTTCCTTGGCATTTTCCTCGATGATGCGGTTCGATTTTTTCGCCGCGGCCGTTTGATCCGCGGATGTTTCGCCCGCGAGCGCGACCAGCGACCCGGCGGCGACGCCTTTGATCCAGTCGCGGCGGGGGATGCCGGGGGCAGGAGAGTGATCATCGAAAATCGGCGGCATGGGTGACCCTTCGTTGGCGATGACTCGACTCGGCTGATGAGGAGGCTGGGCCGAGGCTCCTGCAGAGTATCACCGACCCAAAAGGGCTGAAAAGTGTGCCACTGGCTCTGCCAGTGCTCTTCCTGGCTCTCTCACAGACGTGGTTGATTTTCATGACGGCTCTGTGAGCAAGGTCTCGAAGGCCGTCATGTGCGAAACACTTCGTGTCGTTGGGAGAGCGTGAAGAGCACTGGCGGAGCCAGTGGCACACTTGCCCGAGCCGTCAACCTATTCACTTCTCGCTCTCCGGCCATTGGCCGTCGGCGATCGGCCGCAGTTTAAGTTTCTGCGGATCGATCGTCACGTGGCGGATGCGTTCGCGTTTCCAGGTGTAGGTGATGTGGACTTTGCCGTCGGAGGTTTGCATCACGGCGGGATACGAATACTCGCCCGGTTCGTTTTCGAGGACAAGTGCGGCCTGCCAGGCTTTGCCGTCTTGGCTGACGGCGACGTTCAGCGGCGTGCGGCCTTCCGGGGTGTGGTTGTAGACCAGGAGTTGCCGGCCGTCCTGCAGCGTGACGGCGTCGGTGCCAGTACTGGAGTTCGGCAACTCGGTCAACGTCATCCGACCCCACGTTTGGCCGTCGTCGTCGGACCAGATCTCGAAGAGTTTTCCGTTGCGCGTCCGTCCAATGGACTGCAGGCGGTGGTCGCCGTGGAAGAGGATGCTCGGTTGAATCGCGCTGATCAATTCGCCGTTGTTTTGTTTGCTGGTGCGGCTCCACGTTTTGCCGTCGGGATGCATCCGTTCGAAATGGATGCGCCAGACATTGCCGTTCCACTCGGTGCTGCTGCCGCAGAGGAGCGAGCCGTCGGCGAGCAGCACCGGCTTGTTCTTTACCGGGCCGAGGATGCCTTCCGGCAACCGGCACGGCGTGTCCCACGTTTCGCCGTCGTCGGAGGACGCCGTCAGCATGCCCCACCACTGTTCGGGATCCGGGCCGCACTTGTAGAAGAGGAGCAGTTTTCCCTTCGGCATCTGGAACAGGACGGGGTTCCAGCACGGATGCCGATGCGGTGTGCCGTCGACGTTCAGATACTGCACGCCGTTGGCGACTTCAACCGGCACGGCCCATTTGCCGTCGAGATGCCTCACCACCCAGATGCCGACGTCGGGCTCTTTCTCGTCCGTCCCGCCGAAGAACGCGGCAACCAGCCCGCGCGGCGTCTCGGCGATCGTCGACGCATGGCACGACGGAAACGGAGCCGAGTCATACAGAAACTCCGCCGAAATCCACCCCGGTTGAGCGGCCAGGTCGGCGGCGATGGCGTTGAGGTCAAGTGAAGCGACGAGACAGCAACTCAGAAAAATTCGCCACGAGCGCGGCATGCGATTCTCCTGCGGAAGGAACGACATCGATTTGTCTCCTACACTAACCCGACGCGCCAGCGAGAGCGATGGATCGCGGGTGATCGCCAGGGGAAGTAGGGTTTGCCGAGTCTGCGAGGCGAACCAGATCGCGGAAGCCGGGAAACCCCGCCTTTTGGCCCGATTTCGTGCGAAAAAACGGCCAGATTTCGCCTCTCGCCGGAGTGCATTTTTCGCGCGAAACAGGTACAATTTCCGGATGCGAAATGAGAGGGCAATCGGTCCTCGTTTCGCGACGGATTTCCCCGAAAAACAGCACGGAAAGCGCGGGTTTTTATGCAAATCACCTGCAATCGCGGGCCGCTTACGGCCGCGTTTCAGATCGTCGGCAGCGCGGTCCCGACCCGCACGCCGAAAGACATCCTTAAGAACGTCAAACTCGAAGTCGGACCGCAGGGGGCGATCCTCGTCGGCACCGATAGCGAATGCTCGCTCCGCTGCCAGATTCCGGATGTCGATACGAAGTCGCGCGGCGAGGCGCTGTTGCCCACGGCCCGCGTGATGCAGATTCTCCGCGAGCTGACCGACGAGCTCGTGAAGATCGACGTCACGTCCGAGGCGATCACCATTCGCAGCGGCTTCAGCGAATTCCGGCTGTCGGCGGAAGACCCGGCCGATTTTCCGCCGGTCGCCAATTTTGAGGACGAGGAATACTACATCCTGCCGAAGACTGAATTCCGGCAGGCGATCCGGCGGACGATCTTCGCAACCGATCCGGAAAGCACGCGGTACGCGCTCGGCGGCGTGTTGCTCGAATTGACGCCGGAGCGGGCCACGCTCGCCGCGACCGACAGCCGCCGGCTCGCCGTGATGCATATTCCGGTCCGCATCCAGGGTTCGCCCGCCGGCGGCACGCAGCAACCCATCATTCCCGCCAAGGGAATGCAGCTCATCGAGAAATGCCTCGGCGAATCGGAGGAGGAAATCCACCTCGCGATTCACGCCAACGACGTCGTCCTGCGGTGCGGCACGACGGTCGTCTCGACGCAACTCGTCCAGGGCCGGTTTCCCGATTACCGCAAGGTCATTCCCGCGAACTTCAACACGACGATCGACCTGGCGGTCGGACCGTTCTACTCGGCGGTGCGGCAGGCGCAGATCGTGACGAACGAGGAAAGCCGCGGCGTCGATTTCACATTCGCGGCCGGCACGCTGCGCTTGAGCAGCAAGGCGACCGACATCGGCCAATCGAAGATCGAATTGCCGATTTCCTACGACGGCGCCGAACTGACGATTACGTTCGATCCGCGGTACATCGCCGATTTCCTCCGCGTGCTCGACCCGGCAGCGACGGCCCAGTTCCGTTTGATCGACCAGGACAGCGCGGCGGTGCTGGCCGCGGAGGACCGGTACACGTACGTCATCATGCCGCTGTCGCGCGATTGAAACGGGATTTCGATCCGAAGAATATTCGCCACAAAAAGCACAAAGAGACACAAAAAAAGGAAGATTAGAAAACCTGTCGTGTAGAGGCGGACTGCACTCCATCGCGGTTTTCTTTTGTGTGTTTTGTGCCTTTTGTGGCCAACCTGCCTTTCAAAATTTCTGCACGCAGCATGAGCCAATTCGACGAGCCATCGAAGCTGTCCGCGGCGCTGTCGGAGTTGATCGCCCGCCGGGGCTACGCCGCGTTCGAGGAGAATCGCCAGTACCGCGAGGCGTGGGCTGCCGTCGCGGGCGAAACGGTGTCGCGGCAGACGAAAGTGGCCCGCGTGTCGCGCGGTCAGATGACAATCGAAGTCGACCACGGCCCGCTCCTCAGCGAACTGACGAGTTTCCATAGCGGCGAGTTGCTGAAGCGGCTGCAAACGGAGTTTGCGCCGTTGAAGATCAAAGGGTTGAAGTTCCGACTGAAGGGGCTGGGGTGAAAACCGAACGCCCAACGCCAACTGCTTGTTGTTTTTGACCAAAGGACTACGTAGTTGACCGACACCACCGAGCCGGTTTCCGGCGATGAATACAGCGAAAAGAACATCCGGCACCTCAAGGGGATTGAGGGGATCCGGATGCGGCCCGATATGTACATCGGCGACCGCGGCGCGCGCGGGTTGCACCACCTCGTCTTCGAAGTCGTCGACAACTGCGTCGACGAGGCCGTCGCCGGGCATGCCCAACTGATCAACGTGAAGATCAATGCCGACGGCAGCGTGTCCATCATCGACGACGGCCGCGGGATTCCGGTCGGCGCGATGGCCGATCAGGAAAATCGCTCGGCGCTCGAAGTCGTGCTGACCGAAATTCACGCCGGCGGCAAGTTCGACCGGGAAGGAGGCTACAAGACCGGCACCGGCGGCTTGCACGGCGTCGGCATCACCGCCGTCAACGCGCTCAGCGAATGGCTCGAAGCCGAAATCCGCCGCGAAGGCCACGTCTGGACGATGGACTTCGAGGAAGGGAAGAAAACGTCCGATCTGAAGAAGCTTGGCAAGAGCGACACGACCGGGACCAAGATCACGTTCAAGCCCGACGGCACGATCTTCCCCGACACCAAGTTCCAATACGACGTGCTGGCCAAGCGGCTCTTGGAACTGTCGTTCCTCAACGCGGGCATTCGCATTCGCCTCACCGACGAGCGGACCGATCAGTCCGAAGAGTTCTATCACCCGGACGGCCTGGCGGATTTCATCAAGTATCTCAACCGCACCGAGACGCCGCTGTACGGCGACATCGTGTCCATCGCCGGCGACCAGGAGGGCGTGCAGGTCGCCGTCACGATCCAGCACAACGACGGCTTTTCGGAGAACGTTCGCGCGTTCGCCAACAACATCTACAACATGGAGGGTGGCACGCATTTGTCCGGGTTCCGCAGCGCGCTCACGCGGGCCATCAACAACTACGGGAAACGCGAAAACATCTTCAAGGACGTTGAAGCCGTCGGCGACGATTTCCGCGAAGGCCTCGTCGCCGTTGTCGCCGTGCGGGTCCCGCATCCCCACTTCGAAGGCCAGACGAAGACGAAGCTGTCGAACTCCGAAGTCGAAGGAATCGTCAATTCGATCGTGCTGGAGGGGCTGAGCAAGTTCTTCGAGGAAAGCCCGTCGGTCGCCAAGAAGATCGCCCAGAAGGGTGCGATGGCCGCCGAGGCCCGCGAAGCGGCCCGCAAGTCGCGCGAGATGGTCCGCCGCAAGGGGGCGCTGACCTCGGGCGGCTTGCCGGAAAAACTTCGCGACTGCCGCAGCCGCGAGCTCGACATCACCGAGCTCTACCTCGTGGAAGGCGATTCGGCCGGCGGCTCGGCGGATACCGGCCGCGACTCCAACACGCAGGCGATTCTCCCGCTCCGTGGCAAAATCCTGAACGTCGAAAAGGCGCAGCTCGTCAAGATCCTCGACAACGCCGAGATCGCCAACATCTTCAAGGCGATCGGCATCCCGCCGATGGCCGAACTCGAAGACGTGACGAAACGCCGCTACGGCAAAATCATCCTGATGACCGACGCCGATATCGACGGCAGCCACATCCGCACGCTGCTCTTGACGTTCATCTTCCGGCACATGCGGGCGCTGGTCGAGCACGGCTGCATCTACATCGCCCAGCCGCCGCTCTACAAAGTCACGCAGCGGAACAACGTCCGCTACGTGCAGACGCACGAAACGATGATGACCGAGCTGATCGAACTCGGCATGAACGGTAGCAAGGTCGTCTGCCAGGACGGCGCCGAGTTCGAAGGCGACCACCTGAAGCGGATCGTCGGCATGATGAAGCGGCTGGAAGAGCCGCTGGAACTCCTTGAGCGCCGCGGCCTCACGCTGCGGCATCTCGCCCCGAAGGTGAACGAGTCCGACGGCACGCTGCCGCAGTACCGCGTCTTCCTCGGCCGCCAGGAACACTGGTTCCACAAGAAGGAAGACCGCGACGCGTTCGTCGCCGCCGAGGAGAAGAAGCTCGGCCACGAACTGAACGTCGCCGCCGAGCCGGCTACGGAAAAGAATAGTGCGGAGAAGAACGGCACGGACAAAAACGACGCCGACAAGAACGGCAAAGGCCACGACGAAGTGCTGCACGTCGTCGACCTGCATGAAATCCGCACGATCAACATCGTCCTGGGCGACCTGCGGGGGTTCGGCATCAAGCTGACCGACCTGTATCCTCCCGGCGCGAAGGACGGCGAAACGTTCTACCCGTTCAAGATCCTGCAGGACGACCACGTCACCCGCATGACGAGCTTCCGCGAACTGTTGCCGCAGCTCCGCACGCTCGGCGAAAAAGGCCGCAAGGTGACGCGGTTCAAAGGCCTCGGCGAAATGGACCCGGAGGAACTGTGGGAAACGAGCATGATGCCGGAGCACCGCACGCTGCTCAAAGTGACGATGGAAGACGCTGTCGCCGCCGATGAGATGTTCCGCATCCTGATGGGCGACCAGGTCGAACCGCGGCGGGAGTTCATCGAACGGCACGCGCTGGATGTGAAGGACTTGGACGTGTGAACGTCGGCCCCCGACGTTCGCTTGCGCTTCGCGGGCTCAACGCCACCTGATCGCCGCTAAGATGCCCCGCGCAGATCGGCGACCATCGCCCGCACCGCCTCTTCCGTGGCTTCTTCCCAGCGAGCGGGACCGAATTGTTCGGCGTACGGTTTTTGCCGGAAGGCGAAGTTGATGCCGCGGGAATTGTTCACGACGGCCCCCAAACCGTGCGGGTCGAACGCGGCGGCGACGTCGGACGCAGTGCCGCCCTGGCTGCCGTAGCCGGGGATGAGGAGCGGGACGTGCGGCATCGCGGCGCGTAGTTCGGCGAGTTCCTGCGGATACGTTGCCCCGACGACCGCGCCGACCGGGCCGTAGCCGTCGGCATCGGCGTGCGCGGCGGAGAGTTGCTCGACGGCTTCCGCCACGCGGCGATAGAGCGGCACGCCGTCGGTCGTGCGGTCTTGAAACGTTCCCGCGCCGGGGTTGCTGGTTCGCACGAGAACGTAGATTCCCGCCCCGCGTTCGACGGCGACGTTCACGAATGGCTCCAGCGTGTCGCTGCCGATATACGGGTTGACGGTCAGCGCATCGGCCTGCCAGATCGCGGCGGCGGGGTCGTCGCCGGCGAGATAAGCGCGGGCATACGCCTCCGCCGTGCTGCCGATGTCGCCCCGCTTGGCGTCGCAGATGACGATCAATCCCGCGTGCCGTGCGTAGCGGATCACGCGGCTCAGCGCCAGGCAGCCGTCGGGTCCGTACTCTTCGAAGAACGCGGCCTGCGGTTTGACGGCAGGGACGAGCGGCGCGACGACGTCGATCAGTCGCACGCAGAACTCTTCGAACGCCGCGGCGGCGACCGCGACGGGATCGTCATGCCGTTCCCGCGCCGCGGCGACGACATCGGGGGGCAACGAATCGAATCGCGGATCGAGCCCGACGACAATCGGATTGCCTTTGCGGCGAACGGCGGCATGCAGGCGCGTGGCGTAAGGAGTGGTCATGCCGCACAGCTTACTGTGCTGGCTCGCGTTTGGGTAACCGCAGATTCTCACAGATTTGAAACCAGAAGATTGTCAGCTCAGCGGCGCGGCTTCAATCTGCCCGAATCGGCGTCAATCTGCGAAATCTGCGGTTGCGGTCTTTTCGCTTCTCTCCGAGTCCGCACGCCGCATTGGACGTTCTTGCGAACCGGAGTAGAATCGGCTCCGCTATGGCGGAGTCCAGCGAATCATCGGCGGAGCGTCAGGACGAAGCGGTCCGTTCCGCGGTCGTCGAACGGGGCGCGGAGCTGAATCGGGCGCGGCGGCGGTTGTTCCCGCATGCGCTCGCCGTCGGGCTGATGACCGGCGCGATCGCAACGGCTTTTCGCGTCTGCCTGGAACGCGGCGAAGCGGCGCGGGCCTGGCTGCTCACCTCTGTTATCGCGTGGGGCGGACTTGGTTTGGGCGTGCTGCTCCTGTTGGCTACGGCGTGCGTCGGCGTTGCGCTGTTTCTGGTGCGCGGGTTGTGCCCCGAAGCGTCGGGCAGCGGCATTCCGCATCTGCGGCTGCTGTTGCGCGAAAACGGCGAGGTTCGTTGGCGGCGTGTGCTGCCGGTGAAATTCTTCAGCGGTCTCGTGGGAATCATGGGTGGCCTCTGCCTGGGACGCGAAGGCCCGACGATTCAAATGGGCGCGGCTCTCGGCTCGATGTGGGGCGAAACGCACCTGGGCCGCGGGGCCGATCGCCGGTCCCTGTTGGTGACTGGGGCGAGCGCCGGATTGGCGGCCGCGTTCAACGCGCCCATGGCGGGGATTCTGTTCGCGATCGAGGAACTGCGGATCAACATCCCGGATTCCGCGTTCTTCGCCGCGATGATTTCGTGCGTCGTCGCCGATCTGTTCACGCGGAGCCTCTTGGGCCAGACGCCCGTGCTGGAAGCGTCGCTCACGCAGGGGCCACCGCCGCTCGACAGTCTCTTATTCTTTGTCGTGCTGGGCGTCTTGAACGGCGGATTGGCGTGGGCGTTCAACAGGTCGATTGTGGAAGCGACGCGGCGGCTGGCGTTCCGTTCGCTGCGGGCCAACGCCGTCAAAGTTCTCGTCGCCGGGACGATTCTGGCGATGGTCGGCTGGTACTATGCGCCGCTCTTGGGAGGCGGACTGCCGCTGACGAACGAGGCGCTGCGCGGCCAGGGGACGATGTCGTGGCTGGCGGCGATGCTGGTGCTGCGATTCGCGCTGTCGATCGGCAGCTACGCCATCGGCACGGCGGGAGGAATTTTCGCCCCGCTGCTCGTGCTGGGCGGTCTGTTGGGATTGATTGTCGGCGAATTGGGCCGGCAAATCTTTCCCGCCGCCGTTCCTGAACCGGCGGCGTTTGCGGTCGTCGGCATGGGAGCCGCATTCGCCGGCGTCGTGCGCTGCCCGCTGACGGGAATCGTGCTCCTCGTCGAGATGACCGGCCAGTATGACTTAATCTTGCCGCTGATGATCGCCAGCTTCACCGCGTCGCTCATCGCCGACCAACTCCTCGTCCCGCCGGTATACGACGCACTGCTGGAGATGCAGTTGGCGAATGCGGAGAGGAAGGACAACGAGTGATGGGGAACGACACTCCGCTTGGAGCCTTTTGTGGAAAATTTCGCTAACCTCACACCATGTAGCAAGCCAGGAACCCGTCGAAGATAGCCGTCTATCAAGGAACCTCATACTGGTTCCGAGCTGCGTTCCAATGGATCTTGAGTCGCGCGGCGGCTTTAAGGCGAAAATTCCAATCAGTTGCGTTGATCGAGTTCGCCGGTGGAATCGGATTGGGCTGATGAACCTTTGGATCAGCGTCTTCAATGATGTTCCAAGCCTGCTGGTAGAGCAGATCGTGGAAGTTCGCTCCTTCGGATTCGTCACGGTACAACCGCTCGGATTGAGGCAACGCCACCAGCCGCTCGGCTGCAAGCATGGGATTGTCCACTGGCCGCAGTGGCTTCGTGCGAATTGTTCCATGATCCTCCGCCCAATCGACGTGATTTTCCGGTCGATCAGTCGGCCCGACCATACTTCCCCCATAGACCAGGAAAAACGGAAGATCATCTTGCAAATAGATGGGATGAAGCGGCCACAACGGTTTGTCGTGGTCGTGAGGAAGCGGCAGAAATGGAAGGGTGTGGATTTCAGGCAACTCTTTTGCCGGATCGGCGGATTCAAACAGCAACCTAATGATCAAATAGACGCAGGTCTTATCTGATGCGTCGATGTTCTCTTCGATTCGTTCCGACGTACCCGAATTTGAGGCGACCTTCAAATACTCTCGTAGCTTCCGAATCGCCTGCTCTTTGCCCATGGGTATCAAGTGATTTACGGCGCGGACAAGCTTAGCGGGATTAAAGTCATTCTGTTCATAAGCGGGTGCCCCATTAATGATCTGCATGGTCTTGGGAATCGCGGGCGGCCCCGGAATTTTGAGCATCATGACCGATTGCGGCAGCACGCCCACCGTGTTGCGCCAGCTAATTCTTGTACTTTTCATTTCGGCTAGCGACAAAGCGATCTGAAAATGCAAGGCTTTGTCGACCTCCCGACGGATCGCTCCGGGCGAAATCGTGACTAAGAATTCGCCTTTTTCGCTGATGACAAAATTCTCCCAGACAGCATCATGACGATCATGGCGTGTGTTCCAATCGGGCTTTTGATCGTGCACCCGCGAAACGACCACGCGGATGCCTTGCACCCAGTCGATGGGCTGACGACTCTTTCCGTCTTCGGATGCAATCAGTAGCCTGCCACGTATCGAAAGCATCCGGTCCGGCCGAAGCGAGTTGTCATCCTTCCAGATATGCCGAGAAGGTTTGTCCGCTTCATCGGACTCCGCGTCGCCGACATAACCCATCCTGGCTTGGCCCCATTCGACGACCAGCCGTTTTTGCATCAGGCCATCGGGATTGAAAGTCTCCGTCGCTGCACGACGCGATTGGTACTCGTATTCATCGAATCCGATGGTGCTAAGCCCCCATTCTCCACCGCAGTCCGCTGGCCAACTGAAATCCTGGGCGATGACAGTGGAGTGGCACAGCGCCAAGGTCAGGAGATGAATGCGCATTCGCACAAAATCTCGCTTTCGCAAGAAGTTCAGCACATCGTGTTAGTCTCTAACAACCCAGATACAACTTGACGCGTCGCAGCGAGCTGCTCACACGTACTTTTTCACCGTCGGTTCGGCGATCTCGTCCAAGAGACGTGCGATGATCATGTCGGTCGTCATGCCTTCGGCCTGGGCCTGGAAGTTGGCGGCGATGCGGTGGCGGAGCACGGGGACGGCGACGCGGCGGATGTCGTTGATCGAGATGCTCGGCCGGCCGTCCATCGCCGCCATCGCCTTGCCGCCGGCGATGAGGAACTGCCCGGCGCGCGGGCCGGCGCCCCAGTCGATCCACTCGCGGATGAACTTCGGGGCCGAGTCGTCCGCCGGACGCGTGGCGCGGACCAGCCGCGCGACATAGTTGATCGTCAGCGGCGCGGCTTCGATGAGGTTGATCTGCTTCTGCAAATAGAGAATCGCTTTCGCCGAGAGGACTTTGCGGATCTCCTGCTTCTCGCCGACGGTGGTCGCCGCGAGAATGCGTTCCTCCTCTTCGAGGTTGGGATAATCGACCTTC
>CAZDGB010000092.1:0-22772 GCA_964504645.1 uncultured Planctomycetaceae bacterium | reverse complement strand
CTCAGCACCCGCGCAGGCGGTTCGCGCCAGAGCGCGAGACAGCGACCGGATCCCATTTGTCGCGCGCGACACAGAGTCGTTGGCCTCTCTCAGCCGATCCCAACCCCCTCGTAACCAAGGCGCGAAACTCTCCGCCGCAGGCAGAGATTTTGGTCCAAAACGACTCTCGGCCCGATCCTGGTTATGACCTCGCGAGACACGGCGAGACGTAAGTGAGTGTCCCACGCGCAAAACGCACCCGCAAGTTCTTGTCGGGACTGGCGTTGTTTCGGGGGGCAGAAACCTACTCCGAATTGCGCTCATTCAAAAGCACAAGGCCCAGCGGAGTTCCGCTGGGCCTTGTCAGTGGAGGGAACCCAACCCTCTTCGGAATTCCAACAGAGACACGAAATTCTGAGACCAGGGGGCTGGGAATTTCGACACCCTCAGGTTATGAGGTCAAGACTTCCATAAGAGTGCGCGGCGACTCGGTACTCTGAGCCGATTCGGGCGGGATCCTAAGACTCCGACCACGCCACGAAATCAGCCATTTCTCCACAATTCTGATGTTCCGACCGCCTGGTTCTGTACTTGAAAGTGGAGAACTCAAATCCTGCGGGCGTGGATCCACCAGCGGATCGCGGCCACATAGCCCGACTTGGCGCGGGATCCCTCGGCGAAATAGAATCCTGCCATTTGATCACTGAGCGGGGGTACTCAGCTCAATTCCGGCCCCTGTTAGGCAGATCGGTCTTTAACGCGATCAATTCAGCCAGCCAATTGGTGAGTCCTGTATCTCTTCACCGTTTTCGCCGTGGGCCCTAGAGTGAGGTGAGCGATGAAGTGTCGAACCGCGTTTACTTTAATCGAGCTGCTCGTTTGCATCGCGGTGATCGCGATCTTGATTGCCCTCTTACTTCCAGCTGTTCAGCAGGCCCGAGAAGCAGCGAGAAGGACCTCTTGTCGAAATAATCTGCGACAGATGGGGTTAGCGATGCACAATTACCACGACGCCCATCAAGCCTTTCCGCCAGGTTGGATAGATTTCGATTCGCTCTCGAATCGACCTGCAGATCGCGGCGGCTCCTGGGCTTGGGGGACATTCCTACTGCCATTCCTCGACCACGGTCCTCTCTACCAGACATTGGGCGTCACAGGTGCTGATGATCCACCGCCGCCGGGTGCAACGAACGACATTTTATTGCCCGTCTTTGTTTGTCCGTCCGATTCTGGTGAAGCGGAAGCTGGCTACGGATTGTGGTTTTTCGGGACATTTCCCAGCCCATCTGATCGGCTATTGGCCGGGTATAGAAAGTCGAACTACATTGGAGTTCATGGGAGAACTCTTTTTGATGCGATCGGAGGCATACCCATTTTCCCTCGGGGCCCAGAGCTGAAGGGAATCTTTGAAGTTGCATCCCGCACGAGAATGAGCTCGATCATCGATGGTACAAGCAATACGTTTGCCGCCGGCGAGAGGAACGGACGAACAAACTGGTCGAAATGTCCGGAAGGAGCAATCTGGATTCGCAATTGCGGACGAATTCGAGATCCTGGCAGTATTAGCGCGCTCGGTATTTGCGACAGTGGGGCAGCGATGGGAGCGGGCGTCAGCAATGGTGTTAGCGTGACCGGCATCACTCGCGTTCAAATAAACACTGCTGTGACAATTTACCCGGAAGGATTTAGTAGCAAGCACAGTTCAGGAGCCATCTTCTTACTGGCCGATGGGGCTGTCCGATTCGTCAGCCAGATGATTGACGACGAAACCTATGAGGCTCTGTCAACGATCGCAGGTAGCGAGTATGTGGGCGAGTTTTAAGTTTTCAGCAGAAACCTTAGTCGCCATACCGGCGATTGAGGTCGTTGAGCAAGTTCACGAATTCGATATCGGTTCTCAATGGCTGCAGGTCCGGATCGTTTCGAAGGTTGTCTCGGCGGTCCGGGATTGCGAAATAGCCGGCATCGAACAGCGACTGGAGTAAACGGACGGCCTGTTGTTTCCACTTTCCAGCACGTAGATCGTCGCCGGCCTGGCTTTTGGAAGCCGAGTCAACCATGAGCGTCTGTGCGCCCAGGCTGTAAACGCAGGCCGCGTCGTATTTCAACAGAAGGTCTTCGGGTTTCAGACGCAGTTTCCGCTCTACGCCGGAAATGGCATGTTCGAATCGCGGACCTTGAGCCAAGGCGATGAAACTCGCGTTTTCCTGCATGTCACTGACATGCTCCCGGTACTTGAGCAGGTTGGAGAAGCGAGTTTCCAGTTTCGAATTGAAATACCACACCAGCGACGCAGAAAGCAGCAGCATGATGCAGACTGATGTCCAAAAAGTCGCGGTGCGACGCAGCGACCATAGGATCATACGGCGTTGCGGCGCCGTCCATAGCTTCCAGGGCGTGAAACACACGATCTGTGTTAATTCGAATGTCGAAGGAAGATTACGCGACTGAGGCTGCGACACCCAGCTCGCAGTTCGATCTTCCAAGATGAGTTCCGCTCGTCCACGGCGAGTTTCCTTCTGATTGCGGGTGATCCAATCTCGTAGCGACGGAACGAGATAGTCGTGGGTCAGTTGAAAATATTTCGCACCCGTTTCCGGAGCAGATCGCGCACCTTCCTCGGTCCCAGCCGGATCGGTAGGAGTGATGAGCCGGATCTCGCCGTCGAGCACGCGCAGCAATGCATCGAAGTCTTTGGAGTCCCCGTACCCGGATGCCTTCATCAAGTCGGCATAGGACAGCATGTGGCCCTTGATGTTCGTACCGAAGTCGGGCAACAGGGCTTTGAGAACCCTTTGCGCCGCTTTATTGTGCAGGCGGTGTTTCGGATTTGCCGAAGGAGAAGAGAACGTTTCTTCGAGAAACGTGGCGCCTATCCCTTTTGTTCCGCCGACCTCTCGCAGTGACGCAGGGGACCAAGCTTTCCCCTTCATCATTTCCGCAAACAATGCTAACCGGATGCAGATGACGCGGCCTTCCTGATCTAAACCAGCCACCGCTCTTTTCAGGAACTCCCTCTGTTCCTGTCCCGTTTCGCCGATTTCAGGAAGTTTTCCAAAGGCCCGGCCCAATGCGGCCAACACTTTTTGGGCGTGGTCTAAGTCAAACAGGTCAGCAACAGCGCAGTTTTTTCCTTGATGAAGTTCTATTTCCAATTCTGTCAGGAAGCGCGTCACGGCCATCCAAAAATCGTCCCGTACCATCACGATGCACTGCAACCTGTTGCCGTCACAATGCCGCAAGGCTTGAACAAGTTCCGAGTTGTTGTCTGCCCGCTTCGCATGAAGCCATTGCTCGAACTGATCGAGGACGAGGAGGACCTTTTTTCCTGCAGGGACACTGTAGCCACGGCGCAACTCCGCCATGGCGTCCTTCAAGCCCAGGTTGGCGGAACAGCCCGGACACTGTTTGTGCAGACCGCTTAACAGCCGCGTCTCGGTATCTTCCGAGGTCGCTTCGACGTAGATGACAATCACGTTGTCGGACAATCGAGGCAACAGTCCGGCTTTGACCAAGGACGATTTTCCGCAACCCGTAGGACCATAAATAAGCCCCACCGAAAAGGAATCGTTCGAATCAACATCCTCGATTCGATACTTCCAAAAGCGGATGCTCTCGGGTAAACCATCGCGGTCACGAGGACCAGGCAATAACTCCAAAAAAAAGTCGGCATCGTGTGAATCAAAGGCACGTAATCCCTTCGGTACGATTCTGATCGGCTGGCTGTCAGAAGTCGGCGTGATCAATATCCCCGCCTCTCGCAAAGTTGAGGTGGGGGGCAGGGCCGGTTCGGGCGCACCTACGAAGGAGGTCAAAGGACTGAGTTGCTGGTTTAGGAAGAGCCGCAGGTCGTCGGCCATATCCGTCGCTGTCGTGTACCGCTCTGCCGCTCGCTTCGACAACGCTTTGAGGCAAATCCGTTCCAGCTCCTTGGGAATGTGATCGTCAACTTGCCGCGGAGGACGAACGTCGACGGTACTGATCTGCTCCAGTAGCTCTCGTCGTGATTCGGCCTTGAAAGGTCGTCTGCCTGTGAGCATCTCGTAGAAGACCACGCCCAAGCTGAAAATATCACTGCGGCCATCAACTCGATGACCCTCTCCACGCGCCTGCTCTGGACTCATGTACGCTGGCGTACCGGCCAATGAGCATCCCTTGCCGAACTCCTCTTCTTTCAAGGCCAAACCAAAATCCGTCACAAAAGGTCTGCCTGCGGCATCAATAAGCACGTTGGCGGGCTTAATGTCGCGATGCACAAATCCCCGCATGTGAGCGTAGTGCAACGCCTCAGCGACCATTGCAACCAGGGCGACGGTTTCTGCGAGCGTGGGACGGGACTGGTGAAGTTTTTTTGCCAAGTCAGTCCCGTCGATAAATTTCGACACCACGAAGAAGGGGAACTGCTTTGTACTGCCGACATCATGGACGGGGACAATGTGCGGGTGATCGAGGCTGCCAACGGTCCGCGCTTCAGTACGATAGGCCTCGGCATCCACGGGCCGCGAAAGCCGTTCTGGTCGCGGCACCTTGATCGCCACAGGTCGGTTCAACTCATCATCATGGGCTAAATAAACGCGACCAAACCCGCCTTCACCCAAGACTCGCAGGACGCGATAGCGACCGATGTACGGCAGGGAGTCCGGGGCTGCGGATCGATTCAAGCTCTGCTCTGAAGGGGAAGCAATCGAATCTGACAAATGAACGGTCGCATCCAGCGCCTGCGCCCGTGCGGAAGTCAAGCCTCGTCCCCAGTCAACGGTCGATTCTTTCGCCAAGTGCGAATCCACGAACGCCACTTGGCGGTCTCTAAGTTCCGCGAAAACGCTGGCAATGACGGTGGCGAGATCGGGAAATCGACTGGCGTAATCTTCCTGGGCGAGCCGCTCTCCCCGCTTCTCACGCCAAGCGATGTCCACTTTCAATAACTCCCGCAGCAGAACAGGAAGGAGTGCGGGGGGGGTCGATCGATCAAGGTGTTCGGTCAAGTCAGGCGTGTTATTGGATCGCCATGCATTCTCAAACGCTGTGCAGATGGAATCGACTCGTACCTGGTCGGTGGGTGACAGGCCGCCATACGTTTGTTGGAAAGTGTCCGTCACGCTCCTTCACTCCCGGAGGTCCAGCGGGTGCGAATCAGCTTGACGCGACGCTCAACAGTGGCCAGCGAACGGCCTACCTGCGCCGCAATTTCTTCATTCGAGTAGCCTTCCAGGCGCGCCACGGCGATGGCGCGATTCTCGTCATCGAGCATTCCCAGCAAATGTTCCACCGTTTCCACCATCGACACCACAAATTCCGGCGTGGGCTCTTTCGACGCGAAGTTCTGCAAACCGGGGAACGACTGATCCGTTGAGCGTAGGCAAGCGGATTCTCCCACTACGTTTCCACCGCCTCGCTTTTTGCGTCGCTGGTCACGCACGAGATCGATCACCTTCCGTTCAGTGATGGTGACCAGCAGACGCCAGAGGTCCTGACGATCTTGCAGTTGACTAAAACCCCCGTCCTCGGCACGGCGGAACAGTGTGCGAAACACGCTCAGGACGACATCCTCCTCGTCAGCCATGCGTGGTTTTCGTCCCTCGAGGCGTTTCATGGCTAGGTGCAACACGGATTGGGAAAAGTGACTCCATACACGTTGCGCAGCAGCGCGATCGCCCGCTTGCAGCTGTTGAATCCAGCCGGACACGGAGTCATCAGGACGAAAGTCTGTCGTCATGGAATGGGTTTGACGCCACCTACGATCCGCTGGCACCCTCGCAAAGCATGGTGTAAGTTTACACACAATTTTCGGTTCACAGCTATTCTATTTCAGATTCCTGAGGGGCAGACAAGTCCGATGGCGATTTCTGTGGTGTGCCGTCCCATTTTTCAGGAGCTCACCATGATGATTTCTTGCCCGCATTGTGCCGCTCGACTGACTATTGATGAAAGAATCGTGTCCGCCACAGGCGGCGGTCCGTGTCCAGCGTGTGGGAAGGTCCTCGCCATCAAAGTGCCATCGCGCTCGGGCGCCACGCCCGTGTCGCCACAGATCGGTCACATGGAAACGCCGGCAATTGTTCTCGGGCGAAATGGCATATCATTCACTGGGGTTCTGGCGGCGGGTGCATTTGTCGTGCTGACCGGTGTGCTGGTCGTACTGCAAGGATCCTGGAATCGCCCCGTGCCCGCGCCGATTCATCCCCCCGGATACGAAGATCCAGTTGTCACGTTGCTCGCACGAACGAAAGTCGAACTGGAAGAGATGCAGAAATCTCTCCGCGAGGCCACCAAGGAATTTATTCGGTTAGAGGCGGAAACCGAGGAGCTTCAACAGCAGAGAGAAACTCTTCAACGTGAGATTCAAAACCTGACGGTAAGGCTGGATGCGATCAACAAATGGAAACATGCCGATTTCATCATGGTCAATGCCAACAGTTTCGCTGTGGGATTTCAGCAGTTGGAGGACGGTCGCTTTAAGGTGATCCAAAAGGCGGATGGGCAATCTCAGCAAGATGCCGTTCGTTGGGCCAGGAAAGCAGGACGCCCTCCCATCGATCATGATCATGAGTTGACTCGAAAAATTTATGCCGGGGTCGCTTTAGATGAGATCGTCCCGGAAAATCTTGCCCAGGAAATTCACCGCTACTGGTGTCCGCTCCGATTTGTCCCGTATCCTCCCGAGGAAAAGAATCCCCCCTTTGTCGTATTTCGCGACGCGGAACACGGGCGACGCCATGTGGGGTTCTACTTGAAGAATGATGTCGAGCAGCTTTGGTTTCGTGAAGTCGCCGCAACGGATGACTCGATCCCGCGCAGCCGCGTCCAGATCGGTTCGGTCCGCATGGCGCATGGGGAGAAGATACTGTCGAGCCTCAGTGACATAGACTTTCTGGATTACTGCGTTTTGAAGACAGCGCAAAACTTGGGATCACGCGACGGAAAGCCCGCCATCATCCGCGTCGCCGTCCATCTGGAAGTCGATGCGTTGCAAGAGGAGAAATCTCTGTCGAAAGTGGCGGATACGCGCGCGACCGATGAACTGTTCGAATTCTGGGCGCGCCTTCACGAAAAGCCCTATCCGCGCGACGCCCGCAAGGAACCGGTGCGGTTGTTGCGAGAATTGGCGATGTACGTTGAAGATGAGGTGTACGACAAGCTGACGAAACTCGCAATTCCCGTGGTGGAGCGGCAACAGATTCAGGCTGTTCTTGACGAGAGTAGTTTCGGCAAGCCGTTGTCGCCTGGCGCTCAGGAGGGAATTTCTCAGTTGGGGGCCACGCATCTGTTGTTTGTCGATTTGAAAAAGTCTCAGGAAGGAGGGCCATATCATCTGGCTCTGCGACTGACGGACGTTCGTCGCGGAGATGTGATCTGGGCCCAATCCGGCGAGCGCCTGATTGCGCAGCCGAACGTCCAACAGCGCTTCCAGATGCAAACAGGAAGATTGGCTCTGGTGACAGTGCAGGCAGGTTCCCAATCGGAATTTCACGGTGTCGAACAGCCGGCTGTGGCGCTGCCGGCATTTTTGGGCGTTAAAGCCAGCCGCGAACATCTGGTTTTTGTCGAAGACTCGGTGAACGAGGAGTCACTCACGTATCGCCCGTTGTTTGGCGTTGAAAACCACGAAATCCGTTCTAAAGAGATCGAATCCGTTACGTGGGTGACGAAAGACACACAAGTACCGACAGCGCATCAAGTGCGCTACGCGGTCTGGAAGATGGCGTCCAGGATTCTGCCCTCCGCCGGTCGCGCGCTGGAGGTCCAGGGCGACAATGCCTTGATCACGCTGGGATTGCGCCACGGGGTGAAGCATCACGATACCCTGTATGTGCTGCGGGAAGCACAGCGGCCGGCGGCGAATCACTTCACCGGCGATCGTCCGGCCCACGTATTGCTGGCGACTACACTGAATGTGACGGAAATCCACGACGAGGCCAGCCGTGTCGTCATCAGCGGTTCGGGGTTAACGGGCTGGGAAGACGACGAAGGACTGAGAGCTGACGATATTGTCATCACCAAGTCTGGCCGGCCCGTGTCAATCGCCATGCTGGCTCCGACATGGCAGGCTCCGACACAAAAGACGATTTCCCGCATGGGTTTGAGCAATGCCGTCTTAGCCCAGCGAACAATGCACGCCACAGCACAAACGTCCGTGGCCTTTAAGAATGCCGTCGGAGCCGGTCTGCGGTCCGTGGGAATTCCTGTGTTCACAGAACTGGAGTCGAGTACGATCCTGACGACAGGAGCCACGCATGTCTTTGGCGGTTATATTCAGCCGACCGATTCGAATTGCTACCACATCGACGCAATGATCTTTCCACTAAATGCCAAAAATATCGGACTTATTCGGCAGCCTAAAATGCAAATGGCACAATTAGGTGAGGAATTGGCACGGGCGGAAGCGAATATCAATTTGTCATCATTGAAGTAGCGCCACCGTGGCGATTGGCACTACACGGCGCTCTACTCCAACACGGTCCGCGCGCACGAGCTCAGCACGACGCGCGACTGGGCGGTGATCTACCAGGATGACCGGGACGGCGACGGCCAGGGATCACGGCGCTGTTCGGCCAGTTCAAGGGACGCCGGATTGTGCGGGGGCGGGAAGCGGTCGCCGCGTCAACTGCAAAGAAGCCGGCGAAGAAAAGGTGACCGGCTCGCTCTATCGGGAGAGGAAAGCGCCCCAGCGGAAACCGGGGCGCTTCCATTGGAGACTGACTAGAACTCCCCAACGATGTCCCCCGCGGCTCGCGAGGCGAGGTTGCGATAGACACCCAAATCAATACTGTTGCTGAGGAAACGGACTGCTCCGTCGCCCAGCATGAAATGGGCTCCGCCGGTGTGGTAACTGGCGAATTCGTCGATGCGGATCAAATCCCGATTGGGCGTCACGTCGGTGTCACCGAGGATCCGCACGATGGGATTCTCACCGCCGCTGATGACGCCGGCCCAGGTGTAGTTCCAGCCGCTCTCGATTCGCGTAATGCGCTCCCCCACCATCAGAGTGTTGCTCAAGCCGTCGGTCACATCGGCAAGGCGCGTGCGGCTATTGAGATAAAAGACGCCATCGCTCGCACAGGGGATCCCCGGTGCCAGCCCATTGCAGTCGTCGATCTCGTTTTTCCCGAATACTCCCGAGTAGCTGGCCGCCGCGATCTCCGACAGCGGATTGGACGTACCTGCGGAAGGGATCGTCCAACGGTTCGGCCCGATGTCCGACGCACAGCGAAAGACCGGCAGAAACGTCGTTCGGGGCGTGACGTTCACGTTCGAGCCCACGGACGAATTGAAGTCGATCGTTTGATAGAGCGGCGCTTGATCGACGTTCGGCAAAAGCTTCGCGGCCCAGCCCCAGCCGTTGATCCCAGAAACATCCTGTTGGCCAGACGTGACACCGATCCAACCGGGGGGAAGCGTCTGAAAGCTGTCGTGATAGTTGTGCAGCGACAAACCGATTTGCTTGAGACAGTTTTTGCATTGCGTGCGGCGGGCCGCTTCGCGGGCCTGCTGAACGGCCGGCAGCAGCAACGCAATCAGAATTGCGATGATCGCGATCACTAACAGTAATTCGATCAGGGTGAAACCGAGTGTCGCGCGACGATGAGACTTGTGCAAACAAAACATGGATTTTCTCCGTGAGATTGAACGAATCGAAGAATTCGACGGACAGCGCAGCGTATGACGCGGCGCGAATTGTTGAACCGTCGGCGGGTGTTAGACCAGCCAGCTGTGAAAGCGGATTCGAGCCCGCCGTGCTGTGGGCCAGATGAGGTCCTGTTGCAGGATCTCTTCCGCCGATGAGTCCCATTCGCTCAATCTCACATCGAGAAGATCGGCAGGAGCCCAGGCAACGATCGTGTCGATAGAGCCCCAGGTAATTCCAGGAGCGGCCGAAATGGCCCAATCGCCGAACGCAGGTTCGTCACGCGTGGGCTTGGTGGGATCTTGACTGGTGTGAATGGGGCCTCGGTCGATGTCATCTTGCGGGCGAACCCCAATCAACAGCACATGCCAAGCGTGGCCTTCAAACAGGCTGGAGATGGTCGCGCCGCGGCACTCTCCGTCCAGGTCCGGAAACGGAATTGGAACGTGGAGTATGTGCAGTAGCAGGACACAAGACAATACGCGTCGCATGGAACCCTCGAACGGTATGATACGCAGTCGTGAAGCTGAGCCACAAGTAGCTCGCCATTGCCGATTCCGCGAACGCCCTGGATAATCGGCGGGGAGTTCCAAGTCCAAGCCAGCTCAAAGCCAGCCCCAGGACAATATGGCCAGAAAACGTCCATCGAAATGGCTTGGTGCCATCGCAGCGGTCCTGTTGGAATCGAATCAACCGATAACCGCTGACGAAATTGCACGCCAAGCCATTGGCCGCGAACTTGTTGATTCTAATTCACTCGGGCCGGCCGATTCCGTACGTTCACTGATTCGAAGGCATATCGAACGCGAGGGGAACACCTTAGGTTTCGTGATCTGCGGAACAGACAGATTGCGGCTGTATTCGATGGCAGGCAAACCCGATTGACGCCCACCGTGCCGGGCGGGAGACTGCGGGCATGAACAGCAACCCTTGGAGTTCCGGCCCATCCCTCGGCGGCTTGATTCACGAAGCGTTTTCCGTCTTGGTCTTCCCATGCGGCATGGTGCTGTATGCCGTCGTGCTCGCCGTTTTTTTCGTCGCCCTACGGCGCTCCCGCAGAGTGGCGCTGATCGCACTGTATGTCGGCCTCGCGTACTTGGGCGGCGTGGTGGGGGTGTTTCTTATTTCCGGCGTCATTGCTGATCCGCGACTCGTCCCGGTTGCCGGATTATTGGCAATCGGAGGCGCGCTGCTTTACGTGCCGGCGATCCTGGGCGGTTGGCTGCGGATTCGCTTCACACACAATACTAGGGGGCGGTGACATCACTACCTGAATTAGACGGGAGCAAGCGATCGGAAAACCTGTCCAAATTGCGCCCGCTCTTCATTGTGTCCAGCTTGGGGGGTGTTATCTTCGGCCCTTCGTTGAAATCCTCCCCCTCTACTCGAAGAATGAGCACCAAATGAAGCGGGCCATGCAGTGCTTAGCGGTCGCTGGGTTGCTGTGCGTGATGGGACAGGCACAAGCGGGTCTCGTAGACGTCGGCAGTCAGTATTCCGTTAGTAACACCAACTTCGTAGGCACGTTTACCACGAACGTCACGCTGGACGGGCTGAATTCGGTGATTGACTCCGGACAGCTCAATGTCAGTGAAACCATTGTGCCGGACGGCCCAAATTCGGTTTGGGTGGTATTCAACTTCTCGACCGTTTCCGGCGGTCCGCTGGCCGGCAACACGAATGCCTTCTGGCAGTCACAAATCAACAACATCCAATTCACAACACCAGTTGCTCTGGATGCCTTTTTTGAATATTGGGATCTTAATGGCACCGCATTCTCTGGAATTACCGATCTATTTAGCAATACACATGTGGCACTCAACCCCATCACAGGCGTCGGAGAGACGTATTTCTCAGGATTTTTCGTTCCCGGCGCAGCGAATACGACGCAAAGCCTGTTCACCTTTTTGAATCCCTACAGCCAATTGGGCGGCCAAAACATTGACCCAAGCACGGCGAACGGCTGGCACATTGCTGGACATTACACCTCGCCGACACCGGTCATCGGCGTCCCTGAACCCGGCACCCTTACGCCCGCTGGCCTCGGTGCTATCGGACTCATCGCCGGCGGATTGCGTCGCCGATGGCGCAAGACCGCGGCGTAACCGGCCGTCGAGCGCATCACCATCGCCCGCGCGGCCGGTTTAATTGGCTTGCATCCGTACTCCCCCATACTCATGCTGATATTTGGCGTGTTCGCAGTAGCCCCTGCGACCACGGTCCCCCAAAAGCCCGGCAAGCAGATGTGGCATCCTGCTTGTCGGGTTTTTCTTTCGGCCCACCGTATGACGGAACAGGAGTTGCCTACGACTCCGCCGCCACCTGGAACAACTCTCGCAGGGACGCGCATCAACCAATTGGGGCCAATCATGATCGACACTCTGTCAGAATCCGCGTTCCTGCGCTCTATTCGACCAGCCAATAAACCGAAGCACCGTCGGCAAAAGGGCATCTTCATCTGCGAATTGGCCGCCGCACGAACGTCATCGACCGCCGTGACGTGTGCGGGAACTGCCAGCATGGTCAGGCGGTGCCAACGCCAGCGGAGATTGTCGAGCGCGCCCGGGAAGTTCGCGCCGGTTGGTCGAAGCGGGAGGAAATCACTCGACGAGTCGGAGTAAAACTCCCGCCTTGGATGGTCCGAACCTACAGGCATCCCAGCCTGCATTCGCGGAGCTGACGTTATTCGGTCACAGACTTCTAAACAACCGGCGTATGACCGCTGAGAGGTGCGGAAATTCCTGCCATGCCGACTGAGTTTCCGTGGGCGTTGGCAGCTGATCGAAACTCGAATCTCAAATGGCAAATTTTGATCGACAGTTTCGAAATCCGAGCGATCGGAGTCAACTATCGTGTCACCGCCTGAGTTCGAGAGCGCTCCGATGATCCGTGGAATAGAGCAGTTTCAGCAGCGAATCGTAACTGCGATGACAAAGGGCATCACGGAGGAATGGTCGTCGGCGGAGCTTTACGCCAGGTTCTATTCGCACGTTAGCACGTGTGAAGCCGAATACGTCCGTTCGGCTGACGGGCGGGCGATAAATTTTCGACCTGAGAAAGACGCCATTCGCGCTGTTGATGAATTACGAGAGGCGTTTCGAAAATCCAGCCTGCCCCTCTGGGGAGAGTACCGTTTTCTGCTCAGATCCGATGGCAAATTCAAAGACGAGTGGAGCTACATCGAGTGCAACGCGTGCGGGAACCTCGTTTTCGATGAGAGGGCAGAACTGCAAAGACGCGAGGAGCGTCGAATACGACTGAACGATGGTCGGCCAAGAGATGCGAACCGGATTCTGTAGTCGACCGAAGCGCACTCCATGCACCCCTCGCCAGTGACTTCTGGCCGTCCTGTTATGGACTAGTCGGTGGCGGGGACAGGCCTGCCTCTCCAGGCCCGATCAGAGCATTGAGATCGATAGACGCGGGCACCGCCTCCAATCTGGGGACGTTCCTTTCAGAAACGGCCTGAGGCTCGATTGTAGAGTTAGCGGGGGCGCCCGAATCTGGAAGCACAGCGTGATGGCAGTTGCATGAATCGACACTGCGATTCCGCGGATAATGGCTGCAGCCCACCATCATGAGCAGGACGGCTCCGATAGGGAAGCTTTTCATTGGCCAGACAAATTTGAGCATCGCTTCTCCTTCGTGCGCTTTGATCGGCGAAATCTCGCCGGAGAATTCCGCTAACTCGTATTGATTGCTAGATCCTGCCACTCCTCGCCAATTCAATGAGTTTCGGACTATGGTGCAGGTCGTGCCTGGTTTCTAGCCGCCCAATTAGGGAAAGATGGCGGCAGCTCAACGGCATCCGAGCTCGTTGCGTGGCGCGGCACCTCTTGTTCGCCGTTGTGTCCACCGCGAGGAAACCGGCGAAGAGGAAGTGACGGAATCGTAAGCCGTTGACCCCCAGCCTGATGACGCGAATGATTGAATGATTCAATCCTCAACCCCAAGGAAGGCGATGACGCGCGGGCGGTTTTTCCTCCACTTACTCGAACGTGTCGTAACTGGCCTTGCCGTCGCACTGGTCATACTCCCCGGAGTTCACTTCGCTTCCACGGTCTTCGGAATTCTGGTCGGGAGGTAGTTCACCTAGCAGGCATGACTACAGAGCAACCTGAATCGCATCGCCCGGACTTTGAACCCACTAAGTGCGACTATTGCCGGCAGAAAGCGGTTTTCTGCTTCGGCGATCGCGATCCAGTCACTGGGCAGTTTCGATTGCGTTACTTTTGCGATGCACATAGGCGGGAATTCTTTGACGGCCTGCCCAAACCGGATTAATGCGGCGGAAGCGTTCAGTTGACGTCGGGAATGCGCTGGCGGGACGATAACGGCATGATCGACGCCGCCCTCCGTCAACGAGTCGCCCGGTATTTCGACAGCACGTCACACCCGACGCTGCTGGGCGTCCTGGATCATCTCCAGATGGTCAACAGTGAATTGCAGGAGGGCGAAGTCTGGGAACCGACCGATCCACGGATGCAGGCGATTGAGTCCTGCGTGGATGCCGCTGGCGTCGGCAACGCAATTCCACAACTCGAACGCGACATCGAGACGGTGGAAGTGCTGATCGCCGCTTGGGGCAACAAGCCGCTGTCCTGGTGACGACGGCCGCGACTCAGTCCACGAACTTCCATTTCCCGTCCGCCTGCGGAATCATCTTGCGCGACATCAGCGACCTGTTATTGGCTCAGCGCGTGACTTAGACTATTCCATTAAGTCGCCGTCCTCCGGCGGGCCATGCAAGCAAAGGCGCATCATGACGAACGACAATGTCTCGGCGAAAAAACTTGCCGCCTTCTTGGCGGAGAACCAACCCGCCAGAAACGAGGAATTACAGTTCGCCGTTCTGCAACGCGTTCACTTGGGTTTCTTTGTACCGGCGAACCATGTTGCAGCGGCCGACTCTCACTCCACCGCGAAGAAGCCGGCGAAGAAGAAGTGAGCGAACGATTCACGGGACCGCTTTGAATGTCATCGCTCTTTTTCCGCGATGCTATCCGTCACTTCCTTGTCGAGCCCGACTTGTTTGCGCCCGCGTTCTATCGCTTTTCGCAATTCCGCTTGGTGCTCGTCGTCCGTGATCTTTCCATGCTCGCGAATCTTGACAATCACCTCTTCGTCGTTTTTCCAGATCGACTCTAGAGAAGTCAGATCGTTAACGTCGTTCAACTTCGCGATATTCACGCAGAGGATCCCGACTAGGATCGCGAGCGTCAACGCCGCGATTTCAAAGAACGGCAGGTGTTTCAAGTTCATTGAATGCTCCCTGAGTCTTCGCGCGACAGCATACGCCGGAGACCGAGGGCAGACAATAGGTTAATTGAGTCGCTGCCATTGCCGATCCCGCGAACGCCCTGGATAATCGGCCATAAGTTCGAAGTCCGAGCCAGCTACACAGCCAGCGACGGAACCCACCATCACTCCGCTGTCGGCACGCTCTGCGAACGTAGTGGGGGCGCGATGAACGACGCCGAGAAGTTGCCATCTTACGAAGAACTCGCCGAGGAAGTCCGGCAACTCCGCGAACAATTCGACGCGACACTTCAGCGCCTAAAGCAGGCCGAACGCTTCCGCGCAGAGTCGCGCCAAGTGTTGGAAGAGGCGGAGAAAATCCTCCAGACAATGGATTCGCTCGCCGAGCGGATTTCCGACCGTGTCAACGACGCGCTGCGAACGTCGGAAAACTAGACCCCCGCCCGCAGAATTTCAAACTACGGGCGCTGCTGGCTGTTTGGCTGGCGACCCGTCGCTCATGCCGCCAGTATAGCGGATTTACGAAATCGGCACGTCGATTGCTTTTTCTAATTTCGTGGTGAGGAATTCCCATCTGAGCAGAGAGTTACTCCAAAAATGCGTAACGATGTGATCGACCGCCAACCACTTCGGACGTCGGAAATCCAGGAGACGCTCCAGCCTTGGCAGCTTGCCGAACTGACCGAATACGACTTGTGGGATATGTCTCTCAAGGATTTACGGCAAGTCGTGTCATCAGGTCTACCTGTACGCCTTATCGAGACAGTTCCCCAGCCGGTTTGGAATAGCCGATCGCTTTTGCGTCGTGTGGCAAAGCAAGTTCGCGATTCGTTCCGTCGGCAGGGTTATTAACGCATGCCCGGCCGTCGGGCGCATCACCATCGCCCGCACGGCCGGGCCGCTCACTTCGCGTCCACCGCGAAGAAGCCGGCGAAGAAGAGTGACGGCCGACGAGCTATTCCACCGGCGGGATGCTATGCTGGCGTCCAGTCACTTTCCCATCTCTCCAATCCCAACGGCCTTCCATGATGCACCATCCCGCCGAGAACGGGGTGCCATCGCGCCCCCCGGATCAGCAGCCTCTGCGATTACCTCGTGTCTGCGAAGTCTGCGGCCAGCCCGCCACAGCGGAAGTCACAAACTACGGCGACTGGAAACGGTCCGAGTGGCACTTGTTCTGCAATACGCACGCGGAGATGTACCGGGCTGCGGTAAAGACGCGGTGACTGGCCCGTAGGATGATTCGATGACAAACAGTTTCCAATTAGGGCCCGCGCGTCCTGAGCCGTTTCTTTTTCGGTTAATTCGACCGTGGTATTGGCCGTCGTCCGCTTGGATCGCCGTCTTGGCCGTAATGATCATCGCGGCCGTAGTCACCATCCAGAGCGTCTCTGGGTTTTCTACCGGTGGCAATTTGTTATGGCAGATTCTTCAGCATCGTCTTCGCGTTTTGCTGCAATAGCCACGACAGAGAATCGAACAATCCCCTTGACCGGCACGCCTTTGCTCGACTACATCCCCATCTTTGGTACGAAGGCCAACTATCCCGCCGTAGCCAGACTCCCCATCGTCCGCTCCCTCTTTCATGGAACGTCGCATCGCTAAGAACCGCAACTCATTCGCCAAGCTTCAGCGCGAGCACCTGCAACGTCAACGGGCTGAAGACAAAAGGCAAAAACGCGAACGAAGATCGACCTCCAACAGCGCCACGGATTCCTCGCCTGAAACGACACGAGACGACGAAGAGCAAGTCAACAAAAACTGAATCGGCTCACGCGCCATCGAGATGCGCGAAGTGCTGATCGCCGCGTGGGGCAACAAGCCGCTGGCATGGTGGCTGCCATTGCCGATCCCGCGAACGCCCTGGATAATCGGCGGAGTAATTTTCTTCTGGGGTGCTGCACGCCGAGACCATTCCATGAGGCAACTGCTGCGGCTTTTGTGCATCTGCCATCTTGCAATCTGCGGATGTAAGAGCAACCCTCAATCGCCGCCTGCGCCATTTCGAGGAACGGTCGAAACTAGGAATGTGACATGGAGCGTAAGCAGCTCCGGTCAAAAGGAATCAGATACGGAACCAGGAATTGATTTCGCATACATTCACTATCTTAAGTGGAATGATGAAATCGCCATCGCCATTTGGACTGACTTCCCCCACGCAAGTTACTCAGGGGAAGGAACGATGCCGAACAATGAAGGCGAAAAGGCGAAGTTCGCATACGTGATGGGAGAGAATCAAGAGCTTCCCGTCTCATATGAGACTGACGGACTAACAGGCGAAGTGGAGATAAATAAACGCTCATTCGACTTGTCAAATGGATGGTTGTTCCTCGTCTCAACAGCAAAGGGCACCGTCGATATGAGACAGGTACAACGCGAGAAAGTGAAAGTCAGAACAGACGTCGAAGGCGGCAATATCGCAGATTTTGAGAAACTAAAAAGCGATCTCGAAGTCATTGGCTTCTTCCATGCAAGCGCCGAAGACTCCAGGGCAGCGGGGTCGACTGCACAATAGGATCCGCCCACCGATTGACGCCCACCGCGCCTGGCGGGAGACTGGTTGAGCGTGAGACCCCCCTCCCCTGCTCAAGCCAAAGGACATCAGCATGAACTCGCGAATCCCCGCCTGGATAATCTGCGCAGCGTTCGGGGCAGGAGTTGCCTGGATGTGTTCAGTGAGTAATTCGGATGCCGTGCATGCCCAAGACGAACCTGAGACCCAAATAACTTACACGACGGACACGGTTGGCGCTCTTGAATTGCAGAAGCATCTTGACGACTTAGGTAAGGCGAATTGGGATGTGTTCTCCGTTGTCGCATCGCGCACCGTTGATGGAACGACCGTAACCGAATTCCAGGTGACAGCGAAACAACAAGTGCAGCGTCCAGCCAACTGAACGCCGGGCGGAAGGATGGGGGGGGGCATGCCAAGCCTCAAGCGAGTGGCGACCGGCTGCCTCTTGGCGTTCGTGGGTGTGATGGCTGCTCACGCGCTATTGTTCGCGGCAGCGTTCGCCTGCGGAGCGGTCTTCGGGTGTGCCAAGCTTCACATCGGCCACCCCCAGCCACCAGCGGGTCCGACCGAATACGGCGCGAGAGGCGGCAGCCACGCGGTGGAAGTTCTCCTGGTGGCCTACATCTTCACGTTCGGCGTTCTGCCAATTGCCGTAACCGCCATCGGGGCTGCGGCACCGACCATCCTGCGGCGACTTATTCCCGAAAAATAATTTCCAAAATTCACAATTCTCGATTCAAAACCGATCACTACCCAATAGCTCAATCAATGTGAAACCCGTCTGTCGTTTGCGTAGCGCTGGCATAATGGCTTGCTCCTGGAAAAAGGGAAAACGAACGTTTCCGACACAAGTCAACGATCAGCGGCGACGAGCCGCGTTAATCCACGACGCCCGGTTTCGTCTGGACCTTGGACGCTTTCTCCTCCGATTCGAGATCGAAGTCGAACGTGTTCTTGCCCGACTTCACCTCCGCCTGCAAGTCCGACTTGGACTGATACTTCGCCGGAATCGGCTGCGAGACGTTCCCCCCGGTGGGGACGGCGAACATCACCCAGTTCGGGCCGACTTTGCAGCCCTTCACGCCCTGCACGTACTGGATTTCGTAGAAGCCGGTCTCATCGGTCGTTCCTACGGCGGGCCGTCCGCTTTCCGGCATGAATGTGACGATCGCGCCCGACAGGGGCTCGCCGTTTACCGAGACTTTCCCCGCGACATAACCGAGCGGCGGCCGGTCGCCTGAACCGCAGCCGGCGGAAATCAACGCGAGGCCCAGCGACAGCGCGATGGCGCCGAAGCGGCGAGGAATCGAAGTTGAAATGTTGGGAAACAAACGAGAGCGCGAGAATCGTTTGCAATGGGCCATGGGTGTCCAGACCAGAGGAAAGGGAAACCTGAAATTCGACCTTGGCGAGACGCTTGGCCAGAACGGCCCGCCGAGTGTGAAGAAAACTTCGTATTCGACGACGAATTGTGAAGGTAGATTAGTCAGGCCTTTTGAAGATTCAATTACCCACTCTCGCATTTTTCCGGTTTGCAGGGTTTCACCCCGAAACAAACGTTGCTCCGAACGCCCGCGAACCAAGTTCGGCACGCGTGTATACAAAAGACAGACGCCGCGGAGGTGAAACCCTGGTGAATCGAGAGTGCACTCCATGCCACGACCGTCCAGAATCGCGCGGTCATGTCGGACTGACGCGCGCTGCGCTGCTGTCTATAATGCGGTGATCACGCCCTGTCGTCGCACGGAGTCGTCATGCCCGCATTCGAATATTCCCGCTGGGACGGGTCGCAGGAGTTCACGCCGCAATCGGCGGACAAGCTGTTCGACCAGCTCAGCGAATACCTGATGCAATACGGCGAGGACGTCCTCGACTCGCTCAACCAGTGGGAAGAGGAGAACCCCGAGATTCTCGACGCGCTCCTCAAGCAGGGCTACGTCGAGAAGGATAAAGAGGGGAAATACCGCGTCACGCCGAAGGGACTGCGCCGCGTCGAGAACAAGGCGCTCGAGGAACTGTTCGATATCCGCCGGAAGGATTCGCTCGGCCGGCACGAAACCGAGTTCCGCGGCGGCGGGACGGTCCGGCACGACGAGACGAAGCCGTATCAGTACGGCGATCCGGTCGCCAATCTGAACTTACAGGAAACTCTAAGAAACGCGCTGCATCGGCAAGGCAAAGGAACGCCGGTCCGCATCACGGAAGACGATTTCGCGATTTACGAATCGGAATACCAGACGTCCTGCGCCACGGTCGTACTGCTCGACATGTCGGGCAGCATGAGCCGCTTCGGGAAATACGCCGCGGCGAAGAAAGTCGCGCTGGCGATGCAGGCCCTCGTCCGCGGGAAGTACCAGGGCGATTTTCTCGAAGTGATCGGCTTCTACACGTCGGCGTCGCCCCTTAACGAGAAAGAGCTGCTCCTCTCCGCGCCGAAACCGGTGAGCATTTACGATCCGCGCGTGCGGCTGCGAATCAATCTCGACAAGCCGCCGCGGTTCGTACCGCAGCATTTCACGAACATTCACGCCGGCCTGCAGTACGCCCGGCGGATTCTGCGGCGGCAAGGAGCGCAGAACAAGCAGATCATTACGATCACCGACGGCGAGCCGACGGCCCACATGGAAGGCCGCGACGTGATGCTGATCTACCCGCCGTGCGAGCAGACGGCGAACGTCACGCTGGCCGAAGTCCGCAAGTGCGCCCAGGAGGGAATCCACCTGTCGAGTTTCGCGCTGATCGAGGATTACTTCTACCTCGATCTCGTGAACTTCGTCGAGCGGATGGCCCAGGTGAGCGGCGGCATCGCGGCATACTGCAACGCGCAGGACCTCGGCAATCTGGTGATCGACCGCTTCGTCGGCGGCAGAAAAGTCCGCCGGGCGATGTGACGATGACAAAAGCCCGGCTTTCTCCGGGGAAAGCCGGGCTACTCAGCCTGCGAACTCGACAGCGTCGAATGACGCCCAACTCAGTTCACTGCGAAACCGCGAAGACGTCGGTGTCGTCGACGATGAACCGCGTCGACCAGGTGCGGCCGTCGTCCTGGTTGACGATGTTGAAGAAGAACGTGTTCATCTGCAGCGCGGTGTAGCCATACGGCTTGCCGGAGTACATGTGATCCTTCGGCGTCAGCTTGCCGACGCCCTCGCGGGCGTAGTAGTGGATGCTGCCGTCCGGGGTCACCGTGATGCCGAGCGTCAGCCAGACGTTGCCCCGGGTGATCGTCGGTCCGGGGATGTCTTCGCCGCGCGAGCCGGAGCGAATCAGAATCGTGACGGTGTCCTTTTCCGCCCGCAGGTCTTCCTTGCGGTTGAACTGCAGGAACATGCCGGGCCAGTACGGCTCCATCTGCTTGCCCATGGACGACCGCCGGAAGAAGCGGCCCGCGACCGGCTTTTCGATCATCGTCTGGCAGTCGATGCGGAACCCGAAGTGGCTGCCGTTGCGTTCTTCCCACTGATCGAATTCGGGGAGATAGACGCGGGTGACAACGCTCGGCGTGCGTCCGGCCGGCAGGTAACCGACCGTCGTCGCAAGGTTGGCGATGAGGTCGTCCTGCTGAAACTTGAACGAGCGGGAATTCGGAATGCCGGAGTTCAGCGTCTGAATCGCCATCGCCCCCGTGCTGCCGGGAATGCCGCCCGCGGGCGGTTCAACGCGCTTCAGAAAGTCGGGCGTGCCGCGATAGAGGCTTTCGAGCCAGCGGCCGTTGCTCGACATGCCGGACGGCAGCCGGTCCTGCTTGTCGATGTTGGAACTGGCCTTGGGCAGGTGATAGGTGTAGGTCCAGTTCTCGTCTTCGAAGTTGTCGCCGATCTGTTCGAGCTTCGTCCCCGTTCCGGGGACGACCTGGCCGAAAGCGACGGGGGCGGTGAGAGCGAAAGCAGCGAGCGAAATCCATCCGCGGATTAGCATCGGAAGCATCCTGTTCCGAAAGTGACGATTGTGCCGGTTGTGACGGTCGAATTTGCCGGAAGTCGCTGGGAAAACGGCGGTTACGGCAAATCGCATCCGTCGGAAGTTATCGGATGCGCGACGCGTGCGGTGCAGCGATTCGGTGGGAGGCCGCAGAGTTTAGCGGGCTAGGGTGCGGGTTTGTCGTCGCTAACACGGACTGCTCCGCCGGCTCGCACATCGATCGTCAGCCGGCAGCCTTCCAACAACCGCATGCCGAGCAGGGGATCGGCATTTAACTCAATCGCTTGCACCGTGAGGACTCGCCCCAGCCACAGCATCTGGCAAGCATAGGTTTTGTAATCTATCACTTGCCCATCGACGAAGGTGACCTGCTCATAATCGAGTTGGGGAAGTTGAAGTTCGTCAATGATCTCGACGGGAAGCGCCAACCAATTCGTCGCTCCGGTGTCGATGACAACGTCGACTTCAAACGGCTGTCCCTCTCGGTCCAGCAGCATGACCGGCAAGAGGGCCTCGAGCGACTCGTTGACTGTGCCGTTCATGATGTGACGCGGCGCAGTTCCACGGTTCGCCGTCGGGGAACAGGCCCGAAGCGATGGACGTACGGAAACCCGATGCGGCGCGTCCAGATGACCGCCTGCGGTTGCTTTGCCCGGAGCCGCTGCACGGACTCCAACGGCTCCGGCGCCGTTTCGAAGTCTCCCGTCAGCACGTCGATCGAGACGCATTCCATCGGCGGATGGCCTTCGACCAGCGGCTTGATCCGTTGTTCGAACCATTCCTCACCTCGGCGGTGAATTTCCTCCGCGGTCAAATCCGTGGCGGTATGCAAATTGGATTCGGACATGACGGACCTCCTGAGTCTCATCCGGTTTGGCGGGATTCTACTCGAATGAAGACAGGCCGTCAGGATCAATTCGCCGTTAGCGTAAACCCCGGCAGCCGCACGATTTCTCCGCCCTTCAGCGCCGATTGATGCGCGCAGATCCCCACGCAGGTCCAGTTCGCGGATTGCGTCGCGTTCGGCCACGGGTCGCGGTTGTCTCTTAAGGCCGACAAAAACTCGTTCACCAAATGCGGGTGCGAGCCGCCGTGGCCGCCGCCCTGGATGAAACTCAAGTGCTGGGCGTCGTGGATCTCCGCCGGCTGCGTGAAACGGCGGATGGGTTCCGGCAAGAGGTGGGCGTAATCGGGGATGGCGACTTTCTCCGGGATTTCCGGCTCGGGCTTCTTCGCGGTGTGGATGACATGCGGCTCGTGTTCGACGAGCGTCCATTCGAAGCTGCGCTTGGTGCCGTAGACGTCGAAGCTCTCGCGGTATTGCCGGGCGACGTCGTACAGGAACCGCCAGATATGGGCCGTGACGTCGCTGTCTTTCACCTTGATGTGGCAGCTTTCCACCGCGAACTTGTTGCCCGATTTTTGCTGGATGTCGTCGCGGACCGTGCCGGAGCCGAAGCACGACACGTACTC